>CAMLAI010000015.1 GCA_946477995.1 uncultured Gilliamella sp. | reverse complement strand
TTAACGAAGTTCAAGAAGTTTATCGCTTACAAGGTGTAAAAATCAATGATAAACACATTGAAGTCATTGTTCGTCAGATGTTACGCAAAGCAACGGTTATTCATCCGGGTGGTTCTCGTCTACTTGACGGTGAACAACTTGAAGTTTCACGCTTGAAAATTATTAATCGTGAACTTGAAGCACAAGGTAAAGAACCAATTGTTTACTTGCATGATCTGCTTGGTATTACTAAAGCATCACTTACTACTGAATCATTTATTTCTGCGGCATCGTTCCAAGAAACGACTCGCGTATTAACTGAAGCAGCAGTTGCGGGTAAAAACGACGAATTACGTGGCTTGAAAGAAAACGTTATTGTTGGTCGATTAATTCCGGCTGGTACGGGTTATGCTTACCATAAAGAGCGTTTACGTAAACGTGCAATGCCATCAACTGATGACATTCAAACAACTGTTTCTGCTGAAGAAGCAACAGCAAACTTAGCTGAATTACTTAACTCTGCAGCGGAAGAAAACAACAATCAATAATTGGTTGATTTAATTTTTAAAATAGCACGTGTAAACGTGCTATTTTTTTATCGGACATAAGTAAATTAAAAGGAGATATTTATGTATATAGTCATGAATCGTTTTAAAATTAAACGTGGTAGCGAAGATACTTTTATTGATATATGGCGAAATCGTGATAGCCATTTGAAAGAGATGAAAGGATTTAATCGTTTTTATTTCTTACAAGGAAAAACTGAAGAAAACTATACACTATTTTCATCTTTTGCAGAGTGGGAAACTAAAGCGGATTTTGACGCTTGGGTAAACTCTGAACATTTCAAACATACTCATCGAAATACCAATAATCGGTCAAATAATCATGATATCTATTTTGCGCCAGCAGAGCTTGAATGCTTTGAAGTGATTTTATAGCCAATAATCTGATTATAATTATCGGTAAAAATTAAAAGATTGTTATACTTATAATAAATGGCTTTGTGAGCAACCATTAATAAAGCAATGAAGTGTTTTGCATAAATTCCTTCGATTATACTTCGCAAGTTTGCGAAAACTCGATATAATATTTAACAGTTAATTTAAACTATGTGGTATGCAACTGAAATATAGTGAATGATAACAATCAGTTAGCGACATAAAATTTTGTCTTTATCTCTAATAATCTCATCTTTATCGATTAAGTTGTCTATTGTTGTTTTTACGCCATTTGCTTTTGTGCATTATGGTTATTTAAAGCAGTAACTGGATGTCAGAATAAGTTATTTTTCATCGTTGCTTAATTACTTAGTATTCACATTTAACCAAAGTTAAGTACTTTATAAGAGGTTTATAATGAAATCAAAATCTTTGTTAGTTATTCTTGTACTCATTATTATTGGTGGATTTATCTTTTTTAAAGATTATAACAGTATTCAAACTCAAGATGAGGCGGTTGCAGCTTCTTGGTCAGAAGTTATTAACCAATATAAAAGACGTGCTGATTTAGTGCCTAATTTGGTTAATACAGTAAAAGGTTATGCAACTCATGAAAAAGAAGTATTAACACAAGTCACTGATGCACGAGCTAAAGTTGGATCGATTCAAATTAATGCTGATCAGTTAACGGATCCTACTTTATTTTCGAAATTCCAACAAGCACAATCCGATTTAAGTTCAGCATTAAGCAGGCTTATTGCTGTAAGTGAGAATTATCCCGATCTTAAAGCTAATACACTTTATCAAGATTTGATGAGCCAACTTGAAGGTACAGAAAATCGTATTACAGTAGCAAGAGGACGCTACATTGAAACGGTTAAAAATTTTAACAGTTATATCCGTACGCTACCAACTAAATGGGTTGCAGATATTTTAGGTCAACAACCTAAGCAACAATTTACGGTTGATAATGAAAAACAGATCTCTGATGCACCTGCTGTCAATTTTGGACAGTAAATATAAATGAAAAGGTTATTTGTATTCAGCGTGCTATTGATGATCAGTTGGCTGAGTTATGGGTTAACTGAGATCCCCGTATTTAGCCAACGTGTTATTGATATCACGCATACCCTGACATCGTCACAAATTGATAAGCTAGAATCAAGTTTAATTGCGTTTGAAAAACCACGTACTGATGGTGCACAAATTGCGGTATTGATGATAGCGAAGCTTGATAATGAAACGATTGAGCAATATGCCGATAGGGTTTTTATTGACTGGAAAATTGGTAAAAAAGGTCGTGATAATGGCATATTGTTACTGATCGTTAAAGATGATAAACGTATGCGTATCGAAGTCGGCTATGGTCTTGAAGGCACCATTACCGACTTGATTGCTAGCCACATTATTCGTGACCAACTTGCACCTCAGTTTAAACAACATAACTATTATCAAGGCATATACGACGCTTTAACCGTATTAAGTCAAAAAATCGATAATTCAGACACTACAACCGATGATGACTCACAACAGAATCTGAATTCATTGCTAGCAAGTGACTTTGGCGCAACTGTTTTTAATTATGGATTAGTCTCATTTTTTATCTGTTTTGTCATTGCTAACTTCATCTTATCTAACTCAGGCAAAATCAGTGCAAAACGAAGTTTAAGCACAGGATTACTCAATGGACTCTCTGTTGGCGGATTTACATTATGGCATGGCTATCCACTATATATTGCATTACCACTATTATTTTTAGCTTTTGTAGCAAGTACCATTTTAAGTGGTATTTTAATGGCTAAAGGAAGTGGAGGGGGCATTAACCGACGCGGTGGTGGCGGAGGTTTTGGTGGTAATAGTGGTGGTTTTGGTGGTTCTGGCGGATTCGGTGGTGGAGGCGGCGGACGCAGTGGCGGCGGTGGTGCTTCTGGTAGTTGGTAAAGATTTTAAGGGCGCTATACATAAAGGTATAGTATTTTTTAAATTTCTTAAAAGAGATTTTTTGTATGGTAGGATTTCGGACGTTTGCACCGAAATGAAAAAATCACAAAATTACTCACGTCCGAGATCCTAAAGAACAAAAATCAAAAAACGTTGTCAAGAATTTTAAGGAAATAAGTACGTTTCAGTATAGCATCCTACCCTGAATTTAAGCAAAACCACAAAAATTCCAAAACTTTTGCGTATAAAATCCCAAAAATAAAAAATCTTCACTTCTCTCTCTATGTATCATTTTTATGATCAAACTCACAAATTTAACAATCTGTTTATTCTGGCTTAATTTAATTTTTCCCTCTATAAACGCAGATGACGCCATTTATTGCGATAAATGATAATTAATTTCCTGTTGTTGACGGAAAAAGTCTCTATCCACGTTAATTGTGGTTTCATTTACGCTTAATCCATGCTTAAAAAAGAAGAGAATTATGTGTGTTATGTCATCAATAAAGTTTCGCATGATCGAGGATAATCTTGAACCAGAATTAGTTACATCACAAATTATTAAAATTATAAATGGCTGGTTGATTGAACAGCAAATTACGCAAAATGATGTGCAAAAGGCTATGTTACTTTCGCACGTTAAAGCTATGGTGCAACGGGCAAAAACACTTGAAAAATTACCAGAAATTGATCCAAGCTTATTTGATGAACTTTCACAGGAATCTTTAGCGCTAGCTCGCAGAACAGTAGAATTATTTGATAATTTGCCAATGGAAGAAGCCTATTTATTGGCTGTGCATTATGAGGTAGCTAAGGCAAATTGAAAAGATTACTAGACAATTAAAAAACAATAATTAATAGGAGAAATAGTATGACTGAAGTAGTCATTGTTATTGGCGATAGGATGGGAAAAGGGCAAAAGATTGCCGAAGGAATTAACTCTGTAGAAGGTTGTAGGGCAATTGTTATTCCTGGTATGGCAGCTGATATGAAGTTAGGTGATGTCATGAATGAGAAGCATGCTGATTTGGGCTTATCGTTTTGCGGTAGCGGCGGCGCAGGTGCGATTACTGCACAAAATAAATATGGCTATTCACAACGCCATGGTATGCGATCAATAGAGGAAGGTGAGACCGCAATTAATGATGGTTGTAAAGTTCTTGGTTTTGGTTTTATGGATACACAAGAGCTTGGCAAGCGTATTGCACAAGCATTTTTGAAAAAAAATCCACGTCCATAAGTGCGAAGATAAAAATGAAAAAAACACAACAGTTGTCTGTCAGGGTAAATGGTAAAGGTGAATCTAAACAACGGGCATTTGCAATAGCATTAAGCCAGGTTCAAAAAGAGGTATTTAACCATATCGGCGATATTGTATTACGTATTGAACCACAAGATATTCAAGTTGTATCAGCAAAACAAATGATAACAACTGAGCGCTTTTTGTTTGTTTTTCTGCCAAGGAAAAGAACCCTTTACGACATCACTCTTGATGTCTCTGTTAATGTAAGTTTCGTTAATCTTGCGGATATTGAATTTAAATCTGAATAACATAACGTATAAGGGAAATGATGGAAATTCTAATTATTGCATTAAAGTCTATTATTATTGGTGGACTTTGTGGTTTTGGCGTTGGTGCCGGGGCTGCTCGAATGTTTCATGCGCCAACCTATCAAGGTATGGGGGCTTTTCGAACACTTGGCGAACTTAATTCTTGTGAAGGTGATCCTGCGGCGCATTTCTCATTTGGTCTTGGTTTCTTTTTTAATGCATGGGCATCATCAGTGGCTGCGGGCTCTTTTACCCAAGATGTCGATCACCGAATTATTCCCAACTGGGGAGCATCGTTACTGATGATAAAAAATCGTAATCTTGCCGAAACGCTACATGATCCTAAAAAAATGGCATTAGCTTGTGCATTTGTCGGCGTCATTGTGGTGTTATTTTTAAATACCACCACTTCTGTTATTCCTGATTCCCTAAAAATTACCGCGACGAAAGTATTAGTCCCTGCGGCAAATCTGCTTGTGGCAACAGTAATGCCTGTTATCTTTTGGTTGGCAGCGTTAGATGCTGGTCGTCGTAGTGGTTTTTGGGGGACATTGTTTGGCGGACTTGCTCAATTGATTATGGGTAATGCTGTACCGGGCTTAGTTTTAGGCATCCTAATTGGTAAAGGCGTAGATGATAGTGGCTGGAATCGTGTTATGAAGATTATGTTAGTTGCGATCATTGTTCTATTTGTGATGAGTGGATATTTTCGCGGTTTTGATATGAAGATGATAAATTCATTTCGAGATGGTCTGTCTTATTGGTTTAAATAATATAGGGAATAACACATTATGAATACTCAAACAACCATTAATAAAAGTTTTTGGTATGCCGATTGGTCATTCCCGATTATTTGTGGACTTTTATCAGCAGGTATTTTTGCTGGAACGCATACTTTTTATGTATATGGTATAGGTGCATTTAATGAGATTGCGTTTGTTGCAATGCTCAAATCAGGAATGACAACCGGTGATTATGGTGCAGTTGCAGCATTTGGCGCTAGTTTTTTGTTTGCCCGCGTTATTGAAGGTTCATTAGTTGGCATATTGGATATTGGTGGCGCTTTACAAACAGGTATTGGATTAGGTGTACCAGCATTATTGTTAGCGGGTGGTTATACCTTTCCTGTTGAAAACTTTTTAGCTGCATTAGCGACAGGATTAGTGTTAGGTGCAATGATTGGCGCCATTATTATTCTTATCCGAAAGTTTACTGTTAATAGTGGCAGTGGATCGACTTTTGGTGCTGATGTGATGATGGGTGCCGGTAATGCTTCTGGACGATTCTTAGGACCAATGATTATTTTATCAGCTATGGTAGCTTCAATTCCTATTGGTATTGGCTCTTTACTTGGTGCATTACTTTTTTATGTATGGAAAAAGCCAATTACAGGTGGTGCAATTTTAGGTGCGATGATTTTTGGTGGAATATTTCCAATTGTCTAATGTTAACTCTCCGCTGTAGTTGGTTAAATTACAGCGGATTTGGAACAACTTATGTATGATTTAATTATAAGAAACGCCATATTAATTGATGACTCGATAACCGACATTGCTATTTATCAAGGAAAAATTGTCAAAATAGACAGTGCCATTTCAGATCCAACTATTCGCATTTTAGACCTAAAACAGAAATATTATGTCAGTGCCGGATGGATCGACTCTCATACTCATTGCTTTGCGCGTTCACCCATCTATCATGATGAGCCTGATTTAATTGGGGTTAAAGCGGGCGTAACTTCTGTTGTGGATGCAGGTAGTGTTGGTGCACTTGATGTTGATGAATTCTATCAATTAGCTCAGCAAGTGCAGACTCATGTTTATTCATTTTTGAATATTTCAAAAATTGGCCTAATTAGACAAAATGAACTTGCCGATATGCAAGATGTTGATGTCGCGTTATTTGACAAAACTTTAGCTAAATATCCTCATTTTATTATTGGAATAAAAGTTAGGATGAGCCGTAGTGTGGTGGGTGAAAATGGTATTTTACCATTAATCAAAGCGAAAGAGATGCAGAAAAAGACCGGTTTACCACTGATGATTCATGTAGGGAATAATCCGCCAGAACTAGATGAAATTGCCGATTTATTAACTAAAGGCGATATTATTACTCACTGTTTTAATGGTAAGCCAAATCAAATATTTGATAAACAAAACAATTTGCGAGATTCAATCAAACGCGCTATTGAACGTGGCGTAATTTTAGATATTGGCCATGGTGGAGAAAGCTTTAGCTTTGCTGTTGCCGAGCGTGCTAAGTGCTTAGATATTTATCCTAATACAATTAGTTCCGACATTTATTCTAAAAATCGTTTACAAGGTCCCGTATTTAGTTTAGCAAATGTGATGACCAAGTTTATTTGTCTTGGTTATAGCCGAAAAAAAATTATTGATAGTGTTACTCAAAATGCGGCACAAGTTTTGCGTCTTAAAAATAAGGGCAAGTTAACAGTTGGTTATGATGCTGATTTGACTGTTTTTGATATTAAACAACAAGCTATTGAGTTAGCTGATTCAGAAGGTGAAGTCAGACGATGTCATGAACAATTCGTGCCTTTAGCATCGATTGTTGCTGATTCGACAAAACATTCGTTATACATAGAAATAACAGAAGAAGGTAGTAAAAATGCGCTCACAATCTCAAACTGAAAAAGACGTTTATAGTCAATATCATTTAAAAAAGGTCATTAATGCGTCAGGGCGTATGACTATTTTAGGCGTTTCAACACCAAGACCTGAAGTGGTGGATGCGGTATCGCATGGTTTAAGCGAATATTTTGAAATCAAAGACTTAGTTGATAAAACTGGGCAATATATTGCCAAATTACTCAATGTCGAAAGTGCAGTCGTGGTTTCATGTGCGTCAGCAGGTATAGCACAAGCTGTTGCAGGGTTAATTATTAAGGATGATCGCGATCTATTATTTAATCTACATTCGTCTGATAAATATGTACCTCGTGAAATTATTGTTCCTAAAGGGCATAACGTCAATTTTGGTGCACCAATTGGGACAATGGTGTCTTTAGGTGGCGGGATTGTCGTTGAGGCAGGTTACGCTAACGAATGTAAACCCGAACATATCGAATCATTAATTAATGCTGATACAGCAGCCATTTTATATGTTAAGTCACACCATTGCGTGCAAAAAAGTATGTTAACAGTTGCACAAGCAGCTACCATTGCCAAAAAACATAATATACCACTGATTGTTGATGCTGCCGCAGAAGAGGATTTATATATCTATTATCAGCAAGGAGCTGATTTAGTTATTTATAGTGGTGCAAAAGCAATTGAAGGACCGACAAGTGGTTTAGTGATTGGTCGTCATCAAGCAATTGAATGGTTAAAACTTCAATCTCAAGGCATTGGACGCCCAATGAAGGTGGGAAAAGAAGGTATTTTAGGTTTAACTAAAGCCATTGAACTTTATGTAAACGATCCTAAGCAAGAAACTGGTCAGCAAATGGTGAGTAAAATGACCCCATTTATTGATAATCTTAATTCTTTACCTGGCGTATTAGCCAACGTGGTTTGGGATAGTGCAGGGCGAGATATTGCTCGTACAGAAATCGCATTTGATAGCACTGTAATAGGTAAAAGTGCTATCGAAATAGTTGAATTAATGAAGCAAGGTGAAATTGCTGTTTATTTTCGCGAATATAAAGCTAACGAAGGTAAAGTTGATGTTGATGTACGTAGTGTAACTTCTGCTCAACTTGACATTATTTATAATAAAATTAAACGTATTATACTAGGAGTAAAATAATGCAGTTGACACCTAATTATTATAATGATCGTGTCTGTTTAAATGTTCTGGCTAACTCAATTGATAATGCTAAAGCCGTTTATGAAGCAGCACAAACTCATGTTGTAGTTGGTATTTTATCGAAAAACTATTGTGATAATGAATCAGCAATAACCGATATGAAAAAATATGCGCAAGCAATTGATAATGCTATTTCAATAGGGTTGGGCGCTGGCGATCCGAATCAGTCAGATATGGTTTCACAGCTTGCGGCAGTTCTTCAACCACAACATGTCAATCAAGTCTTTACTGGTGTGGGAGCTAGCCGTGCTTTGTTAGGTCAAAAAGAGACTGTGATTAATGGCTTAGTATCACCAACGGGTAGAATTGGATTGGTCAATATTGCTACTGGCCCGTTAAGTAGTAAAACCATGACGGGTGTGGTACCGATTGAAACAGCAATTGCATTACTTAAAGATATGGGCGGAAGTTCAATTAAATTTTTTCCAATGGGTGGATTAAAACATCGAGCCGAATTTGAATATGTGGCAAAGTGTTGTGCTGAACAAGATTTTTATCTGGAACCCACAGGGGGAATCGATTTAGACAACTATGAAGTCATTTTAAAGATAGCTTTAGATGCTGGTGTGAAAAGGATTATTCCACATATTTATAGTTCTATTATTAATCAAGCGACAGGAGAAACGCGCACTGCTGATGTTGAAAAACTTTTGGCAATTACACAAAAATTGGTAGGATAAATAATGTCATCTAAAGTGCTGTTTTCTCATCAGCGATTAGCGTATTTATTTGATACCATAAAAAACGAAACGCTGCCCCAACAGGAACTCGCTAACCGTTTTTCGGTATCTACTCGTACTATTCGTACTGACATTTCAGCACTTAATGATATTTTACGTCATTATGGCGCGCAAATTGATTATACTAAAAATATTGGTTATCAACTGCTAATATCTGATGCTAAACGTTATGCAGCTTTAACTAATTCACATTCAATAGAAAATATCCCACGAACAAGCAAAGAGAGGATAGTTGCTTTAATAATCGCTTTTCTAACACAATCTAATTCTGTCAAATTAGATGATATTGCTGATAAATGGTTTTTAAGTCGTAGCACGTTGCAAAATGATGTGATTGAAGTTAAACAATATTTAGATAAGTATAATTTGCAATTAGAAAATCGCCCCTATTATGGTATGCGTTTAATTGGCGAAGAGCCTTCCATACGAGCATGTTTAACTGATATTTTATGGCAACGATATATGGCGGAAGATACCTTAACAATTGGTAGACTTCAAAAGCATATATTGAATGATATTGAGTTGGATTATTTAGAAAAGGTATTGCAAGATCAAATTGAGCGTTTTGAGTTAAAATTAAATGCTGAAGGAAAAAGTTATTTACTCTATAGTTGTGCTGTTTCAATTAGCCGAATTACGCAAGGTTATGAGTTAATTGATTATCAAATAGATCAGATTAATAGTACTGTTATTGGCGCAGCTCAAGAGATTTCTGAAGAGTTTTCTTATTTTCTAGGTAGTGTACTTTCTCAAGCTGAGTTGAATTATTTATGCGTTCAAATCATGTCTCGCACCATTATTGATTCGCCAAATCAAGCAAAAAGTTTAGCGCTTGTAAAACATATTTTATCTTATATTAATCATACTTATCACTATAATTTATTGAAGGATGAAAAATTATTCGAAGATATGTCAATCCACGTTTCATCGATGCTATCGCGCGTGAAATATCAAATTCGTACAACAAATCCTTTATTGCAAGAAATAAAACAATATTATCCGTTTGCTTATGATATTACCTTATCAGCACTAGCTAATACGGAAAAATATACCGAATCAAAAATGACCGAAGATGAGATCAGTTACTTGGCTGTGCACATTGGTGTCGCATTAGAACGTAACTATAGTGCAGGTCATGAAAGGTATGCTCAAATACTGCTAGTGAGCGATCTTGGTAATGCAACTTTACGTATGATTGAATCGAAGATTAAGCGAGATTTTCCACATATTCAAATTAGTCGTATACTTTCCTATCGAGAATATGAGCAGTTAACAAATATTGAGGAAGATTTTATTGTCTCAACCGTACGCTTAACTGAAAAAGATAAGCAAATTGTTAAAATAGCGCCATTTCCAACTGCCTATCAACTCGAGCAATTAGGGCGATTGGCTATGATAGACAGAACAATGCCCTATATGATCGAGCGTTTTTTCGACAAAAAATTTTTTCTTATCATGGATAAACCAATAACACAATCAGAACTTTTTAAAGTGGTTTGTCATCGTTTAGAAAAGCAAGGATATGTCGATGCATCTTTTTATCATTCTGTCATTGAACGTGAAGCGATTGTTTCAACATTATTAGGTGAAAATATTGCTATTCCTCACTCAGTAGGTCTGTTGGCCAAAAAGACGGTTGTGACAACCATATTAGCGCCACAAGGAATTTTATGGGATAAAAATGAAGTCGCACACGTCATTTTTTTATTAGCAATTAGTAAGGATGAATATGAAGATGCGATGCGAATTTATAATTTGTTTGTCAATTTAGTGAAGGAGCGTTCAACCAAACGTTTATTAAATAGTAAAACCTTTGAAGATTTCCAAGCTATCGTCAAAGATAGCTTTGGACGATTGTCTTAAACTGTCATTGGTATTGTTAATAGTCGAAATTGCATTTTTTTATATTAAACTTTTTACGAAATTAAAATAAATATATTTGATAAAATATTAAGGGAATAATCAATAACTAATACAAATAATATTAGTTGCGCCCATTGACGAAATGGTCATTTAAAGGTAAGATGCGCGCCTTACGGCATTGTGTAGTTTTTAACTACATAAAATAATTTTCAAGGTAGCAAGCTTATCTTATGCAAAATAAATTGCCATTAACAATTGACCCTGTCAAAGCGGCACAAAAACGACTTGATTATGTTGGATACTATCCAGCGCAAAGTGCAACAAGGGTTGAAAGTCTGAAAAGCGATATTGAGTGTAGTTTGTCTTTTTATTACGATGAGCAGAAACTTTGTGTTATCGCAATTGATGCAAAAATAACGTTGGAGCTTATTTGTCAACGTTGTTTCAAACCTTTTATCACTGAAGTTCATGTGATGAATAAATTTAGTCCTGTTAAGAGCGATGCTCAGGCAGAGGCGTTACCGGAACATTATGAACCCGTTTTTATGAACGAGTTTGGCGAGGTCGATATATTAGCGTTACTTGAGGACGAAATTATTCTCTCGTTACCAATTGCGCCGGTACATGATAGTAAACACTGCGAAGTGTCAGAGGCAGATATGGTATTTGGTGAAATTCCAGCGGAGAATGAAAAACCAAATCCATTTGCAATTTTAGTTAGTTTAAAGAATAAGGGGTAAATCCATGGCTGTTCAACAGAATCGTAAAACTCGTGCAAAACGTGGTATGCGTCGTTCTCATGATGCATTAACTGTTGCTAATATCTCAGTTGATGAATCAGGTAAAACACATTTACGTCATCACGTAACCGCTGATGGTTATTATCGTGGTCGTAAAGTGATTTCTAAATAATTACTCAGTAATTAGAAATCCTCAGGTGACATTTTGGATAATCTAACCATTGCGTTAGATGCTATGAGCGGGGACTTTGGTCCTCGTGTGATTGTTCCTGCTGCAATACAAGCACTAAATTGTTATCCAAATCTCTCTATTTTTCTGGTGGGTGATCCAGCAGAAATTAGTCTTTTTTTATCTAAAGAAAATGCAAAGTTTGTCAAGCAATATCAACAAGACCATCGACTAATGTTGATCGAATCAACATCTGTTATTGCTAATGATATGAAACCCGCTTATGCCATCCGGCATAGCCATGGCTCATCAATGAGAATAGCGCTAGAATTGGTTAAAAATAACCAAGCTCAAGCTTGCGTTAGCGCTGGTAATACTGGTGCATTAATGGGACTGTCTAAGCTATTATTACATGCACTAGTTGGTATTGACCGTCCTGCATTAGTTGCCATCATTCCTGCATTAAATAATCAAAATACAGTAGTATTGGATTTAGGTGCTAATGCTCAGTGTGATAGTGATATGTTAGTGCAATTTGCCATAATGGGGCAGATCTTAGCCAAAACAGTGCTTAAAATTGATCATCCCAGAGTTGCTTTACTTAATATTGGTGAAGAAGATACAAAAGGTTTGGATAAAATACGTGCTGCAGCAGCGATTTTAAAATCGAATGATAATATTAATTATATCGGCTATTTAGAAGGTAACGAGCTTTTAACTGGTAAAACCGATGTACTAGTCTGTGATGGCTTTGTGGGTAATGTGACATTAAAAACAGTAGAAGGTTTACTTAAAATTTTCATGTCTTCATTTAAGCTATCTATTGGCCATAATTCATTATTAATGAAACTATTAAGTAAGTGGTTACAAAGAAAGGTGTCTAAAAATTTTGGTTATTTAGATCCCGGACGATATAATGGCGCATGTTTGCTTGGGCTTCAAAGCATTGTGATTAAAAGTCATGGTAGCGCTAATCAAAAATCATTCTTTGCAGCAATAGAACAAGCTATTTTGGCTATCCAAACCAATATACCTGAGAAGATTGCAAGCAGCCTTTCTTCCGTACTACCTAAGAGCGAATAATTAGATGTATACAAAGATATTAGGAACAGGGAGTTATCTTCCAAAACAGATAAGAACCAATGCCGATCTTGAAAAAATGGTCGATACCAGTGATGAATGGATCACAACACGAACAGGAATAAAAGAACGACGCATTGCAGCACCAGACGAAACAGTAACTTCTATGGCTTATGAAGCGTCTTTAAATGCTATTGAAATGGCAAAGATTGATAAAAATGAGATAGGTATGATTATAGTTGCCACCGCAACTTCAGTGAATGCTTTTCCTAGCTCAGCCACCGAACTGCAAGCAAAGTTAGCTATCGGAGATGTCATTGCTTTTGATGTTTCTGCTGCATGTTCAGGGTTCGTCTATGCACTTGATATTGCCGATAAATATATAAAAAGTGGTGCAATTAAATATGCATTAGTGGTTGGTTCGGACATGCTAACTCGTGGTGTCGATCCAACAGATCGTGGAACAATTATCATTTTTGGCGATGGTGCCGGTGCTGTTGTGGTTGGTGCTTCTCAAGAACCAGGGATTATTGCTTCACATCTTCATGCTGATGGTCGTTACGGCGAGTTATTAAAATATCCTTATGTTGATCGCCGTGATATGAATGATCCCGTTTATATGACTATGCAAGGCAATGATGTATTTAAAATTGCTGTCAAAGAGCTTTCAAATTTAGTCGATGAATTACTAACAGAAAATTCCTTTAATAAATCCGATTTAGATTGGTTAGTACCACATCAAGCAAATTTAAGAATTATTTCAGCCACAGCAAAACGTTTAGATATGGATTTAAGTAAAGTTATTGTTACTTTAGATAAACAAGGCAACACTTCAGCCGCATCGGTCCCTTGTGCATTAGATACAGGTGTGCGAGATGGCCGTATTAAGCGAGGCCAACTAATCTTATTAGAAGCTTTTGGTGGCGGTTTTGTTTGGGGCTCTGCGCTCGTTAGATTTTAAACAAAAATTATTTTGAGTATTCAAGGATTTAAAAATGACCAAATTTGCAATGGTTTTTCCAGGACAAGGTTCACAAGCCGTCGGTATGTTAAAAGATCTTGCTGACAATTATCCAATTGTAAAATCTACTTTTGACGAAGCGTCACAAGTATTAGGTTACGATTTATGGGCATTGGTACAACAAGGTCCAGTTGAGGAACTGAACAAAACATGGCAAACACAACCAGCTTTATTAGCTGCTTCAGTTGCTACGTTTAGAGTTTGGCAAAGTGTTAATGGTGCACAACCTGAATTTATGGCAGGACATAGTTTAGGTGAATATTCGGCATTGGTATGTGCTGGCGTGATTGATTTTAAAGATGCAATTAAATTAGTTGAATTACGTGGCAAACTTATGCAAGAGGCTGTACCAACAGGAACTGGTGCGATGTATGCCATTATCGGTTTAGATAATGAGTCAATAAGTAAAGCGTGTGAACAAGCATCGCAAGGCCAAGTTGTTGCGCCTGTCAATTTTAATTCACCAGGACAAGTTGTTATTGCCGGTAATAAAGAAGCTGTAGAGCGCGCTGGCGTACTTTGCAAAGAAGCAGGTGCTAAACGTGCTTTACCATTAGCTGTTAGTGTTCCTTCCCATTGTGAGTTAATGAAACCCGCGGCCGAAAAATTAGCTATTGCCTTGAATGAAATTACTTTCAACACGCCAAAATTTGCGGTTATTAATAACGTTGATGTTAAGATTGAATCCTCAGCAGAAAAAATTAAAGCCGCATTAATTGCGCAGCTTTATAGCCCTGTTCGCTGGACAGAAACTGTTGAGCAAATGGCGAAACAAGGTGTAACACTGTTAGTTGAAATAGGACCAGGTAAAGTACTAACTGGATTGGCTAAACGTATTGTTGATTCGTTATCAGCATGTGCTGTCAATGATAAAGCGTCATTAGATGTTGCAATAGAAAATACTAAATAGAAGATAAAAGGGGTAGTTATGAACCTATCAGGAAAAATTGCTTTAGTTACTGGTGCAAGTCGCGGGATAGGTAAAGCGATTGCTGAAAAGTTAGTTGCTTGTGGTGCAACTGTTATTGGCACTGCAACAACAGAAAAAGGTGCTGAAGCAATCAGTCAATATTTAGGTACACATGGCAAAGGTTTTGCTTTAAATGTGACTGACGAAGCATCGATTGAATCTGTCATTAATGCTATTAAAACTGAATTTGGTGATATTGATATTTTAGTGAATAATGCTGGTATCACTCGTGATAATTTATTAATGCGAATGAAAGAAGAAGAGTGGCAATCTATTTTAGATACCAATTTAACTTCGGTGTTCCGTCTATCTAAGGCTTTAATGCGATCTATGATGAAAAAACGTTATGGACGAATTATTACAATCGGTTCTGTTGTTGGTACAATGGGTAATGCAGGGCAAGCTAACTATGCGGCAGCTAAAGCAGGATTAATTGGTTTTAGTAAATCATTAGCTCGTGAAGTTGCATCTCGAGGTATTACGGTTAATGTGGTAGCGCCTGGATTTATTGCAACAGATATGACTGAAGCATTAACCGATGAGCAAAAAGCCGTGACGTTAGCACAAGTGCCAGCTGGACGATTAGGAGAGCCATCAGAAATAGCCAATGCTGTTGCATTCTTGGCTTCCGATGAAGCATCTTATATTACTGGTGAAACTTTACATGTCAATGGTGGCATGTATATGGTGTAATTGATCAGAATAGTGTAGAATAAGCCAATATTTTGACTTTTTGAGCAAAAAATAAGCAATTGGGTTGAAAAATGATTTGCATCTTTTTCAACATTTTATAAACTTACATTCACCGCCGCTTTTGGCGATATTTATAGGAAAAAAAAGAGTATGAGCACTATTGAAGAGCGAGTTAAGAAAATTATTGTTGAGCAACTTGGTGTTAAAGAGGATGAAGTTAAAAATGAATCTTCTTTCGTTGAAGATCTTGGCGCTGACTCTCTTGATACAGTTGAATTAGTTATGGCTTTAGAAGAAGAATTTGATACTGAAATTCCTGATGAAGAAGCTGAAAAGATTACAACTGTACAATCAGCAATTGATTATATTACTGCAAATCAATAAGGTTAGCAGAGTTTTCATAATAGGCGGTCAAATGATCGCCTAGTTTGTATTTATATCTCTATTTTTATAGAGTGGATTCCAATTTAATTTTGAAAACTCATAAAAAATTTTCAATGATTCAAATTTCATTTCAATCCTTTTCTGGAGGACAATGTGTCTAAACGCAGAGTTGTTGTTACTGGAATGGGCATGATATCTCCAGTAGGTAATACAGTTGATTCTACTTGGCAAGCTTTATTAGCCGGTCAAAGTGGTGTAGAACTTATAGAACACTTTGATACAGCCCCTTTTGCAACGCGCTTCGCAGCGATGGTTAAAAACTTTGATGGCGAAGATTATAATATTTCACGTAAAGATGCTCGTAAAATGGATTATTTCATCCAATACGGTATTGCAGCAGGTATGCAAGCAATGCAAGATGCGGGTATTGAAATTACGGAAGAAAATGCAGAGCGAATCGGTTGTGCTATCGGTTCAGGTATTGGTGGACTAGGATTAATTGAAGAAAATCATAGTGCATTAGTTAATGGTGGACCACGTAAAATTAGTCCTTTCTTTGTACCATCAACTATAGTAAATATGATCGCTGGTCACTTATCAATTATTTACGGATTAAAAGGTCCAAGTATTACTATTGCTACCGCTTGTTCTTCTGGCGTACATAATATTGGTCATGCAGCGCGTATGATTGCATATGGTGATGCCGATGCGATGTTAGCCGGTGGTGGTGAAAAAGCGAGTACTCCTCTTGGTATCGGTGGTTTTGGGGCTGCGCGTGCCTTGTCAACGAATAACGACAACCCAAAAGCTGCAAGTCGACCATGGGATAAAGATCGTGATGGTTTTGTGCTTGGTGACGGTGCAGGTATCATGTTCCTAGAAGAATATGAACATGCTAAAAAGCGTGGTGCTAAGATTTATGCTGAAGTAGTTGGTTTTGGTATGAGTGGTGATGCTTATCATATGACTTCACCTCCAGCGGATGGAAGCGGAGCGGCATTAGCTATGAAATGTGCGATTCGTGATGCAGGAATAACACCTGAACATATTGGTTATATTAATGCTCATGGTACATCAACTCCTGCTGGCGACAAAGCTGAGACTCAAGCAGTTAAAAGCATTTTTAAAGAAAATGCCAACAAAGTAATGGTAAGTTCAACTAAATCAATGATTGGTCATTTACTAGGCGCTGCGGGTGCTGTTGAGTCTATTTTTACGGTATTGGCATTACGCGATCAGGCTGTGCCTCCAACAATTAATTTAGATAATCCTGATGATGGATGTGATCTAGATTATGTACCGCATACCGCTCGTCAAGTTAAAAACTTAGAATATGCACTTTGTAATTCATTTGGTTTTGGCGGAACTAATGGTTCAGTGTTATTTAAGAAAATTTAATTGATCTCTACCCACCGATAAATTAGATTATCGGTGGTATAAGTTTAATCATTTTCATCGATCAACGTTATTCAAAAGATTCCTTCTTTTTTCAATTCAAACAAAACATGTTGATAAACAGAATAAGAATATTGCTATTGCTTGTGATATAATCGCTAACAATTTTTTAGCATAATTATTTCTGATAAATATGACAGAGCCTAAGTTTATTCATCTTCATCTACATAGTGACTTTTCAATGGTTGATGGTATCGCTAAAGTGGGGACACTGGTTAATGAGGTTAGCCAGTTGCATATGCCTGCTTTTGCTATTACCGACTTTACCAATCTTTGTGGTTTGGTTAAGTTTTATGGATCTGCGATGGCAAAAGGAATTAAGCCGATTATTGGTGCTGATTTAGCAATCAGAAGCTCACAATTACCGGATGATATTTATCGATTAACGCTACTCGCTGCTAATAATGAAGGTTACAAAAATCTGACATTACTTATATCTAAAGCTTATGAAAGGGGATATATCGGTGATATGCCAGTTGTTGATCAGCAGTGGTTAGCTCAATATCGTACCGGACTTATAATTTTGGCTGGGCGGGAAAGTGATATTGGTATAGGTATTATTCGTAATAATGAGTCTATAATCGATAACGCTATCAATTTTTATAAAGAAAATTTTCATGATCACTTTTATTTTGAGTTAGTTCGTACTAAACGTAACAACGAAGAGTTGTTTATTCATAGCGCAGTAAAACTTGCTGAACAATATATGTTGCCGGTTGTTGCGACCAATGATGTTCGTTTTTTACAACCTTCTGATTTTGAGGCCCATGAAATTCGCGTAGCGATACATGATGGCAACACTCTTGAAGATCCTAATCGTCCTAAGAACTATTCACCAGAACAGTACCTGCGTAATGAGCAGGAAATGTGTGAGTTGTTTTCAGATATTCCTGAGGCTTTAGAAAATAGTGTAGAAATAGCTAAGCGTTGCAATGTGACTATACGTTTGGGTGAATATTTTTTACCTAAATTTCCAACAGGGGATATGTCTACTGAAGATTTTCTAGTCTATAAATCACGTGAAGGCCTTGAAGAACGACTAAAGTTTCTTTTTCCTGATCCAGATATTAGAGCACAAAAACGAGCAGAATATGATGAGCGTTTAGAAACTGAACTTAATGTTATTAATCAAATGGGTTTTCCCGGTTATTTTTTGATCGTGATGGAGTTTATTCAATGGTCAAAAGATAATGATATTCCAGTTGGCCCAGGTCGAGGTTCGGGAGCGGGTTCATTAGTGGCTTATGCATTAAAAATAACAGATTTAGATCCGCTAGCCTTTGACTTACTTTTTGAACGTTTTTTAAATCCCGAACGTGTATCAATGCCTGACTTTGATGTCGATTTTTGCATGGAAAAACGTGATTTGGTTATTGATCACGTTGCTGATATGTATGGTCGTGATGCGGTTTCACAGATTATTACTTTTGGTACAATGGCAGCTAAAGCTGTAATTCGAGATGTTGGGCGAGTGCTTGGCCATCCTTATGGGTTTGTCGATCGTATTTCTAAATTGATTCCTTTAGATCCAGGTATGACACTGGCTAAAGCATTCGAAATTGAGCCACAATTACAAGAATTATATGATAATAACGAGGAAATTAAGTCGCTAATTGATATTGCTCGTCAATTAGAAGGCGTAACTCGCAATGCAGGTAAACATGCGGGTGGTGTTGTGATTTCACCAACAAAAATTACCGATTTTTCACCTATTTATTGTGATCCCGAAGGGCATCATCCTGTTACTCAATTTGATAAAAATGATGTTGAATATGCTGGCTTAGTTAAGTTTGATTTCTTAGGATTGCGCACATTAACCATTATTGATTGGGCGATCAAAATGATTAATGAACGTCAGATTAGAGAAGGGAAAGAACTTGTTGATATTACGCGCATTCCTCTGGATGATAAAGACTCTTTCGATTTATTGTTGAAAGCTGAAACAACCGCAGTATTTCAGCTAGAATCGCGTGGCATGAAAGATTTAATTCGGCGCTTAAAACCAGACTGTTTTGAGGATATGATTGCTTTAGTAGCATTATTTCGCCCGGGACCTTTACAGTCAGGAATGGTAGACAATTTTATCGATCGTAAACATGGGCGAGAAGATGTTTCTTATCCCGATATAAAATATCAACATGAGTCATTAAAACCTATTTTAGAGCCAACTTATGGGATTATTTTATATCAAGAACAGGTCATGCAAATAGCACAAACTTTGTCCGGTTATACCTTAGGCGGTGCTGATCTACTGCGCCGTGCTATGGGTAAAAAGAAACCAGAAGAGATGGCTAAACAACGTTCTGTTTTTAAAGAAGGCGCTGAGAAACAAGGTGTGGATGGTGAACTTTCAATGCATATTTTTGATTTGGTTGAAAAGTTTGCTGGTTATGGTTTTAATAAATCACACTCTGCCGCCTATGCACTGGTGTCTTACCAAACTTTATGGCTGAAAACCCATTATCCAGCTGAATTCATGGCAGCTGTTATGACAGCAGATATGGATAATACCGATAAAATTGTGGGCTTGGTTGATGAATGCTTACGAATGGGACTAAAAGTTAATCCTCCAGATATTAACAGCGGTTTGTACCATTTTCATGTGAATGACAAAGGCGAAATTGTTTATGGCATTGGTGCAATAAAAGGCGTTGGTGAAGGGCCAATTGAAGCAATTGTTGAAGCTCGTAATAGTGGGGGCTATTTTAAAAATATTTTTGAACTGTGCGCGCGCACAGATATGAAAAAAATCAATCGACGTGTATTAGAAAAGCTAACTATGGCCGGTGCTTTTGATAAATTAGGACCGCATCGGGCAGCAATTTTACATAGTATTAGTGATGCAATGCAGGCAGCTGAGCAATATACCAAAGCGCAAAATATTGGCCAAGAAGATATGTTTGGCGTATTAGCTGAAGAGCCTGAACAAGTTGAACATGCTTATGCAGCAGTACCAGAATTACCCGCTCAAGTATTACTTGATGGCGAAAGAGATGCTTTAGGACTTTATCTAACCGGCCATCCGGTTACGCAATATTTAAAAGAACTCAATCGTTATGCCGGTGGCGTACGCATTAGTGAAGCTGCGCCAACTGGTTGGGGAAAGACAGCAACCTTCGCAGGAATAGTTGCTGATGCAAGAGTTAGAATTACCAAAAAAGGCAATAAAATTGGTCTGTTTACTTTAGATGATCGTTCTGGTCGAATTGATGGTATGTTATTTGCCGATTCTTTAGAAAAGTTTGGGCATCTTTTAGTTAAAGATAAAATTCTGATAGTGTCAGGTCAAGTTAGCCCCGATGATTTTAATGGTGGACTAAAGATGTCTGTTCGCGATATTGTTGATTTGAAAGATGCTCGAGCTAAATATGTTAAGGGCTTGGCTATTACATTAACTGAAGCTGAAGCTAATCGTTCGATATTACAGCGTTTACAACAGATTTTAGAACCTTATCGACATGGAAGTGTACCAGTTAATCTTTATTATCATCGAGATGATTCGGTCGTTCGGATCCAATTTGGAACAACTTGGCGTATAGTTCCTGAAGATGCTTTAATCGTAGAGTTGAAAACATTACTTGGAAATGAGCGTATTGAATTTGAGTTCGAATAGCCCATATATATCAGTGATGCATTTTTCATCAACTACTCAGAATGAAATTTATATCAATAGAATTAGGTAAAATGATTTTAATATATCTTAAAGCTTACTGAAATAAATATTGGTGACTTTAATGCGTATTACATAGTAGAATTGGCTTAATTTTATCTTAAGAAATAGTCAGTATACTGTATTTAGTAGTGTATTTTTTAGGAAATACAAATAACACAAGAGGCAATCATAATCGTTATGAGCAATTTTTTGGAATTTGAAAAGCCGATAGCGGAATTAGAAGCAAAAATTAATTCCTTAAAGAATATTGATTCACAACAAGTGGAATTAGATATCAATTTAGATAAAGAAATTAAACAGTTAAATCAAAAAAGTCGTGAATTAACTAAAAAAATATTTGCAAACTTGTCCCCTTGGGATGTTGCACAACTAGCTCGGCATCCAAACCGACCGTATACATTAGATTATATTAAAGAGATTTTCACTGATTTTGATGAATTAGCTGGTGATCGTGCTTATGCTGATGATAAAGCTATTGTAGGTGGAATTGCACGTATTGATGATCGTGCTGTTATGGTTATTGGCCATCAAAAAGGTCGTGAGACCAAACAAAAAATATATCGTAATTTTGGTATGCCTGCTCCGGAAGGATATCGTAAAGCATTAAGGCTGATGCAATTGGCTGAACGCTTTAAATTACCTATTATTACTTTTATCGATACACCCGGTGCTTATCCTGGGATTGGTGCAGAAGAACGAGGTCAAGCTGAAGCCATAGCGCGTAACCTACGTGAAATGTCACGTTTAAAAGTGCCAACAATTTGTACTGTAATTGGTGAAGGTGGATCTGGCGGCGCACTGGCTATTGGTGTTGCAGATAAAGTGAATATGCTACAGTACAGTACCTATTCTGTGATTTCTCCTGAAGGCTGTGCTTCTATATTATGGAAAAGCGCAGATAAGGCATCAGTTGCTGCTGAAGCCATGAATATGACAGCTGATAAATTACTCAAATTAAATCTTATTGATTCTATTGTGCCTGAACCTCTTGGCGGTGCGCATCGTGATTATAGTACAGTAGCTACCTCATTGAAAAAGCAGCTACTAAGTGATCTTGACGAGCTTGAAAATATGGATGAGTCGGTTTTATTGGAGAGAAGATTTCAAAGGCTAATGAATTACGGATATGTTAGATAATTTTTAATTTGGAATGTTATGATGGAAAAATCGACAGGTTTACAACGTATTTTTAATGCAACCAAATATTCTTTAAAAGGCTTTAAATCGGCTATTAGGTATGAGGCTGCATTTCGTCAAGAATTAATTTTATTAATAGTAGCTTATATTATTGTGATGCTAATCGATTTTTCTATTTATGAACGTATTTTATTACTTGGCTCGATTGGTGTAGTCATGATTGTTGAACTGATTAATAGTGCAATTGAGTGTGTTGTTGATCGTATAGGTAAGGAAAGACATGAGTTATCAGGTCGAGCTAAAGATTATGGTTCAGCAGCGGTATTTTTATCTTTATTATTAACTATTATTTTATGGATCTATTTATTTGCATGCCATTTTTTTCCATAATTTCAGTTTTAACGTTTTCTTTATAATTATTTAAAATGCGAGAAAACCTCGCATTTTGTTTATTAACCTGACAATTTATTCTGTCACTAATTTTTTAATCAGTATATTGCCAGTCTTATCTGTATCAAGAATATTGGATAACCACGGTAAGATTGTTTGCATTTGCTCATGCAATTTCCAAGGTGGATTGATGACAATCATGCCCGATGCGGTCATTCCTTTATGATTATTATCCGGCCTTAATGCTAGTTCAAATTGTGATATTCGTTTAATTCCTAAATTTACAATTCCATCTATCATTTTTTGGCTTTGTGTTCTTGACACAACTGGATACCAAATCAAGTAAACTCCAGTTGCAAAACGTTTATAAGCTTCATAAATTGCTGCTGGAATTTTTTGATAGTCTTCTTTTATTTCGTAAGATGGATCGATCAAAATAATGCCGCGACGTGATTGTGGTGGTAATTTAGATTTTAATTGCAAAAAACCATCTTCACGTAACACGTTAGCGCGCTTATCCTTTGCAAATTCTTGCTTTAATAAAGGATAGTCACTTGGGTGTAATTCAGTTAAATTCAATTTATCTTGTTCTCTTAATAGTTGTTTAGCAATTAAAGGAGAACCTGGATAATATTTCAAAGTATCAAAAGGATTATATCGTTTTAACACTGAAATATACGGAGTAAGAGCTTCTGGTATAGCTGTTTGTTGCCAAACTAAATTTATTCCTGATAAATATTCACCCGTTTTTTCAGCATGCTCGCTTTGTAATAAATAACGGCCAGCACCAGAGTGCGTATCTAAATATAAAATCGATTTTTCTTTTTCTTTTAACGATTCAAGACACAAGGTTAAAACAATATGTTTTAACACATCTGCATGATTACCAGCATGATAGCTATGACGATAACTTAACATGATTTACTCAACCTTTTTTGTTCATTTGTTTGCATATAGAAAGTTGTTAATGCTATACAGAGCAGGCAAGGAATTTCCATTAATTCTTCAATCAAATCTTTACGTTCTCGAGTTAATACTAAAAATTCGTGTCCCATACGATGGTGCTCTGCGATATCTGCAATTCCCAAAAAAAGAAATGCGAAAAAGATATGCCAAAAAGGAATACTTTCAAATTTATAACGCCGTGCTATTTCTTTGCGGATTGTTGGTAAGAAAGTCGTCAGTAATGGTATACCCATTACAATAGCTGCAATGATTTTATAATAAAAACGTGGAACGTCAGGATAAAAATCACGCCCCCAACTTATTCCTCGTCCAAAAAGCATAATCCACCAAAAGATTGTCCAAATCCAGAATTTATATAAGGTAGCATGATGTTGTACGCGTTTTGCATAATAAAACGTATAACCACACATAAATAATAAAAAGAGAGATTGTAGGTGTTCAATAAGTGTAACTGTTAACCCATTATATAGAGGAATATAAAAATTACCGAAAATATAAAGAAACACACCTAAGAGAAGAATAAAGAATGAACTTTTATAAAAATGAAAATCTAGTTTACACATGTAATGGTCTAAATTGGAATAACTTGTTTAAGTATACTACCGCATTTTTGGCATAAATAACTAGTTTTATTGTTTTGGATTTTATTATGTCTGATTTTAGTTAAATGGTGGATTTGGCAATTACAACGGTACATATAGCTATTGCGCTTTATTGTAAAGTTATGGGTTACTTTTGGTAATTTACCTAATACTTCAGACATCATATATTGCCACTCTTTGCCATGAGGTTTAACTTTACCAAATGTTTTAAACACCAGTAGATGAGCAAGTTCATGAGGAACGACTTCATCAATAAATGTATCACCATTGTCAGTTAACATTATTGAATTAAGCTGTATTTCCCAGCGTGTTAACAGTGCGCTACCGGCAATACTTCCTTTAACTTTATAAATTACTTTAGGTTCAGGAAATACGGTGTGTAAAATAAGGCTGGCTTGTCTTAGGTTTTCCCTTAAACAAGCCATGACTTTATTATGTAATAAAATGGGTATTCGTCTATAATCCTGCGGCATCGCGAAGTAATGTAGCTTTATCTGTTTTTTCCCATGGGAAAATATCACGACCAAAATGGCCATAACTAGCAGTTTGTTGATAAATTGGCTGAATTAAATCAAGCATTTGAATCAATCCATAAGGTCTTAAATCAAAAAATTCTTTGATTAAATTCACTATTTTATCATGATCAATCTTTTCTGTGCCAAAAGTATTGACATAAATCGATGTTGGATTTGCAACGCCTATTGCGTACGATATTTGTAATTCACATTTATCGGCAAGCCCTGCTGCAACAATATTTTTAGCAACATACCGAGCAGCATATGCAGCTGAACGGTCAACTTTAGATGGATCTTTTCCTGAAAATGCGCCTCCGCCATGACGTGCAGCTCCACCATAAGTATCGACAATAATCTTACGACCCGTTAATCCACAATCTCCCATAGGGCCACCGATAACAAATCGACCCGTAGGATTAATAAAGTATTTGGTTCTTGATGTTAACCATTTGGCAGGCAATGTTGGTTTAATGATTTCTTCCATTACTGCTTCTTGTATCGCTTTTTGTTCAATACCTTCTGAATGCTGGGTTGATAAAACTACTGTATCAACGCCTTTTATCTGACCATTTTGATAGATTAATGTGACTTGACTTTTAGCATCAGGGCGTAGCCATGGGAGCGTTCCATTTTTTCTGACTTCTGCCTGACGACGCATTAAATCATGTGCATAACTAATTGCTGCAGGCATTAAATTTGGCATTTCATTGGTAGCATAACCAAACATAATGCCTTGATCACCTGCACCTTGTTCAAGAGGATCTTTGCGATCGACACCTTGGTTTATATCTGGTGATTGTTTACCAATAGCATTGAGTACCGCACATGAATTGGCATCAAACCCCATTTCTGAGCTAGTATATCCGATGTCATGAATAGTTTTGCGAGTCAACTCTTCAATATCTACCCAAGCAGATGTCGTTATCTCTCCACCGACTAAAGCCATACCAGTTTTAACATAAGTTTCACAAGCTACTCTTGCTTTTGGATCTTGCTTTAAAATAGCATCAAGCACTGCATCAGATATTTGATCGGCGATTTTATCTGGATGACCTTCTGAAACAGATTCTGAAGTAAATAAAAATTCTGACATGATATACCTTCTTTTAACTTATTAAATGCAATACTTGATATGCGATGAGATGTATTCTATTTTAGCAGTTTTACCATCTAGACGTCTATTTTAATAATTTATGAGTAAAAAAGCCAGTATTACCTTAAACAAAATTACTTGCATAAATTTTTATTCAATTTAGGATAATGTCGATTTAATTTCCTAATCTTTATTTAATATGAGCATAGCGAGACAATCTCCAACAATATTAATATTTGATTCGGGTATCGGTGGGTTATCTGTCTATAATGAAATCTACAAAAAGATGCCTAATCTACACTATATCTATGCATTTGATAATGAAATGTTCCCTTACGGAGATAAATCAGAACAGTTTCTTATTGATAGAGTAATTAATGTTATTGATAACATTAGCAAATTATATACTATTGATTTAGCGGTTATTGCTTGTAATACAGCAAGTACCATATGTTTACCTAGTTTACGTGCTAAATTTTCTTTTCCGATTGTTGGCGTCGTGCCAGCTATTAAACCAGCTAGTCAAATGACTAAAAATAAATGTATAGGGCTATTAGCAACCAAAGCAACAGTTCAAAGAGCCTATACAAACAATTTGATTAAACAGTTTGCACCTGATTGTAAAGTTGAATTACTTGGGCTATCTGAACTAGCACAGATTGCAGAGAATAAACTGCAAGGTATGGCAGTTAATATGCCGCAACTTAAACAGTTATTACAGCCTTGGCTAAGTTTATCGGTTTGCCCTGATACTATTGTATTGGGATGTACACATTATCCTTTTATCAAAGAAGAGTTGCAGGTAATTTTTCCTCACGCTACTTTTATTGACTCTGGTAATGCAATTGCGATGCGTGTTTATGAATTACTTCATGAAAAAGGCAAATTGATTGATAGTAATTTATCACTAAATGAAGAGAATATTATTGTTAGCACAGCGCTTAACCAATATGTTGAAAAATTAACTAGCAAATTAGCTCAATATAATCTTCAACGATATCAATGCATTAATGTTTTGAGTGTTTAAAGCTTATTCGAACAATTAAAAGATCATGTTTTTTTGCTTGATAAAAAAAATGAAGTGCCTATAATGCGCATCCACTGACACGGCGTTAGTGAAAAACAAACGAAGAA
>CAMLAI010000014.1 GCA_946477995.1 uncultured Gilliamella sp. | reverse complement strand
TAATGCAAGGAAAGCCAACTTGTTCAAGTACGGCATAAGCCTCTTTTAATGAGTGCGCAATACCTGAACGTGCTGTATCAAGTCCTATTTTTTTCATCGCTTGGTCAAAGCGCTTACGATCTTCTGCTTTATCGATAGCATCAGCGGTGGCACCGATCATTTCAACATTAAATTGTTTTAAAATACCTTGCTTTTCAAGCGCTAAAGCGCAATTTAGTGCTGTTTGCCCGCCCATAGTTGGTAAAATAGCGTCAGGTCTTTCTTGTTCGATGATTTTGGCAACAGTTGACCAGTGAATAGGTTCTATATAGGTGGCATCAGCCATCTCTGGATCTGTCATAATGGTTGCCGGATTGGAATTGACTAAAATAACGCGGTAACCTTCTTCACGTAGGGCTTTGCAGGCTTGGGCGCCTGAATAATCAAATTCACAAGCTTGACCAATAACAATTGGGCCAGCGCCAATAATTAAAATCGATTTGATATCTGTTCGCTTAGCCATATTATTGCTCCTGCTTATAAATTTTTATTAATTCAATAAAGTGATCAAAAAGTGGGGCGGCATCATGGGGGCCTGGGCTTGCTTCAGGATGGCCTTGAAAGCTAAAAGCCGGTTTTTGATTGTGATGAATACCTTGTAATGAATCATCAAATAAAGATTTATGTGTGGCGCGTAAATTGCTTGGCAAACTGGCTTCATCGACAGCAAAACCATGATTTTGCGCAGTGATCATGACGCGATTATTTTCTAAATCTTTGACAGGATGATTACCGCCATGATGCCCAAATTTCATTTTGACGGTTTTAGCACCACACGCCAGTGCTAACAGTTGATGGCCTAAGCAGATACCAAAGATAGGAATATCGGTGGTTAAAAATGCCTTAATTGCATCTATAGCATAAGTACAGGGGGCGGGATCACCAGGACCATTTGATAGGAATATGCCATCTGGGTTTAGTGCTAATACTTCAGCCGCGGGTGTTTTAGCGGGTACCACTGTTAATTTACATCCACGCTCAACTAACATACGTAAAATATTTCGTTTTACGCCAAAATCATAAGCAATAACATGCAAAGGTAGTGTGTTCTCTGCTTTCGGCATAGGATTTTCATTCTCGCTTGTCCATACACTTTGTGTCCATGTATAGCTTTTAGCGCAGGTCACCTCTTTCGCTAAATCTAACCCTGATAATCCTTTAAAATTTATTGCTTGTTGCTTGGCTGCTTGAGCATTATCCAATAAGGTTTGTTTATTTGTTGCTGTTATGATTACGCCATGTTGTGCACCTTTTTCACGCAAGATTCGAGTTAAACGACGGGTGTCGATATCTGCAATAGCAATGACATTATGCTTTTTTAAATAGCTTGAAAGATCAAGCTTACTACGGTAATTGCTAGTTATTAGGGGCAAATCACGAATGATTAAACCTTTAGCATAAACTTGATTAGATTCGGCATCGGCATCATTCGTGCCGACATTACCAATGTGTGGATAAGTTAAGGTAACGATTTGCTCGCAATAAGAGGGATCAGTTAGGATTTCTTGATAGCCAGTCATTGATGTATTAAAAACGACTTCGCCAACTGTTTGTCCGTCAGCGCCGATTGATTTACCAATAAATGTTGAACCATCTTGTAACATAAGGAGGGCATAAGTTTGCATAATTAAAAAGACCTTTTGAATAAAAATATATTTAAATTGAATAAAAATTCAATCTTGCTTATCTTTCCATATACAGCACTTGGCTAGTTTATTACAATATTTTAAATAAAAAAAGCATTATTATTAAAAATAACTAAATAATAATGTCTAATTTTTGAGATTTTAGTTGGGTTTTGGGGTTTGTTATTGATTTTTGAAAAATTGGCTTGAAAGTGAATAATTATTCAAATAAAATTATTTGAATCATGATAACTAAAGGGGTATTGCATGCACGGGTTTTATCAGCGCCATTTCTTAAGATTACTCGATTTCACACCGGCAGAAATTAATCAATTAATTAATCTTGCTATTGAATTAAAACAGGCTAAGTACCAAGGAGCGGAAAAAAAACATTTATCAGGTAAAAATATCGCTTTAATTTTTGAAAAAGACTCTACTCGTACTCGCTGTGCATTTGAAGTTGGTGCTTACGATCAAGGTGCACAAGTGACTTATTTGGGGCCAAGTGGTAGTCAAATTGGTCATAAAGAGTCGATTGCTGATACTGCACGAGTGCTTGGTCGAATGTATGACGGTATTGAATATCGAGGTTATGGGCAAGATATTGTTGAAACCTTAGCAAAATATGCTGGTGTGC
The DNA here is from genome assembly GCA_946477995.1 of uncultured Gilliamella sp. Taxonomy (GTDB): domain Bacteria; phylum Pseudomonadota; class Gammaproteobacteria; order Enterobacterales; family Orbaceae; genus Gilliamella. The sequence goes on along the minus strand of CAMLAI010000014.1, from coordinate 25,101 downwards.
CAGTTTGGAATGGTTTAACTACCGAAGCGCATCCGACCCAAATCCTTGCTGACTTTATGACCATGCAAGAGCATATTGGAAATCGAGCTTTAAATAGTGTTAAATTTGCTTACTTGGGAGATGCGCGTAATAATATGGGCAACTCATTAATGGAAGGCGCGGCATTAATGGGAATGGAAATTCGCTTAGTTGCGCCGAAAGCTTGCCAACCTGAAGCTGAACTGGTGCAAAAATGCCAAGCGATAGCCAAAACCACTGGTGCTAAAATTATCTTAACAGAAGATGTTGCCGAAGGTGTAAAAGATGTTGATTTCCTCTATACCGATGTTTGGGTATCTATGGGTGAACCGAAAGAAGTATGGGATGAGCGAGTAAAATTATTAACTCCATACCAAGTCAACCAAAATGTGATCAAATTAACCGGCAACCCTAAAGTTAAATTTATGCATTGCCTACCAGCTTTTCATGATATGAATACGACTGTAGGAAAACAGATGGCTGCCCAATATGGTTTGAAAAATGGATTAGAAGTGACTGATGAAGTCTTTGAATCCGAGCATAGTATTGTTTTTGATGAAGCCGAAAACCGGCTACACACCATTAAAGCTGTCATGGTTGCAACCTTAATTAAAGACGAATAATATACCTATCTGGACTTAATGCTTATAAGGCATTAGCTTTTTATAATTTGCCGACTTTAGTCGGCAAAATTTTATCAATAAGAATCACGACATAATGACTAAACAAGATCGCAATAAAGATTTTAAAAAATACCTAAAACTTACCAATCCAATCCATTTTTTAGCGGTTGGGCTAGGCAGTGGTTTATCGCCTATTATGCCAGGAACCATGGGCTCATTAATGGCAATTCCGTGTTGGTTATTATTTAATGGCTTGCAACCCATTTTATACTGGGTATTGATGGTCGTTGCCTTTATATTTGGTTGTTTTTTATGTCAAAAAACATCTGATGATACGCATACTCATGATTCGGGACATATCGTTTGGGATGAATTTGTCGGCATGTGGATAACTTTATTTTTTATTCCACAAGTTTCTATTCTCTGGGTCATGATTGCTTTTGTTGCGTTTAGAATATTCGATATGGCAAAACCGTGGCCTATTCGTTGGTTTGATAAGCGTGTACCAGGTGGATTTGGGATTATGGTCGATGATGTTATCGCCGCTATTTTTTCTTCTATTACTGTTTATCTATTCACTTATCTGATTAACTGCTGATTTAAAAACAATATTGTTTTGCTTTCTCTTATTCTCGCTTGTTTTTATCTTAACAAGCGAGTTGTCTTTCATAACGATGATAGCTAAAAAAGAGCCATTTAAATTGGCTAATACATTTTTTGTGACCAGCCAAGTTTAGTTGAAAGATTATTAAAGTAATCATAGTCTTTAGAGTGAATGAGGTTAAATTCATACTCTGAACGGCGAATAATCACATCCTGACTTGGTTTCACCGGTAAAATTATTTGACTGTCACAGGCGATATTTAGATCGAGTGCGGTGGTTGGAAATTTAAGATGAATAGGTTTGTCACTTTTAATAACTAATGGCCTAACTGCTAATGAATGCGGAAACATAGGTGTAATAATTAAAGCATCTAAATGTGGGGCTAAAATAGGTCCGCCCGCAGATAAAGAATAGGCTGTTGAGCCAGTTGGTGTGGCAATAATTAAGCCATCAGCCCGCTGTGAAAAGGCATTACGTTCATTGATGTAGACATCATAATCAATCATATGCGCAACCGTATTAGGGGTAACGACAATTTCATTAACGGCAAAACCCGAGTTGATTAATTTGCCATTATCATAAATAGAGACTTCGACTAAAAAGCGAGGATCATCATCATATTCACCTGCAATCACTGGGCTTAACTGCTCGATCACTTTTTCATGTGAAATATCGGTTAAAAAACCCAGATTACCACGATTGACGCCAATTACCTTAATTTTATAGTGTGATAAGCAACGTGCTGAACGCAACATATTACCATCGCCACCTACCACGATAGCCAAATCTGCTTGTTCACCGATTTTATCTAGTGAAGCATAAATGTTGTTCGGGAATTTAATATATTCCGCTAATCGGTCTTCAACTAAAACCTCAATTCCCAATTTAACCAGCCAATCATAGAGTACGCTATGTGTTTCGATTGCCTCAAGTTTTCTTGGAATGCCAATTAAGCCAATGCATTTAAATGGTGCACGCATAGAATATCCTTGTTATTGTTAGATATAAATCGCTGTATTTTTTTATAACAGCCAAAAAAATATCTATCAACTTATTGTTAAGCTTGTAATAATAAAATTTGTCCCCATAATAACCGTTATTAACTAAGTTTTCGACTACATTTGGAGTACCGTATGACAGAGCAAGATAAGAATATGTCAGAAAATGAATCTAACATTGATACCGCAACCGAATCATCAACCGAGCAAGCTACACAAGCTCAACCTAATGTTGATGAGCAATTAAAAGCGAAAGATGCACGAATTGCCGAGCTTGAACAAGAATTACAAATTGCTAAAAAGAATGAAAGCGAAGCCATGATTCGTGCTCGTGCCGAGATCGACAACGTGCGCAAACGTGTAGAGCAAGATGTTGATAAAGCCCGTAAATTTGCGCTTGAAAAGTTTTCGAATGAATTATTACCTGTCATTGATAATCTAGAACGTGCTTTAGAATCAACTGATAAGGATAATCCACAGCATCAAGCAATGGTTGAAGGTTTAGAGCTGACCTTAAAATCATTTTTAGATACCGTGAAAAAATTTGGTATTGAAGTGATTAACACCCAAGATTCACAATTAAATCCAGATTTACATCAAGCGATTAGTATGGTTGAGTCACCTGAACATCAATCAGGTCAAATCGTAAATACCATTCAAAAAGGTTATACGTTAAATGGTCGATTAATTCGTCCAGCTATGGTAATTGTTGCTAAATAAAGTAAAAAATGAGCCGCCTTAAAAGGGCGGCTAAACTTATTTATTGCGTTGCTCTTCTCGAGTCAATTTTTTCATTTTTTGTTCAATTCGTTGACGTTTTAATGGTGAAAGGTAATCAACAAATAATTTACCTTTTAAGTGATCCATTTCATGTTGAATACAAATAGCAAATAATTCATCGGCATCAATTTGGTAAGGGTTACCATGACGATCAAGTGCTTTAATTTTAATTTTTTCTGCTCTTGGTACAAATCCACGGCAATCAGGAACTGATAAACAACCTTCTTCAATACCTGTTTCACCTTCTTGACTAATAACCTCTGGATTAATAATGACATAAACTTGACTTTTGTCTTCCGAAACATCAATAACAATAATTTGTTCATGTACATCGACTTGAGTTGCCGCAAGTCCAATACCATTTTCGGCGTACATTGTCTCAATCATATTATCAATGATGGTTTGTAGCTCAGGTGTAAAATTAGTTACAGGTTTTGCAACTTTGCGAAGTCGTTCGTCAGGAAAACGTAATACCGGTAAAATAGCCATAAATTGTTCGATCTACTCCTCATTTGTTAGGTTTTATCAACTTGCTCACATTGTAAACATTTATCTTGGTAATGAATAGCCTTAGTTGGCTATTGATAAAATATATCTTATCAATTCAAGGTAAGGCATCTGTTTTAGATGTGAATCAAGAGGAATGTAATGAGTAAATATGAATTCTTGCTTCGAATTTCAATGCTTGGTCACGGAAAACTGGCTATTTTTAAAAAATTGAGTCAGTTTTTTGTATCTGGTCTACCTAATCAAATTAAGGATGTGCCTTTTTTATTAGAAAAATTAGGCTTAAGCCAAACTCAACAAGCACATTGCTTATCTATCTCTTATTTACATTTTGAACCAATACTCAAATGGTTAAATAATTCTTTTCCACCTAGATCGTTGATCGCTTATTGTGATTTACACTATCCCGCTTTACTAAAACAAATCAGTTCTCCCCCTATATTTTTATTTGTGATGGGAAACGCTCAGCTGTTATCTTCTCCCCAAATTGCGATGGTCGGTAGCCGTGAATTTAGTGAATATGGCGCACAATGGGGACGATATTTTGCCGGTGAACTTGCGATTAATGGTTTAACGATAACCAGTGGTTTAGCGCTTGGTTTAGATGCAATTTGTCATCGAGGGGCACTTGAAGTCGCGGGTAATACTCTAGCCGTTCTTGGTAGTGGCTTAGCTAAGATTGCGCCCGTATCTAATCTTAAACTTGCGCAAGATATTTTGGCCCAAAATGGGGCATTAGTATCAGAATTTTTGCCCTTTGAAAACGCGAGATCTGAGTACTTTCCAAGACGCAATCGAATTATTAGTGGATTAAGTTTAGGTACGTTTGTGGTTGAAGCCTCTGAAAAAAGTGGATCGTTAATTACTGCGCGTTATGCTATTGAACAAAATCGTGATGTGTTTGCTTTACCTGGGGATATTGATAATCAAAACTGTAGTGGAACCCATTATTTAATTAAACAAGGTGCCTATTTAGTGACTCAACCTATCGATATTTTAGAACACTATAGTGGTTATTTATCAACAATGGATCGGCAAGTAAAAAAACAACATGATGACACTAACAATAATATTTTGTATCCCGAAATTTTTGCTGTGATCCATCACCAACCTATAGCTGTTGATGTGATAGCCTCATTAGTTGATTTACCGATTCCAGAACTAACCAGTAAACTATTAGAGATGGAAATTGCTGGATTAATTATGACAGTAACTGGCGGTTTTATTCGTACAAGAACTTGCTAATACATTTTATATTGTCGTAAATATTTAGCTGGATTATAGGCTAAGAATAACTGCCACCGATATGAATCGGTGGGGGAATATACTTTTTATTTTTCTTCAATTTCTAATGCAATTTCAGATAGGATAATACCGGTGTTATCGGCATAGACAAAATCACCTGAAAAGAAAGTTACACCGCCAAAGTTAACGCGGATATCGACTTCACCCACACCTTGATCTTCTGAGCCGACAGGAATTGATGCAAGAGCTTGAATACCGATTTCAGCATCAGCAAGGTAATCAACTTGACGAACCGCACCATAAACAATTATGCCTTCCCATTGATTTTGAATAGCAATATCAATTAATTCTGCATCAATCAGTGCTCGTCGAACCGATCCTCCACCATCAATCACCAATATTTTGCCAGTACCATTAGATTGTAAGACTTCGTATAATAAGCCGTTATCTTCAAAACATTTTACTGTTACAGCTTGACCTGAAAATGACGATACACCACCAAAATTGCTGAAAATTGGTTCAACGACGTTAACATCTTCTGGGTAATAATCGCAAAGAATTGAAGTATCAAACTCCATCATCGAGTCTCCTTTTGCATTTTAAATTGTGTTTAGTATAACGCTAACATTGATTAACACGATATAAAATTTAAATAAACGTGAGCTAGCTCAAAATAATACCCAAACAATAAAGTAAATTAGTTAATAAAGCAAGTTTGACCATCTGTATTAACAAAGGTAATGCTTCATTTGAATTGCGATATTGTAAAACCGCATAAATATGTTTGCCATATAGTGGTAAGATTATTAAGAATAATCCACTGTAAATAGTGTGTAGTTGATAATAAGCAAACAAGCTAAAAAAGCTTAGAGAACAGAGCAATAACAATATATGGTAGTATCGTCCAAGCGTGTTTCCCATCAAAACTACAAGCGTTGTTTTATGATTGAGCCGATCACTGTCAATATCGCGTAAGTTATTAATATTAAGAACCGCTACGGCCAATAAGCCGCTTCCAATAGATGGTAAGATAATCGATACAGATAATAATTTAGTTTGTAAATAATAACTGCCCATTACCCCAACTAAGCCAAAAAAGAGCAATACGGATAAATCACCTAGTGCAATATAACCGTAAGGTTTTTTGCCAATGGTGTAAGTGATGGCTGCGATAATCGCCAAAAGTCCTAACAGGATAAAGCTTAATAATTGATAAACACTATTACAGGCAACAATAATTAAAATTAATCCCGATAAGATACATAACAAAATGTTAATCCATAATGCTATCTTTAATTGCTTTAAGGTAATTAAACCTAATTGAATGCCTCGAGCATGTGCGCTGAGATTTTGCTTATCACTCCCTTTAATGGCATCACCATAGTCATTGGCTAAATTAGATAATATCTGTAATAGAGCGGCTGTGGTGATTGAAAACAGCATAATAAATAGATTGAATGCGTGCTGCCAATAAGCTAGCGCATTACCCATAAGAATTGCAGAAAGCGAAAGTACTAATGTTTTTGGACGTAAACTAATCATCCACGGATAACATTTCATTGACATTTAACATGTTATTTAAATTTAAAAAATTTGTAGTCATCATAACAGTAATTGATATTAACTGCTAATGATGAACTAAGTGAATTTTATTTATCTAATTTTAGCAATATAAGTTCTTTTCATTTTTTTAAAGAATCGTCTTACTTGCCCTTGTCTTAATGCGGCAATAAAAAAACCAAGTGAGCCGTACATCACGCCAAGCATTAAAATCATAAATACATTAAACCAATTATCTGTTAGACCTAAACCCATTTGGTTAACGCCGGCGATCATATTGGTTGCCCAAGTTGAGGGTAACATTCTTGAAACTGTTTGCACCCAAAGAGGCATGGCATCGAGCGGCCAAATTGTACCAGATAAGTAAAATACAGGCGTTGTTAAAAATGCCAGTGTTAAATAGATCATTTCTGCTCTACGTAAACACTCGGTCAGTAATTTGCTGAGACCTAAAACTGCAAGCAATAATGGAAATGTCATAATTAAAATTTCTGGTATGTTTGCCAATTGCCTGTATCCTAAAACCCAAGGCCATAAACCAAATAGCACAATTGATAAGAATAACCAAATTGGAATTAAACCGCATAAACTACCTATTACCGCGATTTTGGGTGGTTTTCCTTGAGGCAGTGAGTTTAAAGTTATATTCGTGCGCGTTGAAGCAATCAAAAATGAGTGTTGTAATAACATCACTAATAAACCCGGGAACGTTATTGCAGCAAAGCTAATTCCAGCATTATAAAGAGGCTCAGTTTGACCATTTATTGGTGAAAGAATGACATTGATTTGTTTGTCTGAAAAACCATTATTTCGCATAATTCGGCTGTTAAATTCCGTTAATATTTGCTGATAAATGCCCTTTATGTCCACCTGTATTAAGCCATTAGCTAAACGGCTTGAAGCATCACCATAAGCTGGGATTGTCACTTCTTGACCACTTAAGATCCGTTTTTCAAAATCTCGGGGAATGGTGAAAACAGCAAACAGTTTACGATTATTGATATCGTCATAAGCTTCTAATGAACCTTCGTATATAATTGTTTCAATCTTGGAACTGGTATTTAAAGAACGAATAAGGCTACGGCTGGTTGCGGTATGATCTTGATCAACAATTGCTACAGGTAAACTTGTAATCGTACCATTACTATACACTAAGCTCATCAACGAGACAGATACTAAGAGCAACAACCACATCGGGCGTATTAGCATAAATAAAAATATTTTTGCAAATGAAGACCAAAATATTTTAACCACCAAATGTTTCCTCTTACTGTGAATGTAGCCGTCTAACTAAGCGTTTTCGAACTAACACTGTAATAATTATTGGGTAAATCATTAAAATACTACAGGTTTTTAGTACTGAAAGATAACTAGAATGCCGCAAAAATAGATCAAACAATTTATTTAGAGCATAGGTTAACGGCTCAAGAGATGAGATAAATCTTGCAATCCAAGGCATCGATAATTCGGGTACAACTACACCAGAATAAGTGAGTGCCAAACCAACCAAGACACCAATATAGGTGTAGGCATCTAAAGAGGTTTTGGTAAATGTGTAAAGCAAAATACCAATACTTTGTGCAGCAATAACATAAAAGAACACCACCACAATCATCGCAAAGGGTGAACCTGATACGCGAGCATGCGAAAATAGCACCAACATGGCGATTTCGAAAATGAGTAACATGGTATACCAAATGGTATAAGGTGCTAACTTACCGAGCACAAACGGATAATTTGGGCGAGTACGTTTAGGTAGCTGCGCTAAAATATGAATTGTGGTTGTGACTACAAATAGTTGTAACAAATGCACGACAGCAGAGAACTGTTGGAAGTACATCGAGTTACCGCTCGCATTAAATAGCCCATCATAATTGAAGTTAACTTTTGCCAACGTTGGAACAGGTAAGCCAACACTGGTTGCCATTGTGGTTCGATATTGAGTATTTAATGTGGCAATCAAACCTGAATAATCCATAATTGAATACAGCCCTGCACTATAATACAACGCATTATAATAAAGCATAGGCGTAGGTTGACGACCGGCTAATACGTCCGCTTCAAAATTGGGTGGAATATACAAAATGGCATAAATTTTAGCTTTTTGTAAATCACGTTCAGCAATAGAAAGTTGGCTATCATAATTGATAAGATTAGCATGTGCGCCAGCATTGAGATCGCGCACTATTTCACGTGATAAACTACTTTTGTCATTATCAATATAGCCAACTGGCAAATCAAATAATACCCCACGATGGAAGATACTACTGATTAATATGAAAATAATCAGCGGTAAAATCCACATTAACCAGTGGAAGGTAAACCGTCTAAATATGACTGGTATTTCAGCGTTAAATGCTTGTTTAAAACGCTGCCAAAAGTCTAAAATTAGTTGTCTAATTTCCATAAGGTGCTCATGCCAGCGCGTAAACCTGCAATAGGTGTAGTTGGATAAAGTCTAACTTCAAATGTTTTTAAGTCAAAGTCGCCGGTGGCACGAGTTGCGCGCTTAGTTGCGTAATCACCCATAGGCGCGATATAACGAATTTCCGCTTCAACCTCTTTATTGCCAAGTGCAGGTACTTCTAATTTAACGTGATCACCTTTGTGGATATTAGGCATAATATTTTCACGAAGATTAAATACAAAATAGGCTTCGGGTAATCGAATTATGGTTAATAATGGACTATTTGCATTAAATAACTCACCAACTTCAGCCGGGATAGAGCCAATTTCACCTTCAACTGGGGCTTTAACTTTCAAGTCATCGTATTGGATTTGTAACTGTTTAAGTTGTTCTTCTGCTTGCTTTAATTGCGCATCATAAATTTGACGTTGTTCAACTCGGTCACCATTTTTGGCTTGATCTAAATTAGCTTGCGCAGATTGAACTTGTTGAAAAGCAGCGTCGCGAGTTTTTAAAGCATTATCTAATATTGATTGAGAGACAAATCCTTTGCTTGAAATGGCTTTATTACGTTCATACTCTTTTGATGCATTGTTGTAATCTACTGTGGCTTGTTTAAGTAGTGCTTCGTAGTAACGAATACTTTCTTCCCGTGTGCCATGTTCTGAAAGTTCGACTTGCGCCTGAGCTTGATCGCGAGCCGCTTCGGCCGCTTTGACTTGCGCTAAAAGCTCAGGACTATCAAGGGTAATAACAATCTGATTTGGCTTAACATCATCGCCTCGATTGACATTGATGACTTGTACCCGACCTTTCGCTTTTGACGAGATACTGACATTAGGCGCATCAACTTCACCTTGTAATATGAGTTGATTATTGTGTGATCGAATTAAAATTGTCATTGAAATTAAAATAACAATTAATGCAATAATAATAAAAGTTCTTTTATTCATAAATTTTTTAAGAGTGACAGTAATTAGATAAGGCCTAAAGAGTTAGGATAATTGTATGCAATATGGATTTTACATACGTAAATTGTAACTATTCTTTATATTATACGAAATGTGTTTTATTTAAACAACGAAAGCACGTTCTTTGTTTAAAGAATACGTAAATATTGGCACTTTTATTGATTTTACTATTATTTTATTTGGACGATATATAAATTTCAATCATTCTAAACTACTATTTTAATAGATTTTATTTATGAATGAGATTAGTTAAAAGAAATAGATAAAAACCGACTTATTTAGTATGATATTTAAAATTGAAATACTAAGGCCTAAAATTTATGAAAAAAATAATTATTATTGGTGGTGGCGCTGGTGGTTTAGAGCTAGCGACAGACCTAGGCGATAAGCTGGGAAAAAGTAATAAAGCACAGATAACGTTGATCGATAAAAATAGTTATCATCTTTGGAAACCACTATTACATGAAGTTGCAACTGGTGTTCTTGATGAACAAGTTGATAATATTTATTACTCTTCTCAAGGGCAAGATCATGGTTTTGGATTTACTCAAGGTACGTTTACCGATATAGATCGTGATAACAAATTAGTTAAAATTATCGACAATAATAATGAAACAACGTCCCTTGCGTATGATTTTTTAGTGATAGCGATTGGTAGCACTTCTAATGATTTTGGTACGCCAGGTGTGAAAGAGCACTGTATCTTTTTAGATGATCAAAATGCGGCAATTAAGTTACGTGAAACCTTAATTTCTAAATTTACCAGTTTTTGCTCTATTATTGATGAGAGCGAAACAAAAGATGAAGATAAAATCCGTATTGCTATTGTAGGTGGTGGCGCAACAGGTGTTGAATTAGCCTCGGAGCTACCTCATATGGTTGAAACCTTCGGTGCTTGTGGGCGCAATAAAATGTGTTCTGATTTGTTAGATGTTTCGGTAATTGAAGCAACAGATCGAATTCTACCAGCCTTACCAGAAAAAACAGCGGAAAGTATTACTCAAACTTTACAAAAACGTGGTATACATGTGTTGACTAAAACCATGATTACCAAAGCTGAAAGTGACGGTTTTTACCCTAAAGAAGGGGACGAGATTAAAGCCGATATTATGATCTGGACTGCTGGTGTTAAAGCCCCTGACTTTTTAAAAGAGATTGCCGGTTTAGAATCGAGCCGCTCTAATCAATTGGTCGTCAAACCGACATTACAAACTACGCGAGATGATAGTATTTTTGTTATTGGTGATTGTGCCTATGCTATGCAAGATAACGGCCATGCATCTCCTCCTACCGCGCAAGCCGCACATCAAATGGCAAAAATATGTTATGAAAACATTGTTAACTTGTTTAATAATCAACCAATGAAGTCATTTAAATATTCTGACAAAGGTACCATAATTTCGTTGCACGATACTGCACAAGGAGTGGTTAAATTAGGCAGTAAAAGTGAAATGAGTGTTAAAGGCTTTTTAGCGTTAATGATTCATCGGTTACTTTATCGTACACATCAGGCGAGTTTACTTGGCGTATTTAAAACCATTCGGTTTGCTAGCGCAAGTAAAGTGATGTATAAAGCTAAAGCATCGTCGATTTTTACTAACAGAGATTAGTTTTTACATAAAAACATATAGCTACTTATAAGAATAAAAATTATAAGTAGCTATTTTTTTATATAATTTCAGCTAATGAGTTTAGCTGTTTGGGTTTTTATTGATGCGTTTTGTTTCTGTACTGGTGTTATTATTAACCAGTTTTATTTGTGTTGCTGACTACAAACCTCAAGATGGGGATATTATCTTTCAATCCTCTCAATCCCGTCAAAGTCTTGCTGTTCAACAAGCTACTAACTCACCTTATAGTCATATGGGAATAATTTTTATTAAAAATGGAAAACCTTATGTCTTTGAAGCGGCAAATAAAGTGGTCTATACACCGTTTGATAAATGGATAAATCGAGGAAAAAATAGAAAATATATAATTAAACGTCTAAAAGATCACCCTTTATCACAGCAAGAAATTTCTCATTTAAAACAAGTTGCTCATTCATTTGAAAATAAGCCTTACGATATTTGGTTTGGTTGGGATGATACATATATTTATTGCTCAGAATTAGTTTGGAAAATTTATGACCGAGCATTAGCGTTGAAAATTGGACAATTACAAAAAATTAAAGATTTTAATCTGTCAGCACCAGCAGTTAAACAAAAATTGAAAGAGCGCTATGGGAATAATATTCCTTATCAAGAAAAAGTGATTTCGCCTGTCGCTATGTTTAACTCGCCATTATTGATTACTGTTGATAAGCATTGGTAGTGTTAAACTAACAGTAATTTTTTTATCGGAGCAAAGCTTTTTCGGTATAAGTGATTAATACCGTGCGCTTCAATGGCAATTAAATGGGCTTTAGTTGGATAGCCTTTATGCTGAGCCAGTCCATATTGTGGATACAATTTGTCTAATTCAACCATTTCACGATCACGCGTCACTTTTGCAAGAATTGACGCAGCACTAATTTCAGCAACAAGTAAATCACCTTTAACCACGGCTTGTGTTTGAATGCCGAATTTAGGACAACGGTTACCATCTACCAAAACAAAATTGGGTTTAATCGATAATCCATCTACAGCTCGTTGCATAGCTAACATGGTAGCGTGTAAAATGTTTAACTTGTCTATTTCTTCAACAGATGCCCTTGCAACACACCAAGCTAATGCATTTTCTTTAATAATGTCAAATAGTTGTTCGCGTTTTTTTTCTGACAGTTTTTTGGAGTCTGTTAATCCCTTAATCGGTTTATTGGGATCTAAAATAACCGCCGCGGTAACGACATCCCCGCATAATGGTCCTCGTCCAACTTCATCAACACCGGCAATTAATGTGGCATCAGGGTAGGTAAATTCTAACAACAAGGTGAGTCCTCTAAAACATCAAGTACTGCTTGAGCGGCTTGTTCATCGGCATTACAACGAATTTGCTTATGTAATGATAAAAAGGTTGCTTTCAATTCTGTATTATCACTCTCTAAGAGAGGAATAACGTGATTAGCGATATTTTCGGGTGTACAGTCATGCTGAAGTAATTCAGGTACAATCGCTTTACCGGCTAAAATGTTAGGTAATGAAACATAAGGAGTTTTGATTAATTTTTTAGCTAGCCAAAACGTAAAGGCTTTCATTTTATACCCAACCACCATTGGGCATTTAGCCAACATACATTCTAAAGCAACCGTTCCTGATGCCAAAATAGCTGCATTACTTGCAATCATTGCTTCACGCGCCTGACCATCGAATAATTGAACCTTAAGATTAGGGGCGATTTGTGCTTTAATTTGTTCAAACTCTTGTCGCCTTTTTGCATTTGCTAAAGGCACAACAATATGTAAATCCGGAAAACGTTGCTCTAGCAACTGAGCAGCTTGTAAAAAAGGCGCCGATAATAGCGTGACTTCAGCATGGCGGCTTCCCGGCAATAGCGCTAAACAACGACTATTAAGTGGGATACCTAATTGTTGGCGCATTGCGAATTGATCGGGTATTAAAGGGATATCATCCGCCATTTTATGACCAATAAAACGACACGGCACATCAAACTTATCATAAAACGCTTTTTCGAACGGTAAAAAGACCAAAATCAGATTTGTATTACGTTTAATCTTAAACACGCGTTTTTGCTTCCATGCCCAAACTGATGGGCTCACATAATGTATGGTTTTAATACCGGCTTGTTTTAGCCTACCTTCTAAAGAGAGATTAAAGTCAGGGGCATCAATACCAATAAAAACATCTGGTTTAAGGGCGATTAAGCGTTTAGTGATATCTTGGCGGATGGATAAAATGCGGCGCAATCTTCCTAATACTTCGACAATTCCCATTACCGATAACTCATCCATTTCATACCAAGCTTGACAGCCTTCGGCTTGCATTTTGGGGCCAGCGATACCGATAAATTGAATATTGGGATGAAGTTTTCTTAAAGCGCAGATTAGACCTGCGCCAAGAATATCGCCAGAAGTTTCGCCGGCAACTAAAGCGACAGTAAAGGGCTTATCTGCCATTAACGAATCATGCCACGTGTTGAGCGCGCAAAAAAGTCGACAAATAATTGTACTTCTGGATGCTGTTTTGCGAGTGTTTCAATTTCTATTTTAGCTTCATCTAAACTTAATCCGTTTCGATAAAGAATTTTGTAGCTATTACGAATGGCTTGTAGCGCTTCTTTACTAAATCCACGGCGTTTTAAACCTTCATAATTAACACCATGCGGAGTGGCATGATTACCTTGGGCAATCACATAAGGGGGGACATCTTGCGCAACACCTGAACAGCCACCTACCATTACGTGTGATCCTATTACACAAAATTGGTGTACAGCTGTCATACCACCAATAATGACATAATCGTCTAATTGAACATGCCCACCAAGTGTTGCATTGTTGGCTAAAATGCAATGATTTCCAATATGGCAATCGTGTGCAATATGGGCATTTATCATAAATAAATTATCACTGCCAATACGCGTTAACTCACCACCTTGAACCGTTCCTCGATGGATAGTCACACTTTCACGAATCATATTACGATCGCCAATTTCGGTGCGAGTTGGCTCACCTCGATATTTTAAATCTTGATTAACTTCACCGATTGAAGCAAATTGATAAATTTGGTTATCGTTACCAATTTTAGTATGACCATTGATGACAACATGTGATTTTAAAAAAGTCCCATTGCCAATTTCAACATTTTCACCAATAAAGCAAAAAGGTCCAATTTTGACGTTATCGCCAATTTTTGCGCCTTTTTCAATTACTGAACTTGGGTGTATTTCCGTTGCCATAGCAGTTCCTTAATACTGTTTTAGGGATATTTTAAAAACCAAGTTATTTACGAGCACACATCATTTCTGCTTCGCAAACCAACTTGCCATCAACAGTTGCAACTCCATGGAATAGTGCAATACCACGACGTTCTTTAATATATTCAACATCAAGCACGATTTGATCGCCTGGTACAACCGGTCTTTTAAAGCGCGCTTTATCAATTGATGCAAAATAATAAAGTTGTCCTGGTGATAACTCTTCAATACTTTTAAACGCTAAAATTCCCGTAGCTTGCGCCATAGCTTCTAAAATTAATACGCCAGGAAAAATCGGTTTATTTGGAAAGTGACCTTGGAAGAAAGGTTCATTAACTGTGACATTTTTAATCGCTTTTAATGTTTTACCTTTTTCATAACTAATTACCCGATCAACCATTAAAAATGGATAACGATGAGGTAATAAACTGATGATTTCTTCAATATCAAGGGTATTAAGTTCGGTAGTCAAAATAGCTATCCTTTTACATTATTTTCTATAAATTTTGTATATTATAACTGAGGATGCCACTATCACTCAAGGATGATTTAAATCCCCCGTTTTGTTTAACTATAGCTATTATTGCTATATTAATAATAGTTTTATTAAATAAATGATCTGTAAATACTATATTATCCTATATCAAATCATATATAATAATCTGAAATTTAGCTAAAAAGTTCCTAACTTGGAGAGTAGTATGAAATCATTGATTAAAATGACGTTAGTAAGTAGTGCAATTGTATTGGCTTTGGTTGGCTGTGATGATAAAAAAACATCTCAAGAAAAAACACAGTCAGGAACAGATAAAATTACCATTTCAAATGATGCACAAAAAGAAGCTTATGCTTTGGGTTCATCATTTGCAACTTACATGAAAGCAAATTTAGAACAAAATCAAATTAAAGCCGACCAAGATTATATCATTAGTGGCTTTAATGAAACTTTCCGTGATGCATCTCAACTTTCAAAAGATGAAGTAAAAAATGTTTTAGAAGCATTCGGTAAACGTATTCAAGAAGAAAGTAAAGCGCGTTTTGAAAAAGAAAAAGCCGATAATACTGCCGCTGGTGATAAATTCCGTGCAGATTTTGCTAAACAAGATGGCGTTAAACAAACTAAGTCTGGATTACTTTATCAAATTCTTAAAGAAGGTTCAGATCGTCATCCAACTGCCGATGACACCGTTATTGTTCACTATACTGGAACATTAACCGATGGACGTAAATTCGATAGTTCTTATGACCGTGGCGAAACAGCAACATTCCCATTAAGCGGTGTTATTAAAGGTTGGACAGAAGGAATTCAATTAATTGGTGTTGGTGGTAAAATTAAGTTGGTTGTGCCGCCTGATTTAGCTTATGGTGATCAAAGCTTCCCTGGACAAGGTGATAAAGCTTCAATTCAACCTGGTTCAACATTAATTTTTGAAGTTGAATTACTTGGTATCGATAATGGTGATGCTAATAGCGAAAACCAAAATACTCAATCAGCCCAACCAAAGGCAACAAACTAATTGAGTAATTCATTAAGTTACACTCTTGTTGTTTTGGGTCCTGCTTATGGGACCCAATCTGCTTATTGTGCCTATCAATTTGCTCAATCACTGTTAAGCCAAACTTCTTATCGTATTGAAAATATCTTTTTCTATGGCGATGGCGTGTATAATGCTAACGATTATACCGATCCGGCAAATGATGAATTTAATTTAATTTCAGCTTGGCAACAATTAGCAGAAAAATATGCCTTAAAGTTAGGTGTTTGTGTCGCTGCTGCACAAAGGCGAGGTGTGACTAAAAATAATCTTGCACAATATTTTGAATTAACTGGGCTTGGAGAGCTAAGTGAATCCATGGCGACTTCAGATCGGACTATTCAATTTTAACTTAAGGTTATTACAATGAAGAAAATTGCCATTATTATTAGCGCTTTACCTCATGGTGATGCTAAAGGTCGGGAAGCACTTGATATTGCACTTGCTGCATCGGCTATAAACGCTATTTCGGTACTATTTATTGATGATGGGGTATTTCATCTATTGCCAAATCAGTATCCTGATAAAATTTTAATGCGCGATTATATTGCTACTTTTAACCTGTTAGAACTTTATGATATTGATGATGTTTATGTTTGTCAGTCTGCGTTAAACTCACGAAATCTGACTAATATCAACTTAAATATTCCGCATAAGGTGCTTGATGCACCATCTTTAAAACAATTATTAGCTAGTCAAGATGTGGTTTTACGGTTTTAATTATTAAAACTAAAAACACAAATCAGTTTTAACTCTACCCACTGTTTAGATCTTTTTTACTTCTATTTGATATATTGAATGTGTATGGATGTTGTTATAACAAAATACTAATGATATAAGTTATTAATCCAACCTATTACTTTGCTACCCTCAGTCATAGGTTGGATTATTGTTATTAAAATAACTTATAGAAATTGAGTCATAACTCGATTAAACCAGTTTTTTCATTTGGTCGGCAATTTTTTCAGCTTGCTGTCCAACCACAATTTGCACACCTGTTTTACCTAATTTGATTACTGCCATTGCACCAAGTGCTTTTGCTGCTTGTTCATCAATTAAGTCAGAATCATTAACACTTAGGCGTAAACGAGTAATACATGAGTCGATATTGGTTAAGTTCTCTTTACCACCAACAACAAGTAAATATTGCTGTGCAAGTTGAGATGCATCGCTAATAGCAAGTCCTGATTGTGAATTTTGGCTATTTGTTGTTACTGTTTCATCATCTTCACGACCCGGTGTTTTAAGATTGAATTTAACAATCACAAAACGGAATACAACATAGTAGACAACAAAGAACACTAAACCTTGTAATATCAACATATACCAATGTACAGCTAAAGGATTGCGGCTGGATAACAGCATATCGATTAAACCTGCACTAAAGCCAAAGCCAGCTATCCATTGCATGGTTGCAGCGATAAATAGTGAAATTCCAGTTAAAATAGCATGGATCACATAAAGTACAGGTGCTACAAACATAAAAGCAAATTCTAAAGGTTCAGTAACCCCAGTGAAAAATGCTGCAAATGAAGCGGCTAACATGATCGATGCGGTTTTATCTTTATTGCCTTTTTTAGCTGTATGATACATGGCTAATGCTGCACCCGGTAAACCAAACATCATAATTGGGAAAAATCCTGCTTGATAGCGACCGGTAATACCAATGGTTGCTAATCCATCATCAATAGATTTTTGTCCACCAAGGAAAGTTGGTATATCATTGATGCCAGCCACATCAAACCAAAATACCGAGTTAAGTGCGTGGTGTAAGCCGACCGGAATTAACAAACGGTTAAAGAAGCCATAAATACCCGCCCCAATAGAGCCTAAATCTTTAATGTATTTACCAAAAGCAACTAATGCATCATAAATAGATGGCCATATAAAATATAAAACAGCAGAAACTAATAGCATAACGATAGAAACAATAATGGGAACTAACCGTTTACCACTAAAAAAAGCTAACGCTTTATGTAATTCAACAGAACTGAATCGGTTATATAATTCAGCTGCAATAATGCCAACTAAAATACCAACAAACTGATTATTAATTTTTTTAAACGCAGGGGAAATTTGTGATTGCCAACCATCAACACTGGTATCAATACCATTAAATAATGCAATAGAACTTGGTGAAAGTAATGTTGTGACAACTAAAAAACCGACTAATCCAGATAATGCAGCTGCACCATCTTTATCTTTAGACATACCATAAGCAACACCTATAGCAAATAGGATTGGCATGTTTTCAATAATTGCACCACCAGATTTTATTAAAAAGGCAGCAATAATGCTATTTTGTCCCCAACCATTTGGATCAATCCAGTAGCCTATACCAAGCAGTATTGCCGCCGCAGGTAATACTGCCACCGGCACCATTAATGAACGCCCAATGCGTTGTAAATACGCTAAAATTCCCATAAGTTAACCTCATATATTGTTAAACAATATCTAAAAAAGTTAAGTTAAAAACAGTTGTTAGATATTAGTTGTTATTTTTTTATATTTGATATTATATTATTTTACTTCGCAAATTAATTATTTGCTTTTTGTGATTTTTGTCACTAATTTTTTTGATTAAATACTTTAATATAGTAAAATATAGTCAACATATTTTACTTTAAAAAAAAAGAAGTTATTTTATTATATCAGAAGAGGTAGTAGCACATGAGACTTATTCCTTTAGAAAATGCGCAACAAGTTGGCGCTTGGGTGGCACAGCGTATTGTTAATAAAATTAATCAATTTAAACCGACAGCGGATCGTCCGTTTTTATTAGGTTTACCAACGGGAAGTTCACCTTTAGTTATGTATCAACAATTAATCAAACATTATCAAGCAGGTCATGTCAGTTTTAAACACGTTGTGACCTTTAATATGGATGAATATGTTGGGTTACCGGAAGATCACCCTCAAAGTTACCATACTTTTATGCATGAAAACTTTTTTGATCATATTGATATCGATAAAAATAATATCAATATTTTAAATGGTAATGCTCCTGATATCGATGCAGAATGTCGTCAATATGAAGAAAAAATTAAAGCCTATGGTAAAATTAATATCTTTGTTGGTGGGGTGGGTCAAGATGGACATATTGCATTTAACGAACCAGGCTCTTCACTTTGTTCAAGAACACGGATTAAAACTTTAACTGAAGATACCATTATTGCTAATTCTCGCTTTTTTAATAATGATAAAAATCAAGTACCAAAACACGCACTGACTATTGGTGTTGCAACATTAATGGATGCACAAGAGGTAATTTTACTTGTTTGTGGTCATAATAAGAGTTTAGCACTGCAAGCCGGTGTTGAAGGTTCAATTAATCATTTATGGACTGTGACTGCATTACAAATGCACCCAGCATCAATTATTGTTTGTGATGAGCCAAGTACTGATGATCTTAAAGTCAAAACCTTAAAATATTTTAAACAGATGGAAGCAGATAATCTTAAAATAACTGTTTTATAAAGGATAACTCAATGTACGCATTAACAAATTGTCGTATTTATACTGGTTATGAAATTCTTGAAAATCACGCCGTTATTATTGACGGCGATAAGATTAGCAAAGTTTGTAAACAAGAACAATTGCCAGCTGGCATCACTATTGACGATTTACAAGGTGCTATTGTTGCACCGGGTCTTATTGATATTCAAGTCAATGGCTGTGGCGGGGTACAGTTTAATGAAACACTTGATGCTTTGAGTGTTAAAACACTAGAAGCAATGCAAGCAACAAACCTTGTTCATGGTTGTACCAGTTATTTACCGACTTTGATTACTTCAACAGATGAATTTATGATAAAAGCGGTGAATGTTATGCGTGAATATTTAGCCACGCATCCTAACCAAGCTTTGGGATTACATCTTGAAGGACCTTATATCAATCCAGAAAAGAAAGGTATTCATGATCCTAATATTATTCGTCAACCGTCGCAAAAAATGATTGATTTTCTTTGCGAAAATGCTGATGTGATTAAAATTATTACCCTGGCACCAGAAAAAGTTGAAAGTCATTTTATTCAACAGTTGGTTAATGCAGGTATTCATGTATCAGTAGGTCATTCTAATGCGCATTATGATGATTGTCGTCGAGGATTTAATGACGGTATTCGTTTAGGCACGCATCTATTTAATGCTATGCCTTATATTTCTGGGCGAGAACCGGGTGTAGTTGGTGCGATTTATGATGAACCAGAGGTTTACGTCGGCATTATTGCTGATGGTCATCATGTGAGCTGGGCTAATATTCGTAATAGCCATAAAATAAAGCAAGATCATTTAATTTTAATAACTGATGCGATGTTACTTGCTGGTTCAAATTTAACTTCGGGCGTGTTTGCTGGAAAAACTATCTATTATAAAGATGGGCGTTGCGTTGATGAAAATGGCACATTAGGTGGATCAGCCCTAACCATGATTGAGGCGGTAAAAAACGCAGTTGAATATGTAGGCATTGCATTGGATGAGGCATTAAGAATGGCAACGCTTTATCCCGCAAAAGCCATAGGTGTCGATAAACAACTGGGTACAATTAATGCAGGTAAAATAGCCAATCTTGTTGTTTTTAATCGTGACTTTAGAATAATTAAAACGGTTGTTAATGGGGTGATGACCCGCTAGAATGTCAGATAACGAATGAAATTATCTGAGTTAATTTATGACATTTAATTATCTGAACTTAGTTGGCAATGCTGAGCTAATCAAGCAACTTAATTATGCAATGATTTATCGTTTGATTGTTCAGCAAGCGCCAATTTCTCGAATACAACTTGCTGAAATTAGCCACTTAGCTCCAGCAAGTATCACAAAAATTACCCGCCAACTACTTAAAAATAAATTGATTAAAGAAGTTGATGCACAACAATCAACAGGTGGGCGTCCAGCTGTTTCTATACAAGCTAAGTTTAGTTATTATCAAACTATTGGCGTACAATTAAGTCGTTCACATGTTACCATTGAACTTTATGATTTAGGTGCGCATAGTATAGCGTTAGAGGTTTATCCGTTAACCGATTTTACTGAGCAAGAAGTGCAAGACTATCTTGTTGCTTTACTCAAAGAATTTATTCATAAAAATAGTAAAAAAGTGAAACGCCTGATAGCCATAGCGGTCGTACTTCCTGGTTTGATCGACTCTGTACGCGGTATTGTTCGATACGCTCCGCATATTCAAGTTAAAGAGTGGCATTTGGGTGATGTATTACATCGTGAGTTTAATGTCACTATCTTTTTAGGCAATGATATTCAAAGTTTAGCGCTTGCTGAAAGTTACTTTGGCACCACACAAGATGTCGATGATTCAATATTGATACGGGTTCATCGAGGAGTAGGATCAGGCGTAATTGTTAATCAACAATTATTAACCAATCACAACCAAAGTGCTTGTGAAGTGGGTCATATTCAGGTCGATACACTAGGGGAACGTTGTCATTGTGGTAATTTTGGTTGTTTAGAAAATCGCGTCGTAAATAACGCTATAGAGCGCCGAGCTAAACAGATGATCGAACAAGGTTATCCGACTAAATTAACGCTTACTGAGTGTAATATTGCAAATATTTGCAGTTGTGCCAATCAAGGCGATGAGCTAGCTATTAAATTAGTTAAAGACGCGGGTGAAAATTTGGGGCGAGCTGTCGCAATTATGGTAAATATATTTAACCCACAACGTATTGTACTCGCAGGGGAATTAATTAAATCACCCGAAATATTGTTACATGCTGTAAATAGTGCATTGAATGCTCAAAGTTTAGAGGGATTAAGAAAAAACCTCACCATTAATTGTTCAGTGTTAAATGATTGTTCAGCTATAGGCGCTTTTGCTCTTATTCAACAAGCATTATTTAATGGTTCGTTGTTAATGACATTAGTTGAAGATAGTGAACAATAGTTTTTTGATGATAAAAAAAGCCCGAGGGTTCGGGCTTTTTTATTAGGCTAAAATCCGTAACATTCTTCTTAATGGTTCTGCCGCGCCCCATAATAGTTGGTCGCCAACGGTAAATGCTGATAAATAGTCTTTACCCATATTAAGTTTACGTAAACGTCCAACTGGTGTTGTTAACGTACCAGTAACGGCAGCTGGTGTTAATTCTCGCATTGAAATTTCACGATCATTAGGTACCACTTTTACCCAATCATTATGTGCAGCTAATAATTTTTCAACTTCTGGCACGCTGATATCTTTGTTTAATTTAATCGTGAATGATTGACTGTGGCAACGTAGAGCGCCAATTCGAACACAAAGTCCATCAACAGGGATAATTTGGCTGGTTCCTAAAATCTTATTGGTTTCAGCTTGGCCTTTCCACTCTTCTTTACTTTGGCCATTATCCAGTGCTTTATCGATCCAAGGAATCAAGCTACCGGCTAAAGGCACACCAAAATTATCGGTAGGTAAGCTTCCATCGCGCATTTTTTGTGTGACTTTACGTTCGATATCTAAAATTGAAGAATGCGGATCTTGCAATTCTTTAGCAACTTCGGCATTTAGCATTCCCATTTGGGTTAACAGTTCACGCATATGACGTGCACCACCGCCAGATGCTGCTTGATAAGTTGAGACTGATACCCAATCTATCAAGTTTTCAGCAAATAAACCACCTAAAGACATTAGCATTAAACTGACGGTACAGTTACCACCAACAAAGGTTTTAATGCCTTTATCTAGAGCTGCGTGGATATTCGCTTTGTTAACGGGATCAAGCACAATAACAGCATCATCTTCCATACGTAAAGTTGATGCAGCATCAATCCAGTAGCCTTGCCAGCCTGTCGCGCGTAGTTTTGAATAGATTTGGGAAGTGTAATCACCCCCTTGGCAGGTGACAATAATGTCTAATGCTTTTAGTGCATCAATATTATCTGCACGTTGTAACGTGCCTGTTTTTCCACCAAAAGTTGGCGCAGCAGCACCTGCTTGAGAAGTTGAGAAAAAAACAGGGTTAATATAATCAAAATCGTGTTCTTCAACCATACGTTGCATCAGAACAGAACCCACCATTCCACGCCATCCGACAAAACCAACATTTTTCATAATTTATTTCCAAAAAGTAGATGTTATATAAATAGTCACTTTTACTATTAAAGCAAAATATCATCATAAATCAAAGTAAGATAAGAATTATTTTTTTAGATTATGAAAAGATAACAGCGAATTATATAAAACTATTGTTATTTAAATTACTAGCTAGTTTTTATTGATGTCCGTTACCTATTCTTTTTTTACAATGATAAGTGCGCTTAAGTAACCTATTTGATGATAAAGATTGTCATAAATAATATTTACTTTAACGTTAGCCATTTTTAATTATGGTGTTGGCATGGTTTGCCAAATAAAAAACTCGACAGTATTGAGAAAATTATCCAAAAAATGCCCTTCATATTGATCTGCAATAACGAATACCTGCTGTTTTTTGCTATGGTTTATCGCATTAAGACGAGCAATAAATTTAGCACTTTGCCATGGTGCGACACGTTCATCTTTCAAACCTAGCGAAATCATAACCGGTGGATACGTAACATTATCTTTTAAGTTTAAATAGGCATCTATTTTAGATAAATCATTTAACTGTTTTGCGTTTAATGGCGAACCAAACTCGGCAAAATTTGCGTTGCCAATGGCGATGTTATCTAATCGGCTCATATTTAACATACCCACATTAATAGATGCCGCAGCAAAAAGTTCAGGATGTTTAGCTAATGCCATTCCAATTATAATACCACCAGCACTCTCACCGCTGATAACTAGCTTAGATGGTTGAGTAATATTATGATTAATTAAATATTGTGCGCATGTTATAAAGTCATCAACTGAGTTTTGTTTATTAGCTAAGCTACCGCCAATATGCCAATCTTCGCCTAATTCTCCACCTCCTCGAACGTGAGCAATTGCAATTATTCCACCTCTTTCAAGCCAAATTAAACGTGTAGCATCAAAAAAAGCGCGCTGACTTACACCATATGCACCATAGGTAGTTAACCATGTAGGAGCAGTACCATCATATTTGATCCCTTTAGGATGAATAATCGTCATGGGAATGAGTGTGCCATCGCTTGATTTTATCCATTGTTGTTCAGCCTCATAGTTGGCAAACGAAAAAGCACTGGGATTAATCATTTTTGTATCTTGAATTAACCCATTATCAGGATCATAACTAAATATTTTGGGTGGGACAGTCCAATTTTGAGCAGTAAATAATATTTCTTTGCGATCTGCGTTACTAAAAATGGCCGTTACTTCTTCATTATTGGCAAGTGGAATCAATTTAACATGATGAGTGTCAGCAAAAGGGATAGTTACAAAGTGGGGGATTGTTGACTCATGATAAGCTAAGTAAATAGCATCTTTGCTTGCGGCAAATTGGGTCAATTCTCCATTTTGCCATGCCATAATTTTTTCTTCTGGTTGGCCATTCTTATTCAGATTCACGCGCGAAATAGTATAACCAGACAAATCATTATATTTAGCTAAATATAACCAATCATCTTTCAGAATAAAATTGGTCACATTTTGTTTTCTATCGATGATTTTTTGCCAATGAGCATTGTTTTTTTGAAGATCATCATAAGGTGTTATATACAAATCGATACTATAACCCGATATAGAAGGTGAGACCGAAGCAATAGCCCAATTTGAGGAAAAGGATAATGAAGTGTTTTGATCAGTAAAGGGGTTATAATCGGATATCTGGCCAGTACCAAATATTAAAACATCATTTTGTCTATTTGCGTTTAAATAGTGATGATAGACCTCTTCTGTGCCGGATTTTTGACTATTGTGTTGATATCTATCATTTCTTTTATAAAAAAAGGATAAATTATCCTTAGACCAAATGATATTTGGATCTGATATGCCGGTTATATCATCGTTAAGATGTGATTTGGTCTTTACATTAATAATTTTTATTGATGATATCTCAGCACCATTTTCATAAATGCTATAAGCAATATATTGACCATCATGTGAAGGATAAAAGTCATATATACCATAGC
>CAMLAI010000013.1 GCA_946477995.1 uncultured Gilliamella sp. | reverse complement strand
CGCCGACTAATCTATGGCAACGCGTTCCGCCTATTCGTGAACGTAAAGCTATTCCTACTTCTTGGCTAAGTTTAACTATTACGGAAGGAAAAAATCGTCAAGTTAGAAGAATGTGTGCTGCGGTTGGTTATCCTTGTTTACGTTTAATACGTGTTCAAATTGGCAATTATAATCTATTTACTCAGCATCTGCCGTTAGGTGAATGGCAATCTATCAGCGTAAATGATCTTTAGGCTTAAATAGATCACATTAATAAATACTAAATCATCACTTATTATCATTATTTTATAATAATATAACTCAATAATATTATTCACATTTATTGAATACATTGGGGTTTATTCTAAAATAAGATAAAATGATTATCAGTTATGCTCATGGGACAATTTATTTATGGTTGAACAAAAAAAAGAAGGTTTCTTTGCTCGTTTAAAAAAAGGTCTTTTCAAGACTAAACAAAATATTGGATCGGGTTTTTTAAATTTATTCAAAGGCAAAAAAATTGACGATGAATTATTTGAAGAACTAGAAGAACAACTGATTATTGCAGATGTAGGATTTGATACTACACAAAAATTAATAAGCTCATTAACACAACAAGCCTCAAGAAAAGAGTTAAAAGATGCAGATGCACTTCATGAAATTTTAAAACATGAAATGAAGTCTATTTTAGACGGGGTTGATCAACCGCTTGATATTGAAAGTCATAAACCATTTGTTATTTTAATGGTAGGGGTAAATGGTGTTGGTAAAACAACGACAATTGGTAAATTAGCTCGTCAATTTCAACAACAAGGTAAATCAGTGATGCTTGCTGCAGGCGATACCTTTCGTGCAGCAGCTGTTGAGCAATTACAAGTTTGGGGTGAGCGAAATAATATCCCCGTTATTGCACAGCATGTTAATGCTGATTCTGCCTCAGTTATTTTTGATGCAATACAAGCAGCAAAGGCAAAAAAAATAGATGTCTTAATTGCCGATACAGCAGGTCGTTTACAAAATAAATCACATCTAATGGATGAATTGAAAAAAATAGTTAGAGTGATTAAAAAACAAGATGAGACTGCTCCACATGAAATCATGTTAACAATAGATGCAGGAACAGGCCAAAATGCTATTAGCCAAACTAAATTATTTAATGAAGCTGTTGGTGTAACAGGAATGACATTAACTAAATTAGATGGTACGGCGAAAGGTGGTATTATATTTAGCATTGCTGATCAATTTAATATTCCAATCCGTTACATCGGTGTTGGTGAAAAAATTGAAGATTTAAGACCTTTTGTTGCTGATGATTTTATTAATGCGCTGTTTGAACAAACAGATGAATAGAGAGAACTCATGATCCAATTCCAGCATGTAAGTAAAGTTTACTCGGGTGGAAAGCCCGCCCTTCAAAATATAAACTTTACATTATTATCCGGAGAAATGGCATTTTTAACAGGTCACTCTGGTGCAGGTAAAAGTACTTTGATGCGTTTAATTTGTGGATTAGAAAAAGCTAATGACGGCAAAGTATTATTAAATGGTATCAATGTATCTAGCTTGAAAAAACAAGATATGCCGTTTTTACGCCGCACAATTGGGATGATTTTTCAAGATCACCAATTATTAATGGATCACACTGTTTATGATAATGTGGCTATTCCATTAATTATTTTAGGAAAACCTATCGAAGAAATTCGTAGGCGTGTTTCGGCCGCGCTCGATAAAGTCGGTTTGATAGATAAAATGAAATTCTATCCTATACAGTTATCAGGTGGTGAACAACAGCGCGTAGGAATAGCGCGTGCCATTGTTAATCGTCCAAGCGTCTTATTAGCCGATGAACCAACCGGTAACCTAGATGATAAACTTTCGAAAGATATTTTAAAGCTATTTGAAGAGTTTAACCAAGCAGGTGTCACCGTATTAATGGCAACCCATAATATGGGGCTTATTCGTCGTAAACATCATCGAATACTAAATTTAAATCAAGGGCGTTTAGAGGAATAACATAATGATAAACGCTAACATTAACACTATTAAGTCAAAATCGAAAAATAAAAATAGCTTTTTATCCCGATGGAAAAGACAAATTAGTTATGCATGGCATAACGTATTTAATGATTTTCGTCAGCATATTTTTGCTTCAATATTGACAATTTTTGTCATTGCAATTTCAATAACATTACCAACGATTAGTTATTTGTTGTGGAAAAATGCAAATCAAGCAGCGCATCAATGGTATCCAACTCCAAACTTAACCGTGTATATCAACAAATCACTTACGGCAGAACAAACTAAAGAATTAATTAGTAAATTTAAAACATACCCGGAAGTTGAGAAAATAGATTATCTTTCACGAGATGATACACGAGAAGAATTTAAAACTTGGTCTGGTTTTGCAACAGCACTTGATCTGTTAGATGAAAACCCTTTACCTGCTGTTGCTATTATTTTTCCTAAAGAAGAGGCTAAGCAAACTAGCATATTACATGGATTACAATCACAAATCATGAAAATAGAAGGGGTTGATGATGTACAACTTGATGATAGCTGGTTTACGCGATTAATGGCATTGACAGACATGGTAAAATCAATAGTCTGGACAATTTCGATTTTCATGATTATTGCTGTATCACTTGTTATTGGCAATAGTATTAGATTAAGTATCTTTTCCCGTCGACAAACGATTTTGGTGATGCAATTAATTGGTGCTACTGAAGGTTTTATATTAAGACCTTTTTTGTATAATGGGATTTTTATTGGGTTTATCAGTGCAGTACTTGCATTAATATTATCCAAAATATTCATTTGGCAAATTGACTCAATTATTTTGCACGTTTCAACTGTTTTTGGAACAAAATTTACTTTAGAAGGACTGTCATGGGATGAAAGTGTATTAATTATTTTGTTCTCAATAATTATTGGATGGCTTTCAGCCTTGATCGCGACTAAAAAATATTTGAAAGTAATGTACATTACTTAATTACAAAAATAAGATAGTTACTTATTGTTAAAAATTTTATTAAAATGTGAACTAATTGACTTTTTTGTAGTCTAATATAACAGTTAGAATTTAAATTGTTGCATACATAAAATTATGCAACAAAATCAGTTTAAATGAAGGAGGGAATTAAATGAGTACTGATTTAAAAATGCCAGTAAGTGCTTTAATCCCACAAGGCAATATAGAATCATACCTTCGTATGATTAACACCTATCCGATGTTAACAGCAGAAGAAGAAAAATCGTTAGGTGAAAAACTTTATTATCATGATGATGTTGATGCTGCACGACAATTAATCTTATCTCATTTGCGCTTTGTTGCGCATATTGCTCGAGGTTATTCTGGGTATGGTTTACCACAAGCAGATTTGATTCAAGAAGGTAATATTGGATTAATGAAAGCTGTACGTCGTTTTAACCCTGAAATGGGGGTTCGATTAGTTTCTTTTGCTGTACACTGGATAAAAGCTGAAATTCATGAGTATGTGCTTAAAAATTGGCGAATTGTTAAAGTTGCAACCACAAAAGCACAAAGAAAATTATTTTTTAATTTAAGAAAGAATAAACAACGTTTAGGTTGGTTTAATAATGCAGAAGTTGATATGGTGGCAGATGAACTTGGCGTAACACCTAAAGATGTCCTTGAAATGGAATCGCGAATGTCTGCTCAAGATATGTCATTTGATGTAGATAGTGATGACGATGATAATTCTATTGTTGCTCCAGCACTTTATCTAGAAGATAGTAATTCTGATTTCTCAAAATCAATTGAAAATGATAATTGGGAAAATGACGCAACAGATAAATTACATGATGCTTTATCACAATTGGATGAACGAAGTCAGGATATTATTAAAGCACGTTGGTTAGATTCTGACGATAGTAAATCAACTTTGCAAGTTTTAGCTGATAAGTATAGTGTTTCTGCTGAACGTATTCGTCAACTCGAAAAAAATGCAATGAAAAAATTACGAGTTGCAATCGAAGCATAATTTTTTTTCGTTAATGTTAACTTCCTGAACCTTACTTGTAACAAAGTAAGGTTTTTTTATAACTAAATTTTACTCACTATTGATTTTGCTATTTTATTTTATAAATATTAAACGATAAAAAATTATCGTTTTACTTTAATTTATTATTGTTATTTCTATTTTTATAGGCTAGACTGTGCTCAATCTTTATAAAAAAGGAAATAAATATGAACACAACATTAGCTCGATCAAACTTACGCTTAAATCAATATTGTCGATTTATGGTACTATTAACAACTCTTATTATCATAGTTATGTTGATTGGTGCATTATCGCCACTACTTTATTACTTTTTTAATATTGAAAATATTGGATTAGCATCAGGAGGATATTCTTTTTTTATATCTAACAGTGTTGATGTTGATCCAACTAAACTCGAGTTTTGGCAGGCTTTTTTAGCAACGTTAATTGATACTGTAGAAATCTTTATTTTAATTTATGCATTTTATCAGTTGCGATTACTTTTTTTAAAATACAGTCAATCTGATTTCTTTTCAGAAAGGTCAGCTAATCACTGCTATATTTTTGGTAAAATGTTAGTCATCTGGTCTATTGTTAGTATTTTATCTGAGCCTTTGTTAACTTTAATTTTAAGTTTCAACCAAGCTGAACGTTATTTTTCTTTTTCGTTTACAAGTGATGATATTATGGTATTGTTCCCAGCTATCAGTATTATGGTTATTGGACAAATATTAAAAAAAGCATGCCAACTAGCGGAAGAAAATCAGCAGTTTGTATAGGGGAATTAAACATGCCAATTACTATAAATCTAGATGTAATGCTCGCTAAACGAAAAGTAAAATCTAAAGATTTAGCTATGGCTATCGGTATTACGGAACAAAATCTATCTTTGCTTAAACAAGGTAAAGTGAAAGGTTTTAGATTAGCCACACTTGAGGCAATCTGTGAATATTTAGATTGCCAACCTGGAGATATTTTGGAATATATTAACGATACTAATGATAATGCTTAGTGACTTATTGCTAGCATAGCGGCGGCTTCTGCATGAATTAAGGCTGTATCAAAAAAAGGGATATTTCGATCTGATTGTGATATTAATAAACCAATTTCTGTGCAGCCTAAAATCACACCTTGTGCTCCGCGTTCAACTAATTTATCAACAATCGTTAAGTAAGCTTGTTTAGATGCAGGTTTAATAATCCCTTTACAAAGTTCATCGTAAATAATTTGGTTAACAACATTTCTATCTTCTTGATCCGGTATTAATACTATTAAGCCTTGGTCAATCAATTTTGATTTATAAAAATCTTGCTCCATTGTGTATTTAGTCCCTAACAATGCTACAGTTTTAATACCTTGTTGAATCAATTTTTTAGCTGTGACATCTGCAATATGAATAATTGGAATAGTAATTGCTGCTTGAATCTGATCTGCGACTTTATGCATAGTATTGGTACAAATGACAATAAAATCTGCACCTGCTATTTGTAATTTTTTGGCTGCATCAATTAAAATCAGTGCACTTTTATCCCACTCACCATTGGCTTGGCATAATTCAATTTCTTGAAAATCTACGCTATATAATAGCGTTTTCGCTGAATGTAATCCCCCTAATGATTTTGCTACCATTTGATTAATTACTTGATAATAGGTAACGGTACTTTCCCAACTCATACCGCCGATTAAGCCAATTGTTTTCATTTAAAAATACCTTATAAAAACTTATGATTTCATTGAAAATTTAGTTAACTAATTGATAATATTATATCATCTGTAAAGTTAATTAATATCAACTTTTGATCGTTAAGCGAGGGTTCACGCTATTTATTTAACATGGTTATTGTTTTTATTTAAAAGTAGATAACATAAAGCAGTCTATTTATTTTTTACATTACAACCATAAAATTTATAAGGAAACCGCTTTCAAGTTATCACATTAAGCTATATGGTTAAGCGTAAACCAATGTTGATTACCTTACTATTTACTTGGTGCTTCTCTTTTTGTCGAGTGATTGGCAAATCAACTCAAAAACGAGGCGTTATTGATCCCATGATGCTTTCATTTGGTGAGGATATTGGTCAATATTAGCTATTTCACATACTAGTTAGCAATCTATTTAGAACTAGACATCATAGCAAGCGCTAACCACAGCTTTGAAACTTTTCCTAATAATGGATATGTTTTACCTTTTGGCTTGGATAGGGTTATTTTTATAATTATGTCAATTGAATGCGCTATAATTTGACTGATAAAATTTTACAAATTGTATGAAATGTCGACTCGCATTAACTTGAAAATAATTATAGTATAATCAAGAAAATCAATGTACTTATTATAATGATGAAAAATACCTTTATTGGTCAAAACGGTGTTACTTAGCGAAAGAATAAAATCTGGAAAGATATATCGATTAAACAGAATGCAGCCGGTATGCTGAAATGTATTTCTTGCAAAGTGATGTATAAAATTTAGTTATAGTTAAATATGAAATTGATGAGGAAAGTATCAATTATGAACAAAATTAGTCCTTATTTATGGTTGATATCATTCTTATCGTTTTTTTTATCTTTTTCATGTTTAGCCGACACAAAAGTTATTCATGTTCTGGTCGCATTATGTGATAACAAATATCAAGGTATAGCGCCAGTTCCAGCTGCGATTGGTAATGGTCAAGATCCCAAAAATAATCTCTATTGGGGCGCGGCTTACGGTTTTAAAACCTATTTTGCTAAGCAAAAAGAGTGGCAAGTTATACAAGTTAATAAGCCTAATGATGGTAAAATATTAGAAGAGATAATATATAAACATCAAAATCAAGATGTTTACCTTATTGCTCAAGCCTATGATGGTAAATATATTGATGATACGGTAAATGATTTTATTGACTATTCTGCGGGAAAAAATTCGCTGTCATTATCAGTAGATAAAAAACAAATCAATGCTGGTGGTAACGCTGATCTTGTTGTTTATATTGGGCATAATGCATTAATGGAAACGCCATCTTGGCGCAGTTATTTACCAGGTAGTTGGCGTTGGAGCACATTATCTAAAACTCAACAAGAAAAGCAAAAATCGCGTTATGCTGCTGTATTTGCTTGTAAAAGTCAGAAATATTTTACTCCACCACTATCTCATTTAGGTATTAATCCATTGATCTTAACCTTGCACCGTATGGCGCCAGAAGCTTATAGTATTCATGCTATGATTAACAGTTGGTTGGATGGTGAATCAAAAGATGAAATAAGGCTTAAAGTAGCAAGTGCTTACAGCCAATATCAAAAATTAAGCCAACCAGCCTTACATATATTTACCACCGAATATAGCCAATAATCTTTTATATCTTAGTAGATTATTTAACTTATCAATAAAAAGGAAAATAGATATGTTAAAAACGCCCAAAATTGTCATTTTAACAGGGGCTGGCATTTCAGCCGAATCGGGGTTATCAACCTTTCGAGCCCAAAATGGATTATGGGAAGGTTATGATGTTAATGATGTTGCCACTTATGAAGGTTACCGTCGTGATCCCATTGCGGTGCATAATTTTTACAATATGTTACGAAGAAAATTGCAAGATCCATCGGTAAAACCTAATCAAGCTCATATTGCACTGGCTGAGTTAGAACAAAAACTCGGTTCAAATAATGTATTGGTTGTAACTCAAAATGTTGATAACTTACATGAACAAGCTGGATCGAAAAATATTATTCATATGCATGGCGAATTATTAAAAGCGCGTAATGAAAAAACCGGAGAAATTATTGACTGTTTCAACGATATTAATTATCAACAAAATAAATTAATACGCCCGCATATTGTTTGGTTTGGTGAAATTCCATTACAGATGGATCAAATTTATGATGCATTATCACAAGC
The DNA here is from genome assembly GCA_946477995.1 of uncultured Gilliamella sp. Lineage (GTDB taxonomy): Bacteria > Pseudomonadota > Gammaproteobacteria > Enterobacterales > Orbaceae > Gilliamella. The sequence continues at coordinate 19,738 of CAMLAI010000013.1, read as the reverse complement.
AGATTATTTTATTTCAATTGGCACATCGGGCAATGTCTATCCTGCCGCCGGTTTTGTTCAAATTGCTAATCAATCCGGTGCTAAAACGATTGAACTTAATTTAGAGCCAAGCTTAGGCGAAAGTTTATTTCAAACTAAAATTTATGGCCCAGCAAGTCAGGTGGTACCCGAATTTATTCAGACATTAATTTAAAACAGTTTTTACTCCATCTGTTTTAAATAATTTTTACCACCAAGATTAGCCATTTGCGCTCGAATCCATTCTGCTTTTTTTTGGACATAGTTTGTGGGGGTGGCTGGGCTCCATTTTCTTGGATTAGGTAACGTTGCTGCAAGTAAACTCGCTTGATAAGGCGTTAATTGATTTGCACTGACATTAAAATAATAACGAGATGCTGCTTCAATGCCAAAAATCCCCTCCCCCCATTCTACACTATTTAAATAGATTTCAAGGGTTCTTTGTTTTGACCAAATTAACTCAATCCAGATAGTAAACCAAGATTCTATTGCTTTACGTAGCCAACTTCGTGATGGCCATAAAAAAATATTTTTAGCTACTTGTTGGGTAATAGTGCTTGCGCCACGAATTTTTTTTGCATTTTGATTATGTTTCAATGCTCGATTAATTGCATCAAAATCAAAGCCCCAGTGTGTTGCAAAGTTCTGATCTTCTGAAGCAATAACTGCGATTTTAATATTGTCTGAAATTGCATCCCAATTTTTCCATTCCCGCTGTTGTGTGATGCCCCAATTAACAATTTTTCTTTCCACCATTAACATTGAGCCAATCGGATCGATCCAACGCATTATTAAAATGAGAAAAATAGATAACAGCATTAATCCAATAACTACGTTTCTTGTTTTGATTAATATCTTTTTTAATAATGGATGCATATTGCTTAAATCAGGATATAGCTAAAGGTTAGCTATATTAACATATCATTTACATTGTTTTATTTAATGTTTATAAATTTTTGTTTGGAATATCAATCTTTCATTTTTCAATTGGCTATTTATGTTAAGCAAGCTAGTAAATGAGTTACATCGTTATAAAAAATTAACTTTACTCAATACGTTTTATTGCCAATCAGAACATCATCATTAGATCAGTTTAATAGGTAATCGAGTATAAACTTCACAACTTGTTGTGGTTGATTGATATCTAGCAATGGAATCGATATATCTAATTGGTTATCACTGGCGATAGCAAGCGTAAAGTCATCGATAAAAACGGGATGACTAATGGTTTGACGATGACAGATAATTTTAGGTATTTTTTCGTGTTTAAATCCTTCAATTAATATGATGTCTACATCTGTAAACTGATTTATCAGTGTAGTCAGATCTGCTGGTTTATTGGGCGTTTCATGAATAATTGCATAACGATTATCGCATACGATGGCTGTTTGTACTGAGCCGGCCTTACGCAATTCATAACTATCTTTACCAGGGATGTCTAACTCGATGTCATGATGGGCATGTTTTAATGAGCCTACATTAACGCCCTGTTTAATAAGTAGTGGAATAACCTGTTTTAACAATGTAGTTTTGCCACTACCGCTATAACCACAAATTCCGATAATCTTTTTTTTATTCATCACTAGTTTATGTTAATGTACCATATTCGATAGATAAACAATATTACATGATTTTTTGCAGCAGATGTTCAAAAAGAGAATAATATGAACGATTTTTTGAATGATTACAATCAAACTGTTCACCCCAGTTTGTTAGAAAGTTTTATTGCTATTAATAATAAGAAATTAGCGGGTTATGGTTTAGATGAATATTGCAAACAAGCTATAACAAATATCCAAAAACGATTACAATCTCCTCATGCTGATGTGCATTTTATGCCTGGTGGCACAATAACCAATCTAACGGTCATTTCACATATTTTAAAACCCTATCAAGCCGTAATTGCCGCGAATACCGGACACATTAACGTGCATGAAACCGGAGCGATTGAAGCGACAGGGCATAAAGTAATCTCGGTGCCAACAGCTGATGGAAAACTTACGCCGGAATTGATAGAACCTGTATTATTTCATCATAGTGATGAACATATGGTACAACCTAAGCTTATTTACATCTCTAATACCACTGAATTAGGCACAATATATAGTCAGCAAGATCTTAAAAATCTTTATCAATATTGCCAAAAAAATCGCCTTTTTCTCTATTTAGATGGTGCCCGCCTAGCGATGGCATTGGCAGCAAAAGATAATGATCTGACTTTGCCTGATTTAGCTAAATACACTGATGTATTTTATATTGGTGGAACCAAAGTCGGGGCGTTTGCTGGTGAAATGGTTATTTTTAATAATCTATCTATTAATCAAGACTTTCGTTTTAGTATGAAGCAAAAAGGTGCAATATTAGCAAAAAGCTGGATTGTTGCTGTACAGATGAATGAGTTGATGCAAAATGATTTGTACTTCCAGTTAGGGCAACACAGTAATAATATGGCCGATAAACTAAAAATTGTTTTTGAAAAAGCTGGATTAACATTTGCCAGCAAACCACAAACTAACCAACTATTTGTTAATTTTCCCAACCAACTGGCTGAAAAGATTATTGCTCATTATGCGGTTGATAATTTAGGTCCTATCGATGACCATAACTGCTGTTTACGTTTTTGTACTTCATGGTCAACTCAAATAGATGAAATTGATAGGTTAGATAGACTATTGCAATCATGGTTATCGTAAAATTTGATTTAGGATAAATGTGCGTTGGCTAATTCGTCATAGGTATTAATATTCACAAAAGATGTTGGCGTATCACTAAAATCTACGGCTTTAGCTTGTACTTGCTGCAAAAATAGCATTAGTTTGCGGTTCCCTAGTGCTAAATATTGTTCTAATTGTACAAGTACACAACGATGTATAAGTAAAATCGTTGGATGAGCGTATTTGCCATCAAAAGGGTAGATAGCGCTATAATTGGTCGTATATTTTGCTAAACGGGCAATTAAATCCTTGGGTAAATAAGGGGTATCACAACTAACAAATAAGTTCCAATCGGTATTGGTCCGACGTAATCCGCTATAGATGCCCGAAAGTGGTCCTAAAAAACCCTCTAAATCATCACTAAATATGGCATAACCTGCTTTTTGATATTGATCTAAATGACGATTGCAATTGATCATTAGTGTGCCGACTTGAGGCGCAATGCGATCAATAACATGTTGATAAAGCGCTTTGTCATTTAATAAGATTAAGCCTTTGTCTTCACCATTCATGCGTGAGCTTTGACCTCCAGCTAAAATGATTGCGGTAATAGCGCTTTTCTGCATAAATTATTTCTCTTTTACATTGCCAAAACACAAAATAACATTACTATATAGCAAAGTTATTTTAAATCGTACAATTTATAACATAGTCTTCATACTTAGATTAAGTAATCAAGTGTTGTAATTGGAAAATGAAATATATCTGTAATGGTTTTTCAGGTATGGAATAATTGATAAATTCAATTAAACATGTTTACATCATTTATTTTGATAAATTGTTTTATCAATAGTGTTATGCTTAAACTAATGAGTAACACAATATCAAAATAAAATATTAAATCATCATCTTCAATGGGTTTGAAGATTCAAAAAAGGTATAATTTATGAAATGTCATCGTATTGATGAAGTAATGGAATTATTAAAGTCAGCTTGGGAAAATGATTCAGATCTCAGTTTGTTACAATTTTTAGTTAAACTCGGTCAGGAAGCTGGCTTCGAGGGCGATTTAAAAGATCTGGGCGATGAAGTGTTAATCTATCACTTAAAGATGCGCGATGCAGATAAAAGTGAAGTCATTCCCGGACTAAAAAAAGATTATGAAGAAGATTTTAAAACCGCACTATTAAAAGCTCGCGGCATCATTAAAGAATAAGGAGAATTAGTTAAATGAAAAAAACGCTTATTGCTATGGGAGTATTACTGTTTTCGGTAAATTGTTTTGCTGATGAAGCGCCTTCTAATGCAAAAACAGACGCATCGCAAACAGCCGCTCCGGCGACGACTCAAGCTCCGATTGAAGTGGATAAACAATATATTGTATTACCCACTAATCCATCGCCAGACAAAGAAGTGATCGAATTTTTTTCGTTTAATTGTCCTAGTTGTTATAGATTTGAAAACCAATATCATGGTTCACAAGTTATAGCTAAAGCTATCCCTCAAGATATCAAAATTAAACGTTATCATTTATTGGATTTTGGTCCACTTGCTCAAGATTTAGCTCAAGCATGGGCGATTGCTAATGTACTTGGTATTGAAGATAAAGTTTCACCAGCACTGTATAATGCAGTACAAAAAGATCGTAGTATAAAAACGCCAGATGATATTAAAGCTGTATTTGCTGAACTCGGTGTGGATTCTGAAACTTATGATAAAACCAAAGACAGCTTTTTAGTTAAAGCTTTTATGGCGCAACAAGCTAATGCTATTAAAGAAATGCAGCCAACATCCATACCAACTTGGATTGTTAATCGTAAATTCTATATCAATACTAAAGGGTTAGATGTGTCAAGTGATGATGCATTTATTAAAGATTATGCGAGGGTTACAGCCTTTTTAGTTGGTTTAGATCCGAATGTCAAAGCTCATGATAAACAAGCAAACAGTAATGAGTAATTTATTACTGTTTAAATAATTGATAGATACATAGAAAATATTCATTGCATTAATCAATTAGCGAGCTGTAAATTAATCAATCCCTTTGTTTGAGTTATTTCAGCAAAGGGATTTTATTGGAGTATTATTCACGTTCTAGTGCATAAATTGGATCAAGTTTTGCCGCTCGTTTGGCAGGAAAATAACCAAAAATAATACCAATGATACTTGAACAACTAAATGCCGCAATAATTGAAATGATTGAAAAACTCATAGCAAATAAAGAGACAAAATAATTGAAAATCAGCCCAACCACAAATGATAGTATAATTCCCAAAATACCACCAATTAAACAGACTAACACTGCTTCAATTAAAAATTGTTGAAGAATATCACTAGAGCGAGCTCCAACCGCCATTCTTACCCCAATTTCTCGCGTTCTTTCTGTGACTGACACCAGCATAATATTCATTACGCCAATACCGCCAACCAACAGTGAAATTAACGCAATAGTTGAGATTAATAATGTTAACACCAATGTTGAAGAATTCACGGTTTCACGAATACTATCGGAATTAAATATAAAAAAGTCTTTAGTGCCATGGCGTTGTAGCATAATCTTATTAATCGCTTGTTCTGCTACGGATAGATCAACATTATCATTTACTCTAACAGTAATGCTTTTTAATGATGTTTGCCCAACCATGCGATTGATCACTGTGGTATAAGGTAACCAAATATTCAGGCTTTCATTACTACCAAAGCCTTGCTGTTGTTTAGTTGCAATACCAATGACTTTAACTGGTAGTTGCCCAACCATAATAATTTTACCAATTGGATCTTGATTATTAAATAAGCGATTAACGGTATTTTCATCGATGACAGCATCTTGCGCGGACGACAGAACACTTGCGTGATCAAACGCTTTACCTTTAGTTATATTATAACCACGTACAGTAAAATACTGTTCACCAACCCCATTAACCGTTCCTGTTACCGCCAAATTATTAACGCGAAAATAGACACTAGTTGAAAGGTTAGGCGTGGTACTATGGACAAAACTTTGTTTGGCTAAAAAGTCAGCATCAGAAGATCGCAATGTTGTGATTTTATCGGCATTACGATCACCAAATCCATTACCAGCATAAATTTCTAAGGTGCTTGTTCCTAATGAATTAATGTCAGACAGAATTTTTTGCTTGGTTCCTTGCCCTAATGCCACCATTGACACAACAGAAGCGATACCAATAATAATACCAAGCATGGTTAAAAAAGTACGTAGTCGCTGCGATAACATAGATAATATTGCCATATTAAATGCATCACGAAAACGATAGTATTTGGCTAACCAGTTATCTTGTGTTTTGGTTGTTTCTATCTGTTTTATTTGTCGATTATCATCATCATCATGATAGTTAGGATTACTAGCATCTGAAATAATATTACCATCACTGATTTCTATAATGCGCTGTGCACTTTGGGCAATATTGCTATCGTGAGTCACAATGATGACAGTATGGCCTTGTTTATGAAGTTCGCGCAATATTGCCATAACTTCTAAACCGCTTTTACGATCTAGCGCGCCGGTTGGTTCGTCGGCTAAAATCACTTGCCCACCATTGATTAACGCTCGCGCAATACTGACTCGTTGCTGCTGACCGCCAGATAATTGATTCGGCTTGTTATTGATTTTATCTTCTAACCCTAATCGCGTTAAAATTTCAACAGCACGTTGTTGCCTAAATTCATTAGATGCGCCAGCATAAATTGCTGGAATTTCGACATTCCCTTGCGCAGTAAGGGCACTTAATAAATGATAACGTTGGAAGATAAAACCAAAATGTTCACGACGTAATTCGGCTAATTCATCGGGGGATAATTGATTAGTGGTTCGACCTCCAATAGTATAAACCCCCGAACTGGGTTTATCTAAACAACCCAAAATATTCATTAAAGTTGATTTGCCCGATCCTGAAGCGCCAATAATGGCAACCATTTCACCAGCATTAATCGACAAATTGATACCTTTAAGCACTTTTATGGTTGAATCGCCAGCAGGGAATTCACGTACTATATTTTCCAGTTTAATCAGCGGGTTATTATTTGTCATATTAGAATCTTATCCTTGGGGTCCGTCCATTAGGATTGAGTTGTGCACCATTGATACTACTTACAATGACGACTTCTCCTTCTTTAAGCCCTGATTTGATTTCAACATTAACATTATTATTGACACCTAAACTGACTTTTCGCTCTTCAATATCATTATGTTGATTAAGTACGTAAACAATAGCTTTATCGTCATCTAAATTCTTTTCAATAGCTTGTGATGGAATCGTAAGCACATCCTTAGCTTGTGATAACACTATATAAACTTGAGCTGTCATCGAAATACGTAAAATGTGATTTGGATTATCAACATCAAACAAACCATTATAGTAGATGGCTGTTTTAGTCGTTGAAGAGGAGGTACTTGAGTTAGATGAACTTTCGGTATTAATTGAGTCTGGTGCAGGCTCGATTGCTCGTAGTGTTAATCCCTCAAAACGTTTATTGGGCTGACCTAATATTGTAAAATAAACAGGCATGCCTTTTTTTACATTAATCACATCTGCTTCAGAAATTTGTGCCTCAATGGTCATTTTATCCAGTTGTGCAACTTTGACTATTGTTGGCGCACTTTGAACAGAGTTAACAGTTTGCCCTTGATCAACCGGAATTGCCACAATGACACCATCAATTGGCGAACGAATTTTAGTATACCCTAAGTTCACTTTAGCGGTATCAACGGCAACTTGAGCACTGATAATATCTGCATCTAGTGCTGCTATATCGGCTTTAATTCCATCAAGATCAGCTTTAGCGGCATCTAAATCGGATTGAATTCCAACCCCTTTATTGACTAACTTTAATTGACGATCGTAAGTAAGTTGATAGTTAACTAATTTTGCTTTTTTCGATTTACGTTGAGCTTCTAAACTATTTAATGAAGCTTCTGACTGTCTTAAATCATTATTTTGTTTAAGATCATCTATTTCGGCAATCATATCGCCTTGTTTAACTTCATCGCCTAATTCCACATATAATTTTTTGATTTGACCAGAAACCTGAGCACCAACGCTTACTTGCTTAAAAGCACTGATGGTTCCATCGGCAAGAACAGTTTTTTCAATATTACTTTTAGTCACTGGTGCGGTAATATAATTTACTGCTTTTTCAGAAGGGGATAAAATCCAATAAACAAGATAAATAATGGCTAATATAATAAAGGTTATAGCAATATTTTTAATTTTTAAAAACTTTGACAATCTTTTCATCCTATTATTTTTTATAAAATTTTTCGTCATTGTATCGTATAAAATCAAATGCCATTGATAACTAACGATAATAAATTGTAATAATTATGAAAATATTTTAAGCAATTTTAAGTGTGATAAGGCTTTCTTTGGTTGTAGCATGAAAATTTGGAAGATATTTTTGAATTTCAACAAAAATACTCATTTAACTAATCTAATAGTTTATATTATCTTACTTAGATAAAGGTATACTCATACATTACCTTTTTTATAAAACAGACTAATTTTGAATTTGCTTACTGCATCTTATCTTAGGTTTTATGAAGGATTGCGTTATAATGGCGCAAATTTTTTAAGTGGATTAAGAAAAACAAAGTAATGGCGTTAAAAATAACCTCTAAGTGTATTAATTGTGATATGTGTGAACCTGAGTGTCCGAACGAGGCTATCTCGATGGGGTTTGACACCTACGAAATTGATCCCAATAAATGTACTGAATGTGTGGGTTATTATGATCATTCAACCTGTCAACGTGTTTGTCCTATTCAAAATGCGATTATTGCTGATCCTGAGCATATCGAGACCCATGATCAGCTACTGGCAAAATTTGAGCAACTAAAACACTCAAATTAAACAGTTAGTTTGCTTTTACTTCAATTCGAAGTGCTTTAGGTATTTCAAACGTAATATTTTCTAAAATACCGTCGGTTTCGGTGAGTGTTGTACAACCTAAATTTTTTAAGTGATCGATAACTTGTTGGACTAAAATATCGGGTGCAGAAGCGCCTGCCGTCACTCCTATTGTGCGGGCATTGGTTAACCAAGCGGGATCAATATCAGAGGCAAAATCAATTAAATAAGCATGCTTGCTATTGCGTCTAGCGAGTTCAGCTAAACGATTTGAATTAGACGAGTTTTTAGAGCCAACAACTAATACCACATCTGCTTGTGAAGCGAGCTGTTTAACCGCTTGTTGGCGATTAGTTGTGGCGTAACAAATGTCATTTTTACGAGGGCTGCGGATATTTGGGAAACGCTTTTTTAGTGCAGCAATAATTTCAGCTGTATCATCAACTGATAGTGTGGTTTGCGTGGTAAAACAAAGGTGTTGTTCGTTTTTCACTTTTAGTTTTTCAACATCTTCAATGGATTCGATCAGATAAATTCCACCTTCTGGGTTATTGTACTGCCCCATGGTGCCATCGACTTCAATATGTCCAGCATGACCAATTAAAATGACTTCTTCACCTCGATAACTCGATCGAGCCACTTCCATATGCACTTTAGTGACTAATGGACAAGTAGCATCAAATATACGAAGTTGACGTTGTTTGGCTTCTTCACGAACGCTTTTAGACACACCATGTGCTGAAAAAATTAAAATAGCATTGTCTGGCACCTCATTGATCTCTTCAATGAAAATAGCCCCTAACTCTTTAAGGCGATTAACCACATAGCGGTTATGAACAACTTCATGACGGACATAAACTGGTGCACCAAATAACTCTAGTGCTCGTTCAACGATAGTAATCGCACGATCAACACCGGCACAAAAGCCTCGTGGATTCGCTAAAATAATTTGCATGTTAGATGGTCTTCTTGGGTTTTTTTAAGCTGCTAAGAATAAATAATCCAATACCTACGCAAATTGCACAGTCTGCAATATTAAACGTTGGATAGTGCCAATCACCAAAATTGACATCAAGAAAATCGACAACAAAACCATGGTAAAGGCGATCGAATAAATTTCCTAATGCGCCCCCTAAAATTAATGATAATGAAAAGTTTTCTAATTTTTGTCTGCCTGTATTGCGATATAACATATAGATAATTACACCACTAATAATTAATGCAATAGATGCAAGCATCCAACGTTGGCCTTCAAAAATACTAAAGGCTGCACCAATATTACGCACATAAGTGATTGAGAAGAAAGGTAAAAGATTCACTGACTCATATAAAGCAAAGCGATCTAATATCCAGAATTTACTTGCAATATCAACAATAAAAACAACTATTGCTAACAATAGCCAGTAAAGCCCATTGTTTTTTTTCATAGCGTATATGCTCATTATGTTTCCGCCGACAATTGTCGGCGGTAAAGAAATTAAATTGTTATAGTGTGGTTGCCTATAACCCTTGTTTGATGAATTAATGACTATTTATTAAGCAAAATGTCTGATTTCACCATTACCATGGATGTTTTGTTCACAACGTTTGCATAAATGCGTTGTTGGATCATTATCGACAGTATAATGCCAGCAACGAGGACATTTATCACCTTGCGCTTTAGCCAATTCAATTTTCAAACCTTTGATATCGCTTTGTATTGCTGATTTTGGCGCAGACGCTAATGTTTTAACACTAGCTTGTGAAGTTAATAAAACAAAACGTAATTCATTTTCTAATTTTGCTAAAGCATCCGCAATTTTTTCATCGGCGTAAAGTGTCACCGCAGCCTCAAGTGAGCCACCAATCACTTTATCGTTACGACCTTGTTCAAGCACTTTATTGACTTCGCTACGAATAGCTAAAATTTGTGCCCAATATTCGCTATTTAATGCTTCACTATCAGATAAACTAAAGAGTGAACAATACCATTCATCTTCAAACACAAATTCTGATTTTTGTGATGCAGGTAAGTATTGCCAAATTTCATCAGCTGTGAACGATAATACCGGCGCTATCCAACGTACCATGGCTTGCGCAATATGATATAACGCTGTTTGGCAACTATGGCGAGCAATACTGTCGCTTTTTGCTGTATATTGGCGATCTTTAATAATATCTAAATAGAATGAGCCCATTTCGATTGAACAGAATTGCATGATACGTTGAACAACTTTATGGAAGTCATAGTTTTCATAAGCTTGTATGATTTGTTCTTGCGCTTCTTTAGCCATACTAACAGCCCATCGGTCTAGCACCACCATATCTTCCGGTTTTACCATATCCTTAGCTGGGTCAAAGCCATTTAAGTTAGCTAATAAGAAGCGAGCTGTATTACGAATTCGACGATAGCTATCGGCTGAGCGTTTGATAATTTCATCGGAATAGCTCATTTCACCGGAATAATCAGTTGAGGCGATCCATAAACGTAAAATATCTGCACCCAGTTTATTCATTACTTCTTGTGGTGTCACAATGTTACCAAGTGATTTTGACATTTTACGGCCTTGACCATCAACCACAAAGCCATGGGTCAATACTTGCTGATAAGGGGCTTTGTTATCAATCGCGGTTGATAACATTAATGAAGACATAAACCAACCACGGTGCTGATCTGAACCTTCTAGGTACATGTCTGCTTCATGACCTGCAAATTCAGCGCGAACACCAACGACTGAATAGAAAGTTGATCCGGAATCAAACCACACATCTAATGTGTCGGGTACTTTACGGTAATCATCGGCATCAGGACCTAATAGATCTCTAATATCTGCATCCCACCAAGCTTGAATACCATTTTGTTCAACTAATTTAGCGACTTTTTCAACTAATGCTAATGTGTCTGGGTGTAGCGCTTCGGTCTCTTTATGCACAAATAACGTCATTGGTACGCCCCATGTACGTTGACGAGAAATACACCAATCTGGGCGGTTTGCTACCATGGTTTCAATTCGTGCTTGTCCCCAATCTGGGATCCAACGAACTTGTTTGATCTCTTTTAATGATTGCGCACGTAACCCTTGTTTGTCCATGCTGATGAACCATTGTGGTGTTGCTCGGTAAATGACCGGTGTTTTATGTCGCCAACAACATGGGTAACTGTGTTCAATGTTTTCAAAATGCAGTAATGCATTATTTTCTTTTAAAATTTCAATTACAACTTTGTTAGCTTTAAATACAAATAAGCCATCTAAACCTGCACCTGTACCCGGTAAATAGCAGCCATTGCCACCAACAGGGTTAGCCACTTCAAGACCATATTTTTGACCGACAATAAAGTCTTCCGCACCGTGACCTGGTGCGGTGTGCACTGCACCTGTACCGGCATCAACAGTAACATGATCACCGAGTACAATAGGTTCGTCAAAGTCAAGGAAAGGGTGTTTAAAGCGTAATAGCTCAAGCGCATCACCTTTACAGCTGCCAATAATTTTCCACTCTGAAATTTCGGCACGTTTCATAACTGATTCGACAAGGTCAGTGGCTAAAATTAAGCATTCTTTATCATTGATTTGTACCAGTTGATACTCAAAGTCAGCATTTAAGGCAATACCTCGGCTTGCCGGCAATGTCCAAGGTGTTGTTGTCCAAATCACGGCATAGATGGTTAAATCAGTATTGACACCAAATTTATTAGCAACAGCTTGGTTATCCATCGCTTTGAATTTTACGTCAATGGCTGGTGAAGATTTATCGTAGTATTCAACTTCGGCTTCAGCTAACGATGACATACAATCAGTACACCAATAAACAGGTTTAGCACCTTTAACTAAATGACCATTTTGAATGACTTTTCCTAAAGCACGTATAATATTGGCTTCAGTATCATAGTCCATTGTACGGTATGGATTTTGCCAATCACCCAGCACACCCATACGAATAAAATCGGCTTTTTGTAGTTCAACTTGTGAAGCGGCATAATCACGACAAATTTGACGAAACTCAGCAGGTGTTACTTTTACGCCCGGTTTTCCTACTTGTTCTTCAACTTTTTGCTCAATCGGTAAGCCGTGACAGTCCCAACCTGGAATATATGGGGAATCATAACCACTTAACCCTTTTGATTTAATGATAATATCTTTAATTATTTTGTTAACTGCATGACCAATATGAAGTTTGCCATTGGCATATGGAGGTCCATCATGCAAAATAAAGGCTTTTTTACCCTTTTTTACTTGGCGGATTTTACGATAAAGTTCTTTATCGTACCAATTTTGTAACATTGCCGGTTCTCGTTTAGCAAGATCGCCTCGCATTGGAAAGCCCGTTTCCGGTAAGTTTAGTGTATTTTTATAATCTGTCATGCTGATTTATTCCAGTTAATTTGGTTGATACTACTTCTTTTTAATGGGTTAATTGTGCACTGATCTGTTTGGCAGTGCAAACATCTTGTGTAATTTGTTGTTTTAACTCAGCCAATGAGTCAAATTTTTTCTCGTCGCGCAATTTATGGACAAAAGTCACGTCTAAATATTGTCCATAAATGTCACCCGAAAAGTCAAATAGATTCACTTCTAAAACTGCTTTTTTTCCTTGAATAGTCGGTCTTAAGCCAATATTAGCAATGCCAAAATAGTGTTGTTGGTTACAGCAATTTTTAACTTTAACCACATAAACCCCTTGCAATGCAGGCTTTTTTCGATGTAGATGAATATTAGCTGTTGGAAAACCGAGTTGTCTTGCCAACGCATTACCGTGCACCACACGACCTTGGATGGTGTAATCACGCCCTAATAAACTGTGTGCTAATTGAAAATCATTATTCAACAAAGCTTGGCGCACTGCTGTGCTACTAATTCTTAAATGATTCCAAACAAATGTCGGCATATTTTCCACAGCAAAATCGTGTTGATGTGCATAGTGTTGTAAAAGGTTGATATCACCTTGCCGTTCGAATCCAAATCGAAAGTCATCACCAATAGTGATAAATTTGGCTTTTAGCTTATTGATTAACCAATCTTGAATAAAACAATCAGCTGACATGCGGGCAAAGGTCTGAGTAAATGGAATCGCTATAATATAATCAATCCCAAGCTCTTTAATAAAAATCACCTTTTCTTGAAATGATGTTAACCGTGAAGGCGCATTATTAGGATTAAAAAACTCTAATGGCTGTGGTTCAAATAACATTAACACAGTCGGTAAATTTAATTTTTTACCTTGTTTAATAAGATGATGAATTAATTGCTGGTGACCTAAATGCACACCATCAAAATTTCCTAATGTTAAAACGCATTGAGAAAATTGATTTTTTAAATTAGCGATACCACGGATAATCTTCATGAAAACAATGTTATTTATATTAAGTAGCCGAGAATTATACCAATCTTTCTTGAAGATGCACGTAATATAAAGTCGGATTTGTTATTGTCTTATATCACTTATTTTAATATGTTTTAGACCGATATTTAATGCTAAGTTTGGGTTTAACATCAATATCAATCAAATCGGGTTATTATTGTTAATAATGATTAAGTGCTCGTAAAAATTCTTGTCTGGTACTTGGATTTGTTTTAAACCCGCCGCCCAGCGCTGTTGTCGTTGTTCTACTACTTGAATCTTTAATGCCTCGAGCCTTAACACAATAGTGGGTTGCATCAATTGAGACCGCCACATTGACCGTCCCTAGTAAGGTTTGAAGGGCAACGAGTATTTGTTGAGTTAACCTTTCTTGTACTTGTGGACGTGAGGCAAAAAATTCGACAATTCGGTTAATTTTGGATAAGCCTATCACTTTATCTTTAGGGATATAAGAGACAGTTGCTTTGCCGTCAATGGTGACAAAATGGTGTTCACATACACTGGTTAAAGTGATATCACGAACGGTTATCATCTCGTCAACTTGCATTTTATTTTCAATTAAGGTGATCTTCGGAAAGTTTTCATAGTAAAGCCCCGAAAAAATCTCATCAACGTACATTTTAGAAACTCGATGTGGTGTTTCAGCCAGACTATCATCTGTTAAATCAAGTTCCATTAACTTCATAATTTCACGAAAATGAGCTTCAATTTTAGCCTTACGCTCACTATTATCCATAGCTAGACGACATGATGGCGTTTCAAGATTTTTATCAGCTAAGGCCGCTTTGACTTTTTGCGCAGCTAGACTTAATTGTGTCATTTATCAAATACTCAGGCAAAAAATAGATGTGATATTATATAACAGTCACAGTGTAAGATACAGTTTTTTACGCGTTTTTTATACTAAAGTGTATGATTCATATTAAACATTTTTACGTTATATTATCGGTCATAATAAGAATATTATTGCCAATTAGGTTATACTATTCACTATTATATAGCATAACCTAGGTGATTATGATGCCAAATAACACACCCATTATCTTAATTGATGGTTCTTCTTATCTTTATCGTGCTTTTTTTGCATGTCCTCCGTTAACTAATGCCAAAGGTGAACCAACAGGGGCTATTTTTGGTGTCATTAATATGATTCGTAGTTTAATTAATCAATTTAATCCGACTCATATTGCTGTGGTTTTTGATGCTAAAGGGGGATCTTTCCGTAATGAGATTTATAGCGAATATAAAGCAACCCGCGAAGCGATGCCTGAAAATCTTCGCCCTCAAATTGAGCCTATTCATACTATTTTGAAAGCAATGGGATTACCCTTACTGTGTATTGAAGGTGTTGAAGCTGATGATGTTATTGGTACGTTAGCTAGACAAGCTGAAAGCGAAAATCTGGATGTGCTAATTAGTACTGGTGATAAAGATATGGCTCAGTTAGTGAGTCATAACATTACTTTAATTAACACTATGAATAACACCGTACTTAATCCTCAAGGGGTGATCGAAAAATTTGGTGTTCCACCCGAGAAAATTATTGATTATTTAGCACTGCGTGGCGATTCTTCCGATAATATTCCTGGCGTTCCTGGTGTTGGTGAAAAAACAGCTCAAAGCTTATTAGCTGAATTTAGTGGCATAACAGATATTTATGCTCGTCTTGATGAAATTGAAAAACTTTCAATTCGTGGCGCAAAATCTTTAAAACAAAAACTGATTGATAACCAAAAAGAGGCTGAACTCTCTTATTTACTTGCCACCATTAAAACTGATGTAGAATTGGATTTTACTAGCGAACAACTAATGGTAAGTGATATTGATGTGAATGCATTAAACGAATTATTTGCCTATTATGGTTTTCACCGCTGGCAAAAAGAGTTAATGGCAGGTACTTTCTTAAAACAACAAAAATCATCCCCTAGCGGCGGTGTGCCATTATTTTCCGATAATGAAGACGTTAAACAAAATAAAGAGTCTGATTATCAATGCATTTTAACGTCGGCACAACTCGATGAATGGCTCACTAAGTTAAGTAATAGTAAACAATTTGCTTTTGATACAGAAACAGATAGTGTTGATCATGTGCATGCTAAGCTCGTTGGAATATCGTTAAGTGTGGTTCCTTATCAAGCCGCTTATATTCCTCTAGCTCATCAATACTTAGGGGTTCCAGATCAGTTACCACTTGATGAAGTATTAGCAAAATTAAAACCAATTTTAGAAAATCCTAATATCAAAAAGATCGCGCAAAATGCTAAGTTTGATTATAGTATTTTGGCTAATTATGATATTAAAGTGCAAGGCATTGCTTTTGATACGATGCTTGAGTCTTATGTATTAAATAGTACCGAACGTCATGATATGGATAGTATGGCTCATCGTTACCTAAATCATAAAACTATTACTTATAATGAACTGACTAAGTTAGATAAAAAACAGCTAACTATCGATGCCATTGATATTGAAAAAACCACTCAATATGCCGCTGAAGATGCCGATATTACGTTACAGCTGCATAATAAATTGTGGCCAAGCCTTGAAAAAGATCCAAAATTAATCAAACTCTTTACTGATGTTGAAATGCCGCTTGCTCTGGTACTTGCCGAGATGGAAAGAACAGGCGTTTTAGTCGATGCTAAGTTGCTCAATGAATATTCAAAGGAATTGGACAGCAAACTAAGGGAAACCGAGCAACAACTACAATTTTTGGCTGGCGAAAAATTTAATCCTGCTTCGCCAAAACAAATACAAGCCATTTTATTTGATAAGCATCAATTGCCGGTATTGAAAAAAACACCTAAGGGTGATCCATCAACCAGTGAAGAAGTGCTAAGTGAACTTGCTAATGATTATCAATTGCCACGTATGATTCTGTTTTATCGAGGCTTGGCAAAACTTAAAAATACCTATACTGATAAATTACCATTAATGATTAGCCCTATTGATCATCGTATTCATACCAATTATAACCAAATTGGTACAGTGACGGGGCGCTTATCTTCTAATGACCCAAATTTACAAAATATTCCAGTTCGAAATGAAGAAGGTCGCCGCATTCGTCAAGCGTTTATTGCCCCAGAAGGGTATAAGATCATCTCGGCGGATTACTCACAAATTGAGTTACGTATCATGGCGCATTTGTCGCAAGATAAAAGCTTACTTAATGCTTTTGCTCATGACAAAGATATCCACCGCGTAACTGCGGGCGAAATTTTAGGTAAGTCCGAAAGTGAAGTGACATCAGAAGAAAGGCGCCGAGCGAAAGCGGTGAATTTTGGACTGATTTATGGCATGAGTGCTTTTGGTTTGTCGAAACAAATCAATGTAGCTCGCAAAGAAGCACAATTTTATATCGATCGGTATTTTGAACGTTATCCCGGCGTACAAAACTATATGGAACAAACGCGTCAGTTAGCCGCTGAACGTGGTTATGTTGAAACACTTTCGGGTCGACGTTTATATCTACCAAAAATCACCTCAACAAATGGCATTGAGCGCCGCGGAGCGGAACGCGCAGCGATTAATGCACCGATGCAAGGCACTGCTGCTGATATTATCAAAATTGCCATGATTGAGATGAGTAAATGGATTAAAAAACAGTCAGCCGGTAATATAAGAATGGTTATGCAAGTGCACGATGAGTTAGTGTTTGAGGTTAAGCATGAATTAGTTGATGCGTATCGAACTGAAATTAAATCTATTATGGAAAATTGTTACCAATTATCAGTCCCGTTAAAAGTGGATGTCGGTGTGGGTAATAATTGGGATGAAGCACATTAATTTTTAGTTAAAACACGCATAGATTTGTTTGTTCAACGATTTCTATTAAATCGTCTAAATCAACTTAACTGTATTAACGATTGTCGCAATCATGTTGCCGATAGTAATCGGCTATTGCCGAAACCTTTTACCATGCTAGAATAAGCAACTAAACTGAATTTATATCAAAAAGTTATTCTATTGACTGATTGGGTCGAATTAGAGAAAAAAGCGTTGGTTTTGAGTTTTCATGACCAAGCTTACTTTTGTTATTATTAGGATTATTTCATGAAAATTAAAACTCGTTTTGCGCCAAGTCCAACTGGCTATTTACATGTTGGTGGTGCTCGTACTGCACTTTATTCTTGGCTCTATACTCGCCATGCCAAGGGTTCATTTGTCTTACGTATAGAAGACACTGATCTTGAGCGTTCAACACCAGAAGCGATTGATGCTATCATGGATGGTATGAATTGGCTTAAATTGTCATGGGATGAAGGCCCATATTTCCAAACTAAGCGTTTTGATCGCTATAATCAAGTGATTGACGAAATGTTGGCCAAAGGAACGGCTTACCGTTGCTATTGTTCTAAAGAGCGCCTAGAAAAACTGCGCGAAGAGCAAATGGCAAAAGGGGAAAAAGCCCGTTATGATGGGCATTGTCGTTGTGATGCTGTACAAAAACAGCATACTCATGATGAGCCGCATGTTGTGCGTTTTGCTAATCCGGTTGATGGCGTTGTTGTTTTCAACGATTTAATTCGTGGTCCAATTGAAATTGCCAATAAAGAGCTTGATGATTTAATTATTCGCCGAACTGATGGTTCACCTACTTATAATTTTTGCGTTGTCGTTGATGATTGGGATATGCAAATTACACATGTTATACGCGGTGAAGATCATATTAATAATACGCCTCGTCAAATTAATATTCTTAAAGCATTAGATGCACCTCTACCTGAGTATGGGCATGTATCAATGATTTTAGGTGACGACGGACAAAAATTATCAAAACGTCATGGTGCAGTAAGTGTGATGCAGTATCGTGATGATGGCTATTTACCGGAAGCATTACTTAACTATTTGGTGCGTCTTGGTTGGTCACATGGTGATCAAGAGATCTTTTCGATATCTGAAATGATAGATTTATTTTCGTTAAATGCAGTAAGTAAATCTGCAAGTGCGTTTAATACCGAAAAGTTACTTTGGTTGAATCATCATTATATTAATCATTTGGATGCCGACTATGTTGCGCAGCATTTAGTTTGGCATATGAACCAACATGGCTATGATTTAAGTCAAGGTCCTGACCTTATAACCATAATTAAATTGTTTGCTGAGCGTTGTAAAACCTTGAAAGAGATGGCTGAGTCATGTGCGTATTGTTATCAAGATTTTGATGATTTTGATGCTGATGCAGCTAAAAAACACCTACGCCCAGTTGCTAAAGCGCCACTATTAGCTATTAAAGCGAAAATTGAGGCGATTGCTGATTTTGATTGGCAAATTGATAAAATTCATCATGCTATTGAAGCAACCGCAACTGAGCTTGAGGTTGGTATGGGTAAAGTGGGTATGCCATTACGCGTTGCTGTAACGGGTATTGGTCAATCTCCATCGGTTGATGCAACCGTTTTTGCTGTAGGTAAAAAACGGACTTTAGCTCGTATAGATAAAGCGCTTGCTTATATTGATCAACGGGAACAGACATCAGTGTGATTCAATTATCATTGCCGGCAAAACCGGCAATGAATGTAATGGGTCAGGAATATTAAATGGTACGTTTAAAGAAGCGTTATTCGATCCCATCTTTTCTATTACTCATTGTGCTATTATTTAGTTCATTTGGATGGTGGTATTGGCAGAGTTTAAAACAAGAACTCGGTCTTACAGTTGATTGGCGAGGTATGAGCATCGGTTTTAACGGTTTATGTTTTGATGAACTGACCCTATCTAAACAATCTCAACTGACAATTACCGGTAAAAATTTAAAATTTTCTTGGTCGAATTTATCGGCGACAGATTTAGAAATTTACTGGCAAGCAAATCAAAGTAAAATCGATACAGATTCATTGCCAATAGATGATAAAAGTCATA
>CAMLAI010000012.1 GCA_946477995.1 uncultured Gilliamella sp. | reverse complement strand
AATATGGACGTCACACTGTTACTTTAGAAACAGGTATTTTAGCACGTCAAGCATCAGCTGCGGTCATGGTTAATATGGACGATACCGCTGTATTTGTTACGGTGGTGGCTAATAAAAAAGTCAAAGAAGGACAAGACTTTTTCCCATTAACAGTTAATTATCAAGAACGTACTTATGCTGCCGGTCGTATTCCGGGTGGATTTTTTAAACGTGAAGGTCGTCCAAGCGAAGGCGAAACGTTAATTGCACGTTTAATTGACCGTCCATTACGTCCATTATTTCCAGAAGGATTTGTTAATGAAATTCAAATCATTGCAACAGTCGTGTCAGTCAATCCGGATGTTAGTCCAGATTTAGTTGCAATGATAGGTGCTTCCGCTGCACTTTGCTTATCAGGTGTGCCTTTTCATGGTCCAATTGGTGCTGCTCGAGTTGGTTTAATTAACGATGAATTTGTATTGAACCCATCAGTAAAAGAACTACAAAATAGCCGTTTGGATTTAGTGGTTGCTGGTACGAAAAGTGCGGTATTAATGGTTGAGTCTGAAGCTGATTTATTAAGTGAAGAACAAATGTTAGCTGCAGTCGTATTAGGTCATGAGCAACAACAAGTGGTCATTGATAACATTAATGAATTTGTGGCGAAAGCGAATCGTGAAAAATGGGATTGGGTTCCACCAGTTAAAAATGAAGCATTATATAATGCTGTTTCTGAACTAGCGAAAGATCGTCTTGGTGAAGCTTACCGCATCACAGAAAAACAAGCTCGTTATGCGCAAATCGATCTGATCAAAGAAGATGTACTAACCACTTTAAAAGCACAAGATGAAGAACTTGATGAAAACGAAGTGATGAACATCATTATTGATTTAGAAAGTCAAATTGTTCGTCAGCGTGTTATTGCTGGTGAGCCTCGTATTGATGGTCGTGAGAAAGATATGGTTCGGGCACTGGATATCCGTACTAATTTATTGCCAAGAGCACATGGTAGCGCCTTATTCACGCGTGGTGAAACTCAAGCATTAGTAACGGCAACATTAGGTACTGAACGTGATGCGCAGATTATTGATGAATTAACTGGCGAATACACCGAACGTTTCTTATTGCATTATAACTTTCCGCCATATTCTGTCGGTGAAACAGGTATGGTTGGATCACCTAAACGTCGTGAAATTGGTCATGGGCGTTTAGCTAAACGAGGTGTAGCTGCGGTTATGCCTAGCCAAGATGAATTTCCTTATACGGTGCGTGTCGTATCTGAAATTACTGAATCAAATGGTTCATCGTCAATGGCTTCTGTTTGTGGTGCTTCGCTTGCCTTAATGGTTGCCGGTGTGCCAATCAAATCATCAGTTGCAGGTATTGCAATGGGATTAGTTAAAGAAGGCGATAAATTTGTCGTATTATCAGATATTTTAGGTGATGAAGATCATCTTGGCGATATGGACTTTAAAGTAGCCGGAACTCGTGAAGGTGTGAGTGCATTACAAATGGATATCAAAATTGAAGGTATCACCAAAGAAATCATGCAAGTTGCCCTTAATCAAGCGAAAGGTGCCAGATTGCATATTTTAACGGTAATGGATCAAGCGATTAATAAACCGCGTCAAGAAATATCTGAGTTTGCGCCACGTATTTATACAATGAACGTTAATCCGGATAAAATCCGTGATATTATCGGTAAAGGTGGCGCAACGATTCGTGCATTAACTGAAGAAACAGGCACAACCATTGAAATCTCTGACGATGGCACAGTTAAAATTGCAGCATCAGATGCGAACAAAGCTAAAGATGCTATGGAGCGTATCAATAATTTAGTTGCTGATGTTGAAATTGGTAAAATTTATACCGGTAAAGTCACTCGAATTGTTGATTTTGGTGCGTTTGTTTCTATTATTGGTGGTAAAGAAGGATTGGTTCATGTTTCTCAAATCGCTGATCACCGTGTCGAAAAAGTAGCTGATTACTTAAAAGTAGGACAAGAAGTCAATGTGAAAGTCCTTGAAATTGATCGTCAAGGTCGAATTCGTTTAAGTATGAAAGATGCAATTGAACCAACAACGGAACATTCACCAATTACTGAATAAAAAATTAATCATTAGGGGTTTTAAAATGAAACTTTTCAACCTGAGGATTGTCTGCTTACTTATAGCTGTTATTCTATTGTCAGGTTGTTCAAGTTCACCGCTCCTTTTGGCTGTTCCTGAGCAAGTTTCGTATAATGATGAATTGAAAATTGCTCAGATTAGCCAACAATTATCCCAAAAAAATATTGATACTGTAACCCGAATGCAGCTTATTTTTGAAAGGGGAATTGTTTATGATTCATTAGGTTTTAAAGCATTTGCGCAAATTGATTTTTCTACCTTATTAGGTTATAGCGCTGACATTCCAGATATTTATAACTTTTTAGGGACTTATGCTTTAAGAGAAGGTGACTTTGATGTTGCCTTAATGTCTTTTAATACAACTTTAGAAATCGATCCAGCTTATGCTTATGCATATTTGAATCGAGCAATCACGTTGTATCGTACAGGTCATTATCAATCTGCTAACCGAGATGCACTTCAGTTTTATCAATATGATGTGAATGAGCCAATTAGATTATTATGGCTTTATCTAATTGAAAATGAGATTGATAAGAAAACAGCATTAAATATGCTACAAGACCGTTATAATCGGTTAAATGATAAATCGATTTATAGTAGCCATATTGTTGCATTTTATTTAGGTAAAATTAATGAATCTAAATTGATGCAAAATCTTCAAGAAGGCGTTGAAAATAATCGGCAATTAGCTGAGCGTCTTTGTGAAACCTACTTTTATTTGGGTAAATATTATCAGAATAAAGGTGATAATGAGCGTGCCAAAATGTTATTTAAATATGCTTTAGCTAATAATATTTATAACTTTGTTGAACATCAACAGGCACTCTATGAAATGAAGTTACTTGAGGAAAAGTAACATGGGTCATGCCAGTTTTAAAAGTGAAAATATTGTTATAGTTTAGTTCTGATTGACTATTAATACTTGTTCAAGTTATTGATGAGTCGTTAATTAGTTATATCCTTAATCGGATCAGAGTATTGCGCAAATGTGATATTTGTCCATATAACATTCACAACAATAATCAATTATAGTATCGGTAATTAATTTTTGATGTGAATCGTAAATTTTCAATTTAGTGAGCTGGCATAAATTTATATATAGCTTTCTTTTCAAGGAAATGCAATTAAACATTTAACCATATTGAGATGAATTACTTTATTTCATTAAGCTTAATTGTTTAGCAATTAAAATAGAAAGTTTATATATATGATAAATTTATAAGCGAGTTTACATGACAAATGAAGTTTCTTTTATTGACCTTGGTTTATCCGAGGACATCCTTAACGCATTAAATGATCTTGGTTTTAGCAAACCATCACCCATTCAAGCTGAATGTATTCCACTATTATTAGATGGAAAAGATGTGCTTGGTATGGCGCAAACCGGAAGTGGAAAAACAGCGGCTTTCTCCATTCCATTTTTAATGAACATTGATGCCAGCTTAAAAGCGCCACAACTATTAGTGTTAGCACCAACACGTGAGCTTGCAATACAAGTTGCTGATGCCTGTTCAGAATATTCAAAATATATGAAAGGGGTGAATGTATTAGCCCTATATGGTGGTCAGCGTTATGATGTGCAATTGCGAGCGTTAAAACAAGGACCGCAAATTGTAGTTGGCACGCCTGGACGTTTATTAGATCATTTAAATCGTAAAACATTAGATCTTTCAAATCTTAAAGGTTTAGTTCTTGATGAAGCCGATGAAATGCTAAGAATGGGCTTTATTGATGATGTTGAAAATATTATGGCTGCCATTCCCGAAGATCATCAAACAGCGCTATTTTCAGCAACAATGCCTGCGCCAATTCGCCGTATCACTAAACGATTTATGCATAATCCAAAAGAAGTACAGATAAAAGGGACTAATCAAGCAGCGCCTGATATCGATCAAAGTTATTGGTTAGTGCGTGGATTGCGTAAAAATGAGGCAATAATACGTTTTCTTGAAGCAGAAGATTTTGATGCTGCAATTATATTTGTACGAACAAAAACAGCAACGCTTGATGTCGCCGAAGTGCTTGAAAAACACGGGTACAGTTGTGCTGCATTAAATGGAGATATGACGCAGCAATTAAGAGAACAAACACTTGATCGATTACGTAATGGTCGATTAGATATTTTAATTGCAACGGATGTGGCAGCGCGCGGATTAGATGTTGAACGTATTAGTTTAGTTATCAACTATGATATTACCTTAGACTCAGAATCTTATGTTCACCGTATTGGGCGAACAGGTCGTGCAGGCCGTGCAGGTCGTGCAATTTTATTTGTTGATAGCCGTGAACGTCGTTTACTAAAAAATATTGAACAAACAATTAAAAAACCAATCCCAGAAGTGGGTTTACCTTCTAAAGAATTATTAGAAAAACGTCGGTTAGTTAAGTTTAATCAGCAAGTTCAACAACAGCTAGAAAGTAATGATTTAGATCAATATCAAGCAATACTAAGCCAAATCCAAACTGAAAGTGGTGCGGATCTTGAAACGATTGCAACTGCTTTATTAAAACTTGCACAAGGTGAGCGCCCATTAATTCTACCGCCTGATCCAGTATTCAAACCATCTCGTGAAAGTCGTGATCGTGATAATCGTGGTGGTGAACGTCGACTACGAGGCGATAATCGAGAGTCGCCAAAACGTCGGGAACGTCGTGATGTGGGTGACATGGATATGTATCGTATTGAAATTGGTAAAGAGAACGGTATTGAAGTTCGGCATATTGTTGGTGCTATTGCTAATGAAGCGGATATTAGTAGTCGTTATATTGGTAACATCAAACTTTATGAAACCCATTCAACGGTTGAGTTACCAAAAGGAATGCCAAAAGATATCCTTAAACATTTAGAAAAAGTACGGGTACTGAATCAACCAATGAAAATGAGCTTGGTCAGTGGTGCTCAGTCAGATGCTAAACGGGGACGTAAAAGTAACCGAACAGAATCGAACGATAAAAGTTTTGCAAAAAAACGTGGTCGTTCATCTGCACCTAAATTTTAATCATATAACCTCTACCATTTGGTAGAGGTTTTTTTGCTTTTTTTATGATCTAAATCTTTTTAAGATTACCAAAACATTAACTATCTCAATTAAATTCAATCGCAATAACCTAAATTGAACGACTTTCTGGTTAAACGGATTTGGATTCATAATAAAAGAATACCTTAACAGAACTGAAAAAGGGGCATTGAGTTAACTACAAATTGAATCGTTGATTTGTTGGTGAACGTTACTGACATATCGACAAGATTTATTTTAATTTTCTCAATTTCAAAAAACTCAAATTACAACTCGGATTCTTGATTCCGTTTAGTCAATAACAATGTCGTTTTATCTTTCAAAGAATGTTATCAAAGTAAAGCTATTCTAAATAAATCCTGATGAGAATTTTGCCCTTAGATATGATTGAGAGTATACTACTGTCAATTTAATCGGTAAAACAGAGGTATGGCATGACAGATTCTTTAAATAAATGTAAAGCAAATGATACTCCGGCGTGTTGTTGCGTAGATGTTGGCACAATCATAGATAATGAGGATTGCACGGCTGAGTATGAGCATGTCTTTGCGACAGAGTCAGAAGCTCAAGCTAAATTAGCATCTTTAACTCAAGCAGCAAAAGCTGTGGCAACAGAACCTTGCGAAATTAATAGCAGTATTGATAAAGTTGATGGTGGTTTTAAATTAACGGCAAAATTTACCTTTTGTTGTGGTGCTGAATGCTTGATTTTTCAATTAAAATTACGCTAATTGGAGAGTAATGAAAGTTTGTATTATGAGGCATGGTGAAGCAGGCTTTTCTGCTTCATCCGATTCAAGTCGATCCCTTACGTCTTACGGAATTCGACAAGCAATTCAAGCTGGGCAGTGGCTTAAACAACAAAATTTTCAATTTAATATTGGTTTAGTTAGCCCATATTTACGTGCTCAGCAAACATTAGCAGAGTTATCGTCACAAGTTTCTGTTTCAACAGTAGAAACAGATAAACTGTTAGTACCTGGCGGTAATCCTAAATATATTGCCAATTTGTTATCGACATTTCCTTCTCAAGGTATTGAGCAAGTGATTATTGTTTCGCATCTTCCTTTAGTTGGATATTTGGTGAATGAGCTTTGTCCTGATATCTCTCCGCCCATGTTTCCGACTGCATCAATTGCATGCATTGAGTTAACATCAACTATTGGTAAGCTTGAATGGTTTCATCAGGCGAAATAAAAAAACTCAATCTTTTTGATTTACCGTTAACAGGCCGAACACTGATTGAAGCATCGGCAGGTACGGGTAAAACCTATTCGCTTGCCTTTATATATTTAAGGTTACTGCTTGGCATTGGTGAAAATAGCTATCCTACACCGCTTGATGTTAGCCAAATTTTAGTGGTGACGTTTACCAAAGCGGCCACTCAAGAGTTACGTTCACGTATACGACAAAACATACAAGAGTTAAGACTGGCATTATTAAACGGTGAACATGATGATCCTATTTATCAGCAATTAATGACATTGATTGTTGATCGTCGACAAGCCATTCAACGTCTCACTGAAGCCCAACAATCAATGGATGATGCAGCAATTTACACGATTCATAGTTTCTGTCAAAGAATACTAACTAGCCATGCGTTTGAGTCCGGCGTGTTGTTCGAACAAAAATTAATCACCGACGAATATCAATTGCAATTACAAGTCGTGCAAGATTTCTGGCGATACTACTTTACACCTCTTGAAAAATCGTATGCTTATTTAGTTCGAGACTGTTGGAAAGAGCCGGCGGAATTATTAGCCGATATTACCCCTTATTTATCCAATACCTTTAATGAGAAAACTGAATTAAACCCCAATATTACCGAAGCAATAGCTGAGTTTTATCAGCAAAATTTTAACATGATTGAAACGGTAAAAAAATCATGGTTAAAGCATGTTGATCAATTATCGGATATTATTAATCAATCGGGTGTCAGTAAACAATCTTATAGTAGCCGATATCTGCCTAATTGGCTTTCAAAAGTTTCACAATGGGCTAATAGTACAACGCTTACGTTTGCATTACCTAATGAGCTTGAAAAATTTTGTCAATCAGTTCTGGCGAGCAAAACAAAAGAAGGAAAAATCGTTCCAAGTCATTCTGTTTTTACTGAAATTGATACACTCTATAAGTGTAAACTGGATTTGCGAAGCCATATTTTAATGGATATTGTAACCATAATCCAAAAAGGCATTTATGATGAAAAAATTAAACGCACTGAGATAAGTTTTAATGACTTGCTTTGGCAGCTTAATCGGGCGTTAGTGACACGAACAGGAAAACGATTAGCACAAAGTATTTCAACGAAATATCGGGTTGCTTTAATTGATGAATTTCAAGACACCGACCCAACTCAATACCAAATTTTTGATCGTATTTATGATAGCAAGCGATCTGATACCGGATTATTATTTATCGGTGATCCGAAACAAGCTATTTATAGTTTTCGTGGCGCCGATATTTTCACTTATCTTAAGGCGAAACGTTCAACCGGTGATAATTATTTTACTATGGATGTGAATCACCGTTCCTCATCAGCTATGGTAAATGCGGTAAATCAATTATTCGCCCATCATGAAAATCCGTTTGTTTTTAATGATATTCCCTTTTTACCAATGAATTGCGCTGAAAAAAATAAGCAAAAATCATTGCTAATTAATGATCAAGAAAGCAATGCTTTAACAGCTTATTTATTGCCAGAAGAAGTAACAACCAAAGCTGATTATCAAGAGCAGATGGCAAATTGCTGTGCCAAGCAAATAGTCAAATGGTTATCGGACTCTTCAATATTAATTAATGATAGCAAGGGTTGTCGCCCAATAACGACGTCAGATATAGCCATTTTAGTACGAACGGGTAGAGAAGCTGAAATTATTCAGCAAAAATTGGCCGTTTGTGGTATCAAAAGTGTCTATTTATCCAATCGTAATAGCGTATTTGAATCAGATGAGGCTAAGGATGTGCTTTGTCTTCTGCAAGCGGTATTGATGCCAGAAAATGAAGCCGCTTTACGTTTGGCTATGATGACGACGTTATTAGGACAGACGATGTCTGAACTTGAACAAATCACTGATGATCAAGATAAATGGGAAAGCTTAGTAGAAGAATTTAAGCATTATCAGGTTATATGGCAATATTATGGCGTATTGGTGATGTTACGTCGAATGATGAAAAAACGTCAGTTAGCGGAAAATATTCTTGCTCGACAAGGCGGAGAGCGTATTTTAACTAACTTTATGCATTTAAGTGAGTTATTACAAGAAGCGGCAGATGATTTAGATAGTCCACATGCGTTAATACGTTGGTTAACCAAACAGATTGTTAATCCTGATTTTAATCTCGAAAATCATGAACAGCGTCTTGAAAGTGATGAAAATCTAGTCAAGATTATCACCATCCATAAATCAAAAGGATTAGAGTTTCCAATCGTTTGGTTACCTTTTATTTGCCAATATCGTGTGTCTGATACACAATTTTATCATGATAAAAATAACGATTTTCAACAAACTTATGCATGGATGTTAACAGATGAAATAAAACAACAGATTGAAGATGAACGCATGGCGGAAGACTTACGTTTATTGTATGTTGCTATGACACGATCCGTTTATCATTGTAGTATTGGTCTTGCTTCTGTGAAGAAAGACCAATCAGCTATTCATTATCTGTTAAAAGGTGAGTTAAACAATATAGCAGCAATGGCGGATCTCATCAATGTGGAATTACCCCTTGAAAATGATAAGTACACTGCTCATTGTCAGCTAAATCAATCTTTAACGGCTAATGTATTTAAACGGAAACTTTGTCATCAGTGGCGCGTAACCAGTTATACGGAACTGCAAAAACATCACGCTGTTTTAACAATCAATCCAGAAATTATCAGCGATTGGGATGGACAGACGCCAGAATCCCAAGCCACTTTGCAGACCGAATTAACCTATGATATTCACCATTTTCCCAAAGGGGCGTATGTGGGGACTTTGCTGCATAAGATAATGGAAAATGTTTCTGAGAAGAATATCGAAACCTTGTGTAGTGAAACAATAACAAAACTCAATTTAGATCAAACTTGGCAAGCTATTTTATTGGAATGGTTACAACAAGTGTTGTCCACAACGCTTAATCAACAAGGTTTGGTGTTATCAGATGTATTAACAGGGCGATGTATCAATGAATTACAATTTTATTTTCCGATTCGTGAAGCAGTAAGTTGTGAACAACTTGATAGCATTTGTAAAACCTATGACAATTTATCTCATCAATGTCCAACACTTGATTTTGAAACAGTACAAGGCATGCTGAAAGGATTTATCGATTTGGTTTTTGAATATCAAGGGAAATATTATATTATTGATTATAAATCAAATTGGTTAGGTTATTCAGCTGAAGATTATGGACAAAAAGCATTAGAACAGGTGATGTGTGAGCATCGTTATGAGTTGCAATATCAACTTTATAGTCTTGCGTTACATCGTTTTTTGAAAAGCCGCATACCTAATTATCAATATCAAACCCATTTTGGGGGAGTTTATTATCTTTTTTTACGTGGTATGCCAGACCATGGTATCTTTTACCATCTTCCTGAACAAGCTTTTATTGAAGAGTTAGATAAGCTATTTGATGGTGTTAGTTAAATACATTGCTAGTTGTTTTACCTCAAACTGAATTTTTGATATTTGAATCGATAACTTTAATTGCATGTTGAGCAAATTACGATAAAGCATAAATTTATTATGCCTTATCGTTGTTCTTTTTTTATCATCGTAACTTTTAGTTAACCTCGAAGGTTAATTGATAACGATAATGTTTTTTAGTTAATAAAAATTCAGAATGGACATTTGGTGTCCATGAATCATCACCACCAATCCCCATATGGAAAGCATCAATACTCACATAAGCACAAGGTTCCGCCACTAAAAGGTGACGATGTGTGACCGCCATTAACTGTTGAGTACCATATTGGTTGATGTTAAATTGAAATTGCTGACCGGTGATCGTCATTTCATCCAGTATTAATTTCTTTACATCACAGCGTAAACCATTCTCACAAGGATAGATATAAGGTGTATAGAGTTCAGAAAAAGGTAATGACCATTTACAAAAAATGGCAGAGTGTTTGCGGTCTGGATAATTTTCGTGCGGCCCTAAACCTAGCCATTTAACTTTTTCTGGGATTTCGTTAAGTTGATATGTTAAACCAATACGCGCAGGTGCTGGCATATTATTGGCAATATCAACATCAACCGTTAGCGTTAAATAGCCTTGCTGATCAAATTGATAAATCCATTTGCTTTGAATCACTCTTTGACCTTCATAAAAATAACCATGCAACGCTTCGATAATGATAGTGCTGGATGATTGTGAAGCTTGTATTCCAAGACATTTATGGGTTAAATCAAAATAACCTGCTGCTTTCCACTGTTCAACCCAGGCAAATGGATTGTTATTGCTATCATAGTCACCACTAATTCCAATATCGTTATCAATTGGCGCTCGAATAAATTGATCACAAAACGGCGAAGCCAATAATGGTTTATCCTCTTTAGTCCATTGATTTAGAAAACCAGTAGTTTTATCAAATAACCAATTTTGATTTTGATGAGAAATTAAATAATTATTTTTATTTTCCTTTAATGTCATGGGGGTTTTAAGCTTGTTAAGCTTAAGAGGCGGAATAAAGACATTCTCAAGTTGCCATTGTTCCCAAGCGACAAGATGACCAATTGGTGACCATGGAGTTTCTTCTTTTTGGATAATAATGACAGAAAGATGAACATCTTCACAATTGATATAGTTAGGTAAGCTATCAAGTAATTTTATTCTGATTGTACTATCTGGTTGCATATCAAGGGTAATTTGACCACTTCGTTGTTTATTACCATCGATTAAGATCTCCCATTGTAATAGTTCATTATCAGTACGTCGAAACAAATATTCGTTGGTTATTTCGACAACTAAAGGTTTTTGACTAATGAGTTTGAATTGAAAAGGTTGCTGAACTTTTTTGGCTTCGATTAAGCTTGGATGCGGTTTTCGATCGGGAAAAACTAAGCCGTCCAAGCAAAATTGCCTATCGTGGTAAGCCTCGCCAAAATCACCGCCATAAGCCCAATAACTTTCTCCTGATGATGTTTGGCAACGAAGACCATGGTCTGCCCATTCCCAAATAAAACCACCTTGTAATCTTGGATATTGCCTAAATGCTTGCCAATATTTATAAAAAGCACCAAGACTATTTCCCATAGCATGTGCATATTCACATAAAATAAGTGGGCGGTTTTCATCGGGCAGGGATATCCATTTTTTTATAGCCCATTTAGGTACCTTTGGATGAAGTTGATCCTGATCGACTCGAGCGTACATAGGGCAAATAATATCGGTGGCAGCCGTATTTGCGCCTCCTCCTTCATATTGAACGGGGCGAGTTGGATCATTACTTTTGATCCAAGCATACAGTGCATCATGTGATGAACCGTGCCCGGATTCATTCCCAAGTGACCAGATAATAATAGATGGGTGATTGCGATCTCGTTGCACCATGCGTGTAACCCGTTCACTGTATGCTGCGAGCCAATAGGGGTCATCTGATAAACGGGACATAGGGAACATTCCGTGAGATTCTATATTCGCCTCATCGACTAAATAAAGTCCATACTGATCACAAAGTTCGTACCAACGAGGATCATTGGGATAATGACTGCAACGTACTGCATTGAAGTTGTGTTGTTTAATCAGTTTTATATCATGAAGCATGGCTTCTTCAGTGATAGCATAGCCTTGATCCGGATAAAACTCATGGCGATTGGTTCCTTTAATAAGTAAAGGTTGACCATTAATACAAAGCTGACCATGTTTGATCTCAACCACTCGGAAACCAATATTATAAGCTTCGGATTCAATAAGCCCGGATTTTTTATGATATAAACTGATTACGACACGATAAAGATTAGGTGTTTCAGCACTCCATAATTCAGGTGAAATAACTGGAATATGACAAAACAGGCGATCATGATAGCCCCCTTTTTCATCAATGGGTTCGGTACCAATCAGTTGAAATTGTCCGGAAATCAAATCGCTATTTTTCCATAATTCAATGCCAATATTTAATTGATCCATATTGTCATTGTGTTTTACGTCAACTTGTATCGATAACGTAGCATTCCGATAACAGGCATCAAGTTCTGTCTTAATTTTGATATTTTTTAGGTGTGATTTAGGTTTATTAAGTAGCGAAACATTTCGAAAAATACCGCTTAATCGCCACATATCTTGATCTTCAAGATAACTTCCATCACACCATTTTAAAACTAAGACTGCTATTCTGTTTTGCCCAACTGTTAAGTAAGGGGTTAAGTCAAATTCCGCAGCGATTCGACTGTCTTGCGAATAACCCACCCATTGACCATTACACCAAAGATGAAAAGCAGAACTAACACCGTCAAAAATGATTCTAGTTTCCCCTTTATCTAACCATGCTTGCGTAATATTGATATAACGAGAATAACAACCTGTTGGATTATCGTTAGGAACAAAAGGGGGATTATAAGGAAATGGATAACGTATATTGGTGTAAATTGGTGCATCGTAACCGTGTAATTGCCAATTAGATGGAACGGGAATGGTATTGGTGTCTATCTCTCTTTCTAACCATGATTCCGGAACGTGTTTGGGGTTATCAAAATAGCTAAAAAACCAATCCCCATTTAAAGATAATATTGATTCTGAATCAATATTATTTTTAGCTTGTAATTTATCACGCCAACTGTGGAATTTAGAATGTGTCGGAAGCCTATTAATACTAAGAACTGATAAATTATTCCAATCATTTCTACTTATGATTGTATCTAAAGAGAGATTCATTTTTTCACCATTTTAATCTTAACAATTTAGTACTAAATGATTTACGTTAATCTAACCAATTTTTGAATGCGAATTATTATAACTAAATTAGGACATACAACAGTGAACAATATAACATTTGTCTAATCGGAATCATGTATAAAATTGTAAGTTTCTTAATTCTGTTTATTTTTTTTTGTTTACGGTTACATTTTTTATCTTTAAATAACTTTTAATTACTGTGACTTAAGTCACAACATCAGGATTTTATTTTTGAAACCATTTTTTTATTTGTTATATTGAAAACGCTAATTATTAGCTTTTGGATTGCTACCGATATTAAGCGGGCAAAACCTAAAGAATAGTTGTTGTTACCTATTCTTTAGGTTTTTTTTTGTCTTAAATTTATAAGACTAATGAATGAACAATTAAATTATGAGTAGAGAAAAATGAAATATCTAACAAAATCATTAATAAAAGTAAAGCCTAAGCGAATTGTTTTAATTACCATGCTCGGTTTATTTTATTTGCCTAATGCGATAGCTGCTACTCAAGATGAGTTAGAGGCAAGAATTAATTTATTAGAGCAAAAATTAATTGCGCTGAGTAATGAATCTATTGATTTGAAAAAACAGCTGATTGAATCGAATAAGCAAATTGCTGAGTTAAGTCTTAATTTAGAAAAGCAACAGTTAGTGATAAGCAATCAACAAAAAGAGATAAAAATACAAACCGCCGCACTTAAACAACAAAAATCAGTTAATCTACAACCTGTTAGTATTAAGCATCCTACTAACAATAATGCGATTGTGTTAGTCACTGATAGCCAAACTAATGAAGAACAGAATAGTAATATTGCCACTAAAAAATCGTTTACGTTAACAGAATTCAAAGATTATATTAAAGAAGAAATTGGATTTTCCTTTAATGGGTATTTTCGTGGTGGTTGGTCAACTTCGATGAATGGTAAACCCAAAAATTATGCTGAAGGCGCTCTAGGACGATTTGGGAACGAATATGGGGGGTGGTACGATCTTGTCTTCAGACAAAAAGTGTATGATCAAGATGGTCGTCGAGTGGATGCAATTGTTATGATTGATGGTAATGTGGCAACCGATAAAG
Source organism: uncultured Gilliamella sp. (assembly GCA_946477995.1). GTDB lineage: Bacteria > Pseudomonadota > Gammaproteobacteria > Enterobacterales > Orbaceae > Gilliamella. The sequence continues at coordinate 14,924 of CAMLAI010000012.1, read as the reverse complement.
CGGCTGGATTGTTTAATACGCAAGACGACAATATCATGCAATTTTCTGATATCTACTTAGCCACCAAAGGATTTGTTCCTCTTTTTCCTGAAGCGACTTTGTGGGTAGGTAAGCACTCTTTACCGTATAATGAAATTCAAATGCTTGATTGGAAAACCCAAAAATCGCCAGCTGGTGGGGGTGTCGGTATTGAAAATCTGGAAATAGGCATTGGTAAACTTGATTTAGCGCTATTACGTGCTGATGTGAATGTTAAGGTCAATAAAAAAACAGCGGGAACAGATATAGCTAAAGTAAGGCGTGAAGAAGTTGATATCAATGAAATTGAATTGCGTTACCGAGATATCCCATTATGGCAAGATGCATTGTTTGCTGTTAATGCCCGATACTCAGCGCCGAACAAATCGAAACTGCAAGATGATGTCACTGTTAAAAATGCTTGGTTAGGTAGTGTTGTTCTACGTCAAAATAACTTTTTTGGTGGTTTTAATCAGCTAACGCTACAGACTGCAACCAATTCAGTCGCTTCACATTTGGGCAATATCAATACCAATAATCCAGAATTTGCCGCTAATGCTGATAATGATTATATAGGTAAACACACAGGAGGTAAGGCTTATCGATTAGTTTCTGAAGGTGAAGCGTATTTTTCTGATAATATTATCGTGGCGCATGCATTAGCTTTAACAACAGGTAAAGATGTTTATTCTTATGATTTAAACTTACCTCATACAGATTTTACCAGTTTTAAATCAGCAGTAAGACCTGCTTATATTTGGGATCAATACAATCAAAGTGGTATTGAAATTGGTTACTTTAAACAAAAAAACAAAGTTAATGGTCGAACTTATAAAGAAGAAGGCTACAAAACAACCCTGTATCATTCATTTAAAGTAGGTGAAAGTATTTTATCCTCTCGTCCCGATATTCGTTTCTATCTATCGTATATTGAGTCATTAAATAATGATATTAGTAAATTTGAATTTAATGGTAAAAAACATCAAATTAGTTTTGGGGTGCAAACTGAAGTGTGGTTTTAATTTAAGTGATGAAATAGAGACCTAAATTCGTGATAATAGGTCTCTATTTTTTCGACGTTTAAATTTTTTTAAAAGCCCTTATCATTTGTTTCTGGGCATCAAAATAACCTATCATTATTAGCTGTTCAAGCTATTTTTTTGATACTTTGACTGAGTGATCGCCAACATTTTTTTTCACTATCGGCAACTTGGTGTAACAACTCAGATACCTCATTAAATCCAGTTTCGTTCAAATTTCGGCATAATTTTACCGTACGGCTAGCAAATTTACGCCAAGCATCGCCAATATTAGTCATATTATCGGCAGCCTCAATCAATAATGGTTTGTGATTTGATGAGAAATGATCTGCTGCCTCTTGAAGAAATGAAGCATACATATAACGAAAACCGGCTCCACCTGTTCCGATTTCCTCCTGCATTCTAACAATATGACCTAGATAAAGTTTTTTATATTGATCACTTTTCATCGAATTTTTTAGTTTTTGAATTCGATTAGCTAAAAGATGAATACCTTTAATACCAATAAAAGGTAAAGGGGCTTGCATTTGGCGCGCATTTTTAAGGATTGCACTGCGAATCACTTGTGATAGATTTACATGGTGATCCTGTTTTTGGGTATCTTCTAATGTATACATTAATCCTTTTCCTGCCAATGCACCTTTAGCAAAACGAGCCCGTTCCAAGTCTGATGCTGAGCATTGAACTGGTAATTCCATAACCGGATCACTAATCAAATATTGTTCTGCTTCTTTCCCATAGACAAGAATATTATGCGCATTGAAATGAAAGCGCAAAGCATCGGGAATGTAAGGTAACCAAAAAACAGAAGTTTGTAGTCCAACTAATTGATTGTTGTCTAATGCTTGATCCAATTTTTGCATGCCTTGTGTTGCGGAGACAAATTTTTGCATGTTCAGTTTAATGCCTAATCGTTTGCAAGAATTACGAATAATTGTTTTTGGAGGCATACGATAAGCGATGAGTGGCATACCCGAAAGCTTTATAATCGGTAAATAGGCAAATGTAAGTGCAGAAGATAAACCAAAGAGCATGGGTTCACTGTAATCAAAACCGTGGTGCTTGAGTAGCGTCGACATAACACCGCTTTCACAGTGTGCGGTGTGCTGATGTTGAAAATGATGAATAGTCATTATGTTGCCTGATTATTATGATTATACAAAGTCTAATAAGTTTATTTAAATGGATAATTGTTTTGCGTTTGATTGTCTTCAGTCGGAAGCTGTTTTAGCTGTTCAATGGATAAATTAAAGACTTGTGCATAACGATTTAATTTTTTATCTGATAATTTTTTGAAAACCTGAGGTTTGAAGTGCCGTTTGATTTGCCAACGAAAAAAACCACTTGTTTGAGCAAGGCTAGTGATATCATGACGATATAAAAACATATAGTAAAAGAGTGATGAGCGTTGTTCATTCTTCACTGCATGAAAAGCCAACTGAGTTTGTTCTGCTAATGCATCTACAGCTTGTAATGTTACAAACTCTTCATCTTCCCAACCGCTAGTAGTTGCTTTTGTATAACTTCCATTTTTAACAGCATAAACCACTTTGGCATGACCGCCATAAGTTTTACTTTGATCTTGTGGAATTTGGTTAATATCCATAAATTCTAATTCTCTTGGTTAGCATCAATGACTTCAAGTAACATAAAACAAGATGAGAATCGCCCACTTTCTGGGATATAGCATAATATTTTTTGCCCATGCTTGAGTGAATGCGTCCGCAAAAATTCCTCAAGTATAATATAGATAGAAGCTGAACCTGTGTTACCTTTTGAAGTAAGATTGGTAAACCATTTTTCATAAGGAATTTCAAAATCAATATTTATCAATCCTTGATAGAGTTTTTCACGAAAATAATGAGAAGAGTAATGAGGTAAAAAATAATCGATATCATTTTTTTTCAAATCATGTTTTTTAATTGAGTTAGCAAGCATCTTTTCAACGGTATACTTAACAATATTCTCATTTAGCATTTTTACATTCTGTTTAACACTTAACAAACTTTGATTTTGTTGGTCAAGTTGAGTAAATTGCTTCCAACCTATGAACTGATCCTGATAGTAGTCACCGCCAGCATACATGCATGCTGGCATCTCATTTGCGTAGGATAAAATATCAATCCAGTGAATTTTTAATGATAAATGATGACTATTTGGCTTACTACTCAATAGCATAGCCCCAGCTCCATCAGATAGCATCCAACGTAAAAAATCTTTTTCAAAGGCCAGTTCAGGTTGTGTAGACAACGCTTTCACTTTTTGTTCTATTTCTGCTTCAAAGTTCTCACTTCTCATTACAGCAGATGCAGTTTCAGATGCACAACTAACGGCGGTACAATGATCACCAACTTTTACAGCATTAAACGTGTGTTTCAGTGCTGACATACCTGCAACACAAACACCTGAGCTGCTGTGAACTTCGCAAGGATGAGTTTCATTGAGTTCGCCATGAACCATGACTCCATGACCAGGCATAATCTGATCTGGATAAGAAGTACCACAGGCTAAAAAAGTCATTTCATTTATACCAAATTGATGGTTATCTTTGAACAATAACTTTATGGCTTGTGCTGCTAAATTGGCATTGCTATGTGTTGCCTGACGAGTATGCGGGTCAATCGCATAGTATCGCGTTTTTATCCCATTACTTTTTAAAATAATTGCTCTTGCTCTGGACGGTTTGTGACCAACTTGTCCAAGGACATTTTCCATGGATGAATTATCAACAGGATTATTCGGTAAAAATGCGGCAATTTTATTAATATAAACATTATGTGTTTTCATTGTCTTACTCTTATATTTTATTCGCCTGAAGGCCAACTAAATAAATGTTTTTGTTTACTGATTTTGTTTTTTAACCATGGGGATAGTAATGTTTTGATCAGTGCACTAATTGGCACAACGGTTAAAATGATTACTACCAAGAAAATAATATAAAAATAAAGTAAACCTTGACGAAGTGGTCGAGCGATTTTACCTGCTTTAATGATCAGTTTTCCCCATAAATAGAAGCTGCGATAACCAAATTTTTCACTAAGAATCAAACGTTCATTGACTTTGACTGCCCCCATGTTTTTTAACATTGGCTCAGTGATTTTGGGTTGTGTTAGCAATACGGTTTTAATTTTTTCACCATATTTAGCACAATCATTAATGTCCTCATCAGATATGCCCGCTTTCGGTAGCCAACGTACGGGCTGTTTTTTCCCCGTAAACATCCAAAGCGGTGTAGCAATAAAACTTGCAGGCCCGCCACAGCTATCTATGCGAACAACATTGTCAACTAAATTAGCATTTGCTTCTTTTAAGTATTTCTTCACGGTTTCTTGTGCCATTAACCACATGTTGCGACATCCAATTAACGTGACAACAGGGGTATCGGCTAAGAGTTGTTGCGTGTTTTTATCTTGTAAAAATGCGGTGATAGGCTGAGAAGGGGATAAAAACCACACAGTATAAGCTAGAATGATTAAATCATATTTTTGCTGTTTAAATTGTGGGGCAACAATGGGTGAAGGCATTAAATGAACCGTTTCTGGAAAAATATTAAAAAAGTGGTTAAAAGACCATGGAAAAGAATAGGCTTGTTGAGGTTCAATAGCAAGCGTTTCTAAATTAATATCTTCATGATTAGCTAAAGGTGATACAAAATGTTTAGTAAGTTGTGTTAATTGACCCGTTTGTGAATAGTACACTAATAGAACGTTTTTTTTGTTACTCATTGTTATAATTGATTTATTAGATTTTATCGTTAATTGTTTACCTAACATGCATTTTGTTATAATAGCATAATATGTTAACATTCTGTTTATAAAAATTAAAATTATTTTAAAGAATTGTATGTTAAAGCTCCAAAATGTAACTTATCGCTATAAAAATGCTAATAATTATGCGGTGTGTGATATTAATTTAGAAATTGAATCCGGCACATGCTTTGGATTATTAGGGCCTAATGGCGCCGGCAAAACAACATTGATATCATTAATGTCGGGTTTACTTTCTTTACAATCCGGGCAAATTTATCTTAATAATCAGATCTTCTCTCAGTTGTCACGTCAACACTTGCAACGTATTTCTTTAATTCCACAAGAATATGCTTTTTATCCTCAATTGACGGTTTTCGAGAATTTACAATTTTTTGCTTCGTTGTATAAAATTAAAGATCCTAATTTTCTAATTTCATTGATGAAAAAAGTCGATATTTTAGACTATAAAAATAAGTTGTCAGCGAATTTGTCGGGTGGATTAAAACGTCGATTAAATTTTGCTATAGGGCTAATTAACTCGCCAACGCTAATTTTTATGGATGAAATTACGGTTGGAGTTGATCCTGCATCCCGCCAATTTATATTAGACAGTGTGAAGCAATTAACTAAAGAGGGGGTAACTGTCATTTACACTTCTCATTATCTACACGAAATAGAAAGTTTATGTCAAAACATTGCCATTATGGAGAGCGGTAAAATTTTGTATTGCCATTCTATTGATCAGATATTGACACAACATGCTCAACAACAATGCATTATCACGTTAGCGCAGCGTGTGCCTTCACATGTGCTTGATCAATTTAATGCCACTTTAATTCGACATACCCCAATGCAAACTGTTGTCATTGATTCATCGCCTGAGCAGATCACAACAATATTACAAGAATTTCAACAATACCAAATACAAAATATTCAGTATGGTCATGGTTCTTTAGAGTCATTTTATTTGGACTTCTTGAATAAGTCAGTATTGAGGCATGGAGGGCAAAGCAATGCTAGCTGCAATCGCTAAAGAATTTCGTCTGTTGAGTCGTGATTTACATGGTATAGCTGTTCTTTTTATTATGCCTATGTTGTTTATGTTCATTATGTCTGTGGCATTAAGCCAACGTGATGATTTCAATCAAAATACTAAAATAGCCTTAGTCGGTGAATCATCCAATTTATTGAACTCGCAGTTAATAGTGATTTTGGGCAATCAAGAAAATATGAATGTTGATTTTTTTGATATAGCTGATAAAGATAATGCAAAAGCTAAATTAATCGAGGGAAATTATGATTTTTTATTAATTAATTCCAATCAAAATACCGAAAATTTGAGTAATGAATTGCCTTTAGCATTATTAACCTTAGCGGGGATCGATCAACTAAGATTGATGAATTTACAAACAATTATCCAGAAAAGTTATTTACAGCTACGGCTTAAAGATATTTTTTCAACGCCAAACAATGATTCTTCTATAATGGACGAAAATTCAGTCGAATTAAAACGGCAACAACAATTAGATGACTATTTGTCAGGAAAAATAATCACTGAAGAGTTCATCAATGTAGAAGGCAATAAAGTGGTTAAACCGAGTTCGGTACAACAAAGTGTTCCTGCTTGGTTAATTTTTGGTATGTTTTTTATCATGATTCCTTTATCAAATGTCATGACTTGTGAAAAACAAACGAACACTATTATTCGATTACGACTAGCAAAATCATCGGCATTTTCTTTACTTATCGCAAAATTGTTACCTTATTTTTTGATTAATCAATTACAGTTTATTGGCATGATTTTGTTAGGTATTTATATTTTACCTTTAATCAATATTACAGGATTTGTTTTAGAAGGCGCTTATTGGAACTATGCATTGTTATCGATAGCAATTAGTTTATCTGCTTTGGGATATGCACTGTTAGTTAGCGTACTTGCAAAATCGGCAGAACATGCTGTGGTATTAGGTGGTGGGGGAAATATTATTATGGCAGCCTTAGGCGGTATTATGGTACCGAGTTATATGATGCCCGAAACCATGCAAATAATTTGTTTAATTTCGCCTATGTCTTGGGCTTTGAAAGGCTTTCATAATCTTTTGCTTGATCAGTATGATTTTGTACAAATATTACCACAATGGTTGTCGTTAATAGGTTTTGCGCTAATTTTTTTATTGCTAGCAGGAATTATTTACTATCGGCAATTAAATAATAAGCATTTATAAATTTTTAATTAAATAATAAAAACAATAGGTTAAATTTGGATAATTTAATTTTTAAATTAAAACAGTTAATTATTACCGAATCTGAAAAAGAAGATATCTTAACTGCCGAGGAGTTAACAGATAATGAGCCGCTGTTTGGGCCTACCAGTCGATTAAATTTAGATTCTTTAGATGCATTACAAATTTGCGTAGCGTTAAAAGAGCAATTTGGCGTTCGTTTACAAGGTGACCGAGAAGTAAGAATACATATGGTCACGGTTTCGAAACTCAATAAATATGTACTTGAGCAAATAAAAAAATAATATTATGGACAATGTTTACATTAATGGTTTTTCTGCGGTGTGCGCACAAGGTGATAACTGCCATGAGATTATTAGCAATATTCTTTTTCATCCAAGAAAACCTAAATTGATTCCTTTAAATACAGCAAGTGAATCACTATCTGTTAATTATTTTCCAGCCTTTGATAAAAAACGGCTAAGTTTAACTGAGATTGTTGATCGTATAGTATTTCAAATTCTGCAAACTTTACAGGCGTGTCAGTGGCAAGAATCAGAATTGGAACAAATCCCAATTTTTTTAGCTTCCACTTCTTTTGCAATGTCTTCGCATGAAATTACTTTTTTTAATAAGGAATTATCAGAATTAACAGAAGCATGTTATCACCAACCTTTTTCTTTAAATGAAATAGCAGAACAACTTAAATTAAAATGGAAAAATCTTAATGTGATCAATGTTGCGACGTCTTGTACTTCAAGTTCTAATGCATTACTTTATGCAAAAAATTACATTTCCCAAGGCATAATTGAACGGGCAATCATTGTGGGATTTGAATCATTCAATTCTATCACTTTAGAAGGATTTAATGCTTTAGGATTACTAACAAATAATTATCAACCACCATTTTTAAGTGTTAGCCAAGGACTTATTTTAGGGGAGGGGATTGGTTGTATTGCATTAAGCAATCAACCACGATTAGCAAACAATAATCAATTTATCTTAAAAGGCGGTAAAACGATATGTGATACCTCTAATATTACCACAACGGATCCTAAAAATGTTAGCACACTCATTAAAGACACGTTAACGCAATTCGATGTGACTGAAACCGATATTGTTGCCATTAAAACTCATGCGACAGGTAGTCCAATGAATGATAAAGTTGAACTTGATAGCTTAACAAATGCTTTTACAGAACGAAAACCGTTAATATTTTTTAAACCTTATCTTGGTCATACATTAGGGGCATCTGGTGTACTTGAGATGATAATATTATTGTTGATATTTGAATCAAAACAGACGCCTAGTTATCCAAATTATCACATGGCGCAATCTGAACCTATTTATACAAATGGTTTTACAGACATTTCAAAACCTTATCCTCAAGGTTATTATTTATTAAATTGTATTGGATTTGGCGGTAATAACGCTGTGTTATTGTTGGAGATAACAGAATAATGCAAAGTGTTTTTTTACTCAGTACATCACAGTTTATCGCAGAGAGCCATAGTGAAGAAAGTAAGTTAAAAAATTTGCTTAAACAGCAATTTAATATTAATAGTCGACGTACAAGTCGTTTAGCGTTGTTATCATTGTTAGGTACGCTTTCCATAGAAAAGATTAATGCTCATTGTGGCGTGTATGTGACCTCAATTTTTAGTTCACCCAGTAATATGTATGAACTGGAGATGGATATTTTTCAACGTAAAACACCACGACCATTTAATTTTATTAATAGCATAAATAATGCGATTTCTTTTTATGTAGCTGATGCATTGAAAGTGAATGGACCCAATCTTTTTATTTCGACAGATATTTGTAATTGGTCACAGATTTTACTCCCAGCCATAACGGATTTACAACAAGGTGTGGTTGATCAGGCATTGGTGGGGTGGTGTTATGAATCACGTCGTTATGATGAATATTCTAAAGAAGGCAGTTTTTGGTTATTGTTGACTCGGCATCCTGATACTTCAGCTTTAGCCAGTTTAACCATTGCCAACAAACCTTGCCAGGGTGATGTCAGCAATCAACCAATAATGACCCATGCGAATTATTTTTATGATTCTGTTTTAAAAACGTTTGATTTAAATAGCCAACTAAATTGCGATGTAATTTCGGTTGATCTGATATTAAATAAATTATTATTAATAAAAAAATTACCTTTACATAAACATTGATTGTTCAATACGATTATTTAATCGTGGCTTAACATTTTTCTTTATTGTTAAGCCGCTAATATTGAAACGCTTTATTGAATGTTTATTTCTACCTTAGCCTATAGAATTGACAGAATAACGTTTAGTTAATGTTGGGGTAAAAATATTAATTAAGTTATTTGAGGGAGCCTCTCCTTTAGCGAGGGATAAGGCAAGCTCAGCTGCTTGTTCTGCCATTGCTTGTAAAGGATACCGAACCGTTGTCAGTTTAGGATGTAAATAATTAGCCATTAATAAATCATCAAACCCAATAACAGAAATATCAGCTGGGATTTTTAAATCATTATCATACAGGACTGACATGGCACCCGCAGCCATAGAATCATTATAACAGGCTATAGCGGTGATGTTTCGATTCCGTTCTAATAAGGATTTCATGGCTTCTTCTCCACCTATTTCATCAGGCGAAGAGTAGGTAATTAGATTCTGTTCTATCTCGATATTAAATTCACTCAACGCATCTTTATAACCATTTAGTCGATCTGAAGCGTCTGAAATTTCGTGATTCGAACATAAATAACCTATTTTCCTATGTCCATTTTGAATTAAATGTTTGACCGCGATATACGAGCCATAACGGTCATCAAGTGCAATACAACGTGCTTCAAACCCTTTCACTATACGATTGATGATAACCATTCCTGGCACTTGTTGCATCAATTTTATGAGTGTTTCATCGGAAAGTATTTTGGCATGAACAACTAATGATTTACAGCGGTGCTCAATAAGCTGAGTAATGGCATTGTATTCTTGTTTTTCTTTATGGTATCCATTGCCAATTAGCAAAAAATGACCAGTTCGATAAGCTACTTTTTCAACCGTGCTAACCATCGCCCCAAAAAAAGGGTCGGACACATCGGCGACCACAATGCCAATTGTATTAGAGTGTTGTTGAGATAATGCGCGAGCGTTAGCATCTGGATAATAGTTTAATGTCTCCATGGCTTTTTTTACGACTTCACGTGTATTTTTACTTACATTATTTGCATTATTTATAACTCGGGATACCGTTGCAACTGAAACTTCAGCTAAATATGCAACATCTTTTATTGTCGCCATAAAAAAACCTTTTATTAAATTACTATCGCTAAAATAATTACTCAAACTAAATTTATTTCATGTAAATTTTTATAATTTAAGATTGCCAATATAGAGCTATGTAGACTACCAACGAAATAAAAATGAAAAGTATTTGTAAAGCGGGAAGTAATCTGTACTAAAATATCTTTTACTTTACTTACATCTTAAAACTTCTTTTAGTTGATCCAGTTTGTTTCTCTTAATAATTGACTATAACTATTTATTATTCCTAACTAATTATAATAAAGGAAAAAAAACTATTTGCCAATAATTCGATTAAATTCTGATCATACAAACTTAATTTAATACAAAGGGAAAATTGCATTATGGCCTTTTTCCCCCTTGTTATTTTCAAAAAAATATTAATTTTTTGTAAATTTATTGTGTGCTTTGTAAGTCAAGAGTTTTTATTGAGCTACCACTCTAATTAACATTGCTGTTGCAGGATCTAAAACGGGTAAAGGTAGTCCAATTTGCATTAACCAGTCGCCTGATAATATCGTTTTGTTGACCATCCAATAAGGTAGAGCTTTCATTACATGTCCATTTATTTTCGGATCAATATTATCAGGTAGATCAAGTATTTCAATCAAATATTGTTTTTCGAGCAGTAGACCAGTCAAGCGTAAGTTACCACTTAAAGCATAAGTTGGTAAGGTTAATTGGGCAATGATAAACGCAGCATCTTTTTTATCTTGGCTTACTACTCCATAACTTTGCATTGCATTGCTGTCATCAACATCCAATCGATAATTCTTACCACTATGCAATAAATTTCGTAATTGTTTATGTAGTCCAATATAATGTGCAAATGCATGCTGTTCAACTTCTGATTCTTTTACGGGATCAAGTTCAACGCCCATATGACCAAATAAAGCAGTTAATCCCCTAAGATTCATGTTCAGTTCACGATAAGTTGTATGACACAAAGCGCCACCAATATGTGCGCCCGTGACTTCTGGTGGGAAGAAATAACTCATTCCGCGTTGAATGATTTGTCTGTCTAATGCATCGTTAGAATCTGAAGTCCAGAATCGTTGTGTTCGTTTTAATATTTCATAATCTATCCGTCCCCCCCCTGATGAACATGATTCGATTTCTATGTTCGGAAATTTTTCTCGTAAAATATCGAGTAAACGATACAATGCTTTTGTTTGTCCAACAATAGCTGGATTGCCATTGTGACCCGCTTGAACAATTTCTCGATTCATATCCCATTTGATATAATCAATATCATAACTACCCAGTAACCATATTAATCTTTCAAGTAAATAATCAAAAACAGCAGGATTTTGCAAATCTAATAAATATTGATGACGTCCTTCAGGTTGTTGATAACCCGATAACTCAAGTAGCCAATCAGGGTGTGCTCGATATAAATCCGAGTTTTTGTTGATCATTTCAGGCTCAACCCAAATACCAAATTCCATGCCCAAATTTTTCACGTGCTCGATAACCGGTTCAAGTCCATTGGGGTATTTTCGTTCATCAAGGTACCAATCACCTAAACCTTGGTAATCGTCATCACGCTTGCCAAACCAACCGTCGTCGATAATAAAGCGCTCAACGCCCATTTGTGCCGCTTTACTTGCCATTTTCATAATGTAATCTGGATTATGGTCAAAAAAGATACCTTCCCAAGTATTAAGATGAACAGGACGTGCTTTATTTTGTGGAAAGGTAATAATATTGTTACGCAGAAATTGATGAAAGTGGTGACTCATTTTATTTAAACCTTCATCACTGTAAGTGGCATATAGCCATGGTGTTGTAAGGGTTTCACCTTGGGCGAGCGATATTTCGCCTGCGCTATATAATGCTTCGGCTTGAATAAAGCGTTTACCATTACTTTTAACCGCAACTTGGATACGATGATTACCACTCCAACCTAAATGAATTCCCCAAACTTCGCCTGTTTGTTCTTTAAACCCTGTGGTACCAACAATCATACCAGGGAAATATTCATGTGAAGTTCTTCCTCGGCGATTTTCTTGTAAATAGCTACAATGTTCAATTTTTGTTCTGTGAGGAAAAAATTCTTTAATCCAGCGTCCACTAAAAGCCATTAATTCTTGTGCACGTTCAGGAATAGGAAGCGTTATTGATAATCGATTGACTGAATAAGGTTCTTCACCTAAGTTGGTCAGGCTATTTTGACATTGCAATACCCCACAATCATCCAAAATAAACTGACTGGTTAAACGTAATTTTGCAATACTGTCTTCACTGATAATTGTTATTTGATTGTCTGATTTTTTTACATCTTTGGTAACAAATACGGGAGACCAATCTTTTCCATTCCTGTGTCCTTCTAATCCTGGCGTACTAAAATTACCTAATCCTTCTTCTGGACAGAGAGTAAAAGGGACGTGAACATCAATGCGTGAATTTGGCACTGCCGGAATAAATAAATCATAATTTTCAATGTGATCATCATGTAATCGTTTACCAAAATAACATAATTCTGCATAGGGTTTTGTTCGAATAAGAATATCTAAATTTTTATTGCTAAGACGGCAGTTCATAATATCTCCCATTGTTAATTGCTTTGCTAAATATAAATTAGCGATTATTCTCTTTTATTTAAATAATAAACTTTTTAATCTGTGATTAAGATCGCATAAAAAATGTAATCGTTTTCAATTGATGAGACGAATTAAGTATTGGATAATTAAGAAACATAAAATGTAAAATGATTATGCGAAACATCCAATTTTTATGTTATTATGTAATTATTTATGGATGATTAGTTGAAATTTTATGAAGAAACAAAATATTTTTACCTTAATTTCTCTTATTGCAGTTGCTTTTAGTGCAAATGCTGTTGATAAATATGTTATTGATGAGGTTGATGTTTACTTACGTCGTGGTCCTAGCCAACAACATGCTTTCACAAATACGATCAAAAGTGGTTCAAAAGTCAATGCGCTTGAAAGAAGTGCGGATGGTAAATACACTAAGCTGCTGCTGAAAAGTGGCAATGTGGCATGGATCGAAACCAATAAATTAAGCGATACACCAAGCCTTAAAGAGCGTATTCCTTATTTGGAAGCTAAAATAGCCGAATACAAAGATAAAGTTGATAATGCGGATAAATATCAACAGAAATTAGTGACCGACTATGTGCAACAATTACGAACCTCAGAAGAATTAGTTCAGAACTTGAAAAATAAAAATATCGAATTGGAGAAACAAGTAAAAGAACAAGCAGCAATGTTAGACTCAATGTTAAATCAAGTAGATGATAAGCGACGTGACTTAATTGTGACTTGGTTTACTTATGGTGGTCTTGTTGCAGGTGGAGGACTTATCTTAGGTCTTATTTTACCTATTATTATGCCTCGCCGAAGTAAAAAAGACCGTTGGATGCGTTAGATGAGTGAAGTCTATCTTGTTGGTGGAGCGGTTCGGGATAGATTATTAGGTCTGCCAGTTTTCGATCGAGATTGGGTTGTCGTTGGCGCAACTCCCGAAGAACTTATTTCGTTAGGTTTTGAACAAGTCGGTCGAGACTTTCCGGTATTTTTACATCCAAAAACGAAAGAAGAATATGCTTTAGCGCGTACTGAACGTAAATCAGGAAAAGGGTATTGTGGCTTTATTTGTGATTTCAGTAAAGAAATTACCTTAGAACAAGATTTAATTCGTCGGGATCTCACCATCAATGCTATTGCCATGGATGAGCAGGGGAATATTGTCGATCCTTACCATGGCGTAGATGATATTAATCAAAGATTGTTGCGTCATGTTTCAAGTGCTTTTCGCGAAGATCCCTTACGTGTTTTACGCGTAGCCCGTTTTGCTGCTCGGTATCATCATTTAGGATTTACAATCGCTCAAGAAACAATGGATCTTATGAAAGAGATGATATCCATAGGCGAAATAAGCTATCTCACTCCTGAAAGAGTGTGGAAAGAAACGGAAAAAGCATTAGCCAGCGAAAATCCACAAATTTATTTCCAAGTCCTTGAGCAATGCGGAGCACTTCAAATTTTATTTCCTGAATTAGTGTTAACGACCAATATAATCTATGCTTTAAAAAAATCAGTAAAACTTACCCATGAGTTAACTGTGCGTTTTGGCGTTTTATGTGGTGATTTAATCAGTAAAGATTCCGTTGAACGTTTATGTAAACAGATAAAAGCACCAACTTCATTTTCTAAAATTGCCAAAATAGTTCAACAATACAGAAAGGTTGTTAGTCATATAACAGTGCAAAGCGCTTCACAAATTTTAGAATTATTAAATGGTATTGATGTTTGGCGTCATCCTCATCATTTAAAGCAATTGATTATTGCCAGTGAAGCTTTCAATGAAAGCGCAACTTATCCGCAAGCTCAATATCTTGAACATGCTTATAATTTAGCCTATAGTGTGAATGTGCAGGAAATTATTGCTCAAGGGTTTACTGGACAATCCATTAATCTTGAGTTGCAAAAAAGGCGAATTGAAGTGATATTAAACTGGATTCGCTTGCAACTTAATCAATCATAACTTTTTTTTAAAATATCTAAAAAAAAGGGTTGACGATTTGCCTCAACACAAGCATAATGCGCCTCGCAGTGTTGGTTATGACGTTGCGAATGAAATGGC
>CAMLAI010000011.1 GCA_946477995.1 uncultured Gilliamella sp. | reverse complement strand
CGATTCATTGCATCATGGTTAACAACACGAAATGTTTAGATGAAAGTAATGGCTATTGGTATAACTTAACAACAGAAAATGCGAAAATTGGCTTAGCTACACCCATTTACAATTTATTGAAGCAATTGAATTCATGATTGATTAAATGAGCTTAAAATTGATCGGTTGGTTAACTATCGGTTAAATTAGCGATATTATAGCTTAATTATTCTTCACAAAAAGTTGAGAATCTATTGTTCACCAATAATTTAAGGAATTCTATATGGCTAAAATATCTTATTTAAATACACCTTTTACGATTAAAAAATTATCATTAAAAAATCGTATTGTTATGCCTCCAATGTGTCAATATCAAGCTAAAGATGGTTTACCAAATGATTGGCATTTTGTTCATTATGTTTCAAGAGCTGTTGGGGGCGTTGGATTAATTATTGTTGAAATGACTAACGTTGCACCAAATGGACGAATCTCGCCAAATTGTCTAGGTTTATGGAATGATGAGCAACGAGATCAGTTTAAGCGTATTGTTGATGCCGTTCACGCCCAAAATGGCAAAATAGCCATTCAAATTGCCCATGCAGGGCGTAAAGCTTTAGGAGCTGATGATGTGGTATCTTGCTCTCCTCTTCTTTATGACGGCACTAACGAAGCCAATAAACAGTGGCAATATCAAATGCCAAGAGAATTATCAAAAAATGAAATCGCTGACATTATTCAAAAATTTAAAGAATCAACCCGTCGGGCCGTTGAAGCTGGTTTCGATGCAATTGAAATCCATGGCGCACATGGTTACTTAATACATCAATTCAGTTCACCTAAAACCAATTTACGAACCGATGAATATGGTCAAGATAAGTTACTCTTTGGAGAACAAGTTATTAAAGCCGCTAAATCGGTTATGCCACCTGACATGCCGTTAATTATTCGGTTTTCAGCGCAAGAATATGGTAAAGATGGATATAGTGTTGATTATGGATGCAAAATAGCTAAACGTTTTGCCGATGCGGGCGCTGACGTTTTAGATGTGAGTGGTGGCGGTGACGGACAGCTTGATCCAGCAAACACCCCTGATTTTCATGCCGGTTATCAAGTTTACTTGGCTAGCGCTATCAGACAATCGATAGATTTACCAATAATAGCTGTTGGTATGCTTGAAGATCATTACTTAGCCGATTACGTTTTAAGCCGAGGCGATGCAGATTTGATAGCAATTGGTCGAGGCTTACTCAATGATCCTTATTGGCCTTTGCGTATTCCTTCATCGCCATTTGTTCCGGCATCTTATCAAATAGCTTTTAAATAACTTATGCTAAAATTTTATCTCCTGTAGCACACGCTACAGGATAATAAACATCAGCAAATTTATATCTTCATGGCATATTTAATCAACTGTTTTTTTAATGGTGAACAATAATCAATAGTATTCATGCCTACCGTTCTTAGTGCCTTCTTAAATAAGTTATCCCCATTAAACATATCTTGAATAGTTTGCATTGCAGTTAACATCACCACCGCATCTTTACGACGCGTAAACTGAAATGATTTTAGATTACTGACCAAGCCAATATCCTGATTTGCATCAATTAATTTTTTTATCGTCGACACTAACAAGGCCGAATCTTGAAAACCTAAGTTGACTCCTTGCCCGGCTAAAGGATGAATTGTGTGCGCTGCATCGCCAACTAAAACTAAACGATGTTTAACAAACTGCTTGGCAAAGCGTGCTTTTAATGGAAAAATCATTCTTGGGTTAATTAACTGACAGTGACCTACTTTATCACCTGTTAATTGAAATAATTGATGAGAAAAGTCGGTTTCAGATAACAAAGCTAAATTAGCTGCATTATCAGGTTTAGTAGACCATACTAAACAACTTTTATTAGGATGATAAAGCGGAAGAAAAGCAACAATACCATTGGGATAAAAAATTTGTTTTGCACAAGCGTAATGGGGATATTCGGTTTCAACGGTTGTAATTAGTGCGTGATGAATATAATTACGTTCTAAAACAGAAATGTTTTCATGCTGACGAATCCATGAATTTGCACCATCTGCACCAATAATAAGTTTCGCTGGTAAAGTAACCTGATCTGCCAAGGTCAAAAAAGCACTATTATCATCGAATACACTATCTATCACTTCTTGACTATAAATCGTTATGTTGTTACTAGCTAAAGCATAGTGATATAAATAATGAGACATAACGTGATTTTCAATGATATAACCTAAATTTTGATAACCATAATCCTTAGCCTGTGCTGATAAATGAGCCTGTCCATTCTTTTCCCACACATCAATTTCAGTAAACTCTTGCACACGACCACTTAAGCAAAGTGCATTCCATACACCAATTTGAGCAAAATAGCGCTGGCTAGCACCATTTAGCGCTGAAGCTCTGACCCCAATCTTATCCTTTGGCAAACTTTCATGTTGGTGAATATTTTTATCAATAATGGCAATTTTCAAATCATAATGACTTAAAGCACAAGCCGTTGCCAAACCTACTAAGCCACCCCCAACAATGGCGACATCAAATTGAATTCTCATAGCTCAATTATTTATTATCTAATTTAGGATCATTCTTAGATTCAATATCTTCACTCATCTCCTTTTTAAACCCTTTCAGCGCAGAACCTAAATCAGATCCTAAGTTTCGTAGTTTTTTAGTACCAAATAACAAGACGACAACAGCAAGAAAGACTAAAAGATGTGGGATACTAAATGACATAATAAAATCCTCTTTATTAAATTTTATTAATTCGTCTAACAATAGAATTGTAAACAAATGGTATATATATTTATACATTATACCTTTTAAGGGATGATTTCATAAGAAGTTTAAGCAAAAAAAAAGACCTGCATATAAATATACAGGCCAACATGAAATATAAGGAATATAAGGAAAGAAAACAATGAAAAATCCTTACACTGCTTATTATCCATTTTTTTTCGTTTCAGTCAACGTTTTTATTTGTTTTTTTATTTATTTTAAATTTTAAAAGAAAAAGGTCAAAAACAAGAATTAAATCTTTTAAAATCAATAAATAAATAAATTTAACGTAAGTAACTCATGAAAATAAATTAATTTGACATATATCAAATATAAAATAAAAAACATTTAAAAAGCAGACAAAAATCTTTTTTTCTCGTGGAAATAAACAAAATTCCAACAGAAAAACAAAAATAAAATATTTTTTTAAAAACACTATATTTTGATTTTTTAATACGCAAATTGATATAATTAACTTGCTATAAAACGAACAATTCAGACAAAATTACAAAAAATTACTTTTTTATATTAGCTTTTCATTTAATGTTGTATGTAAAACTTATAAAATATCTACTATAATTTGAAAAACGGATGTAATAGGAGAAACAAATCAGAAATGAATATGATTAAAAATAAAAATGTAAAAACATTTAAAGAAAGATTACATAGCTCAATGCAAGGTTTATCTGTCTCCGCCTTCGCTAAAAAATGTGATATGTCTGAAACAGTGATTAGAGATTATTTATCAGGAAAAACTTATCCATCTTTGACACGTCTGGAAGTGATTGCTGAAAAATGCAATGTTTCATATAACTGGCTGGCAACAGGCTATAAATTAGAAGTTTTAGATCCTAAAGAAGATGAAGCAGATGTCTACAACGAGAATATATACCGTATTCCCGTCTATAAAAAACAGTTACCAACCAAAGAAGAGGCGCAATCACAACGATATATTCGAGAAACACCTCCTGTCATGAACTATCCCGTTGTTGAAGGTTGGGCTTCTCATCGAGGATTAGATATCAAAAAATTAATCATTTATTGGGCTAAAGGGGATCTCATGTCGCCTGAAATCAACAATAATAATGGTTTAATTATTAATACGGAAATCGTTGAAATTATTGATGGAGCAATCTATTTAGTTGAATATGAAGATATTACCTTTTTACGTAAAGTTCGATTAACGCAAAATGGATGGGTTTTAATTTGTAACAATAACCAATTCCCTACCATTGAAGTCTCTAAAGAAAATTTTGATAAGTACCATTTTGTGGGTCGAGTTGTACAAATTATTAAAGATATTTTTTAGTCAAAAAATAGGCAAATATCGTTATTCAAGATATAATTGAAAAGCAAGAAAGAATAAAAAATGAACTCTTTCTTGCTTTAGTTTTTAATATTTTTAGAATCTGCAATAATAGGTAGTAAAATGTTGTTAAATTTCATAACTATCCATCAGTTTTAGGATATCTAACTCTATTCATTCTACTCGCAATGTTAATATCAACGATTCAATTTAATGAAAAATAGCAAATAATTAGGTCAATTATGTATCGATTTTTTGAAAAATTGGTGTCACCTTATCCTAAAAGTGAACCGCAACCAGCAGCTAAAAATTTTCTAGGTTTTATATGGCAATCAACACAAGGCACTCGAATATTCATGCTGCTTTTAATTATATTTAGTGCACTCAGTGGTGCATTTGAAGCTTTTCTATTCGCTGCGCTTGGCAAAGTGGTGGATTGGCTTGCGATTGTCGAACCTAATGAGCTTTGGCAAAAAGAAAAAACATCGCTATTAATTTTAACCTTAATCATTTTATCCAGCACTTTGATTATTGGATTACAAACAATCATCAAGCATCAATGTTTAGCGGGAAATTTTCCAATGCGAATGCGTTGGAATTTACATCGACTAGTGCTTAATCAAAGTATGCGTTTTTTTCAAGATGAGTTTGCCGGAAGAATATCGGCAAAAGTTATGCAAACTGCATTAGCCGTTAGAGATACCTGCTTTCTTGTTGCTGATATCTTAATATTTGTGTTGATTTCGTTTATAACTATGGCTGCGGTAATCGGTCAATTAGCCCCTTGGCTATTGCTGCCATTCTTTGGGTGGTGTGTCCTTTATGGCTTAGCCATGTACTATTTTATTCCTCGCTTAAGTAAAGTTGCAAGTATGCAAGCAGATGCTCGTTCTACCATGACTGGACGTGTAACGGATGCTTATACAAACATTATGACGGTTAAACTGTTTTCTCATGCCGGTAATGAAGCAAAGTATGCCCAAGAGTCTATGGATGAGTTTTTGATTACTGTCAATAAACAAATGCGACTAGTCAGCAGTTTTGAAATCGTGAATCATTTACTATCTATTCTACTTATTTTATCAACGACTGGTGTTGCCTTGCTGTTATGGACAAATCAATTAGTTGGAATCGGTGCTATTGCAACAACCACAGCATTAGCGCTTCGTTTAAACGGTTTATCACATTGGATTATGTGGGAGCTTGCAGCTTTATTTGAAAATATTGGGGTTGTGAAAGATGGTATGAATACATTTTCAACTGCAACAACCATTGTTGATAAACCCAATGCCAAAAATCTAAATGTGACTGATGGAAAAATCGAGTTTAAAAATATTTATTTCACTTACGATGAAAAGATTCGAAATTCGGTAATTAATGATCTCAATTTAACTATTAAGCCCGGTCAAAAAATAGGGTTAGTTGGACGTTCTGGCGCCGGAAAATCAACATTAATTAATCTGTTATTACGTTTTTATGACTTACAACAAGGTAAAATTCTTATTGACGGACAAGACATTACCGAGATTAATCAAGAAAGCTTACGGGCGCAAATTGGTATGGTTACACAAGACACGTCCTTGTTACATCGAACTGTTCGGGAAAATTTACTTTATGGTAATAATCAAGCTACTGAACAAGAGATGATAGATGCGGCTAAAAAAGCCCATGCAGATAAATTTATTCAAACATTAATCGATGCTAATGGTAGAACCGGTTATGATGCTCATGTTGGTGAACGAGGTATAAAACTATCGGGTGGTCAAAGGCAACGCATTGCCATTGCTAGGGTGATCTTAAAAAATGCACCAATATTATTACTTGATGAAGCAACCAGTGCATTAGATTCAGAAATTGAACAAGCTATTCAAGAAAGTTTATATTCACTAATGGAAGGCAAAACTGTTATCGCTATAGCGCATCGTTTATCAACTATTGCCGCAATGGATAAACTGGTTGTTTTGGATGAAGGAAAAATTATCGAACAAGGTACACATCAAGAATTACTGGATAAAAATGGTTTATACGCTCAACTTTGGAAACATCAAAGCGGTGGTTTTTTACCAGATAGTCTATAAATGCGTTTAACGGTTTGGCACCTTTGTTCTAGGTGCCAATATCATTTTTTATTCACCAATCACAAATTTTTTATAAAATTCAGATTCGAAACGCATTATTGCACTATTTTTAGGCTCATCCCTTCTTTCAGGATGATACCCCGAAAGTAACTGAACAAAAGCGATAATTTTTCCATCTGACTTCTCAATAAATCCAGCTAAATTATAGCTGCCTTGTATATATCCCGTTTTTGCTCGTATGGTTTCTATAAAAGGCGGTTGATTAAAGCTTTTGCGATATTGTAATGTTCCATCCTTCCCTGCAACAGGAAGTTTTTCAATAATTTTGAGATCGCGATCATGAGCTGAAATATATTGCAGAATTTCCATCATTTTGTCTGCACTGACAAGATTCAATCTAGACAAACCTGAACCGTCAACAATCATCAAATTTTCGAGATCAATACCAGCTTTTTTAAGTAAAATTTGTTTAACCGCATCACCACTATTTCGCCATGTACCGGGAATTTTAAAGTAATGAGCCCCAATTGTTCTAAAGATAGCATCAGCGTACAGATTGTTCGATTTTTTCAACATTACGGTTAACAATTCTGATAGCGGTGCCGACTGGCTTGAAACTAATAATGAAAGTTTGCTATTTATTGGCTCATTACGTGCTGAAATCGCACCATTAAACGAAATTTTCTGTTGTTTTAACTCATTTTTCAAAACATTTGAAAAATAATCCACACCATTAAGTACAGCAAATTTTAATGCTATTTTATCTGAACCTGACGCAATACATCCGGATAATTGATAGCGATTTTTGTCAGTATAACTGGCATCAAGCTCACAGTATTTATCATTCAGATCTTTACTGTTTTTAGCTATAGTTTTAACATTACCTGTCACCGTGACAGGAATATTTGAGGAAACAGAAATAGAGGCTTTAGCACCGACCTTACCCGGTTTGATTGTCACATAAAAACAATTATCATCGATAATTGCAGCTGACGGTGGTGCATTGTAACAAGCGGTTAAATTATTCCAAGACCAACCCTCTGCTTTATCGTGACTGGTAAATATAGAAGTATCTAAAATGACTTTTCCTGTTATTTTTTCAACCCCTTTCCCACGTAAACTTGCCAGCATATTTTTTAACTGTCCACGCGTAAAAGTTGGATCACCACTCAGTTGAATAATCAAATCACCATTTAATTGTTTATTGGCAATTGAACCATTAGTTAACATTTTAGTTTCAAATCTAAAATCCGCTCCTAATTCAAGTTCTGCTGCAAGTGCAGTGATCACTTTTTGGGTACTGGCTGGCTGTTTAAATTGATCGCTTTTATATTTAGCTAATGTCCTTGGTTTGTCATCAACAGATTGAACTAAAATTGATATATCACTACCTTTGGGTAACGAAGATACATAAGACTCAACTGACTGAGCTTGCAATATAGCGGAAAAAAAAGAAATAATAAAAAAACTTACTACTTTGAAATTTTTCATCAAAATCAGCTCAAAATTATTTTAATTAATGGGAAGGGATATTGAAAACAAATATATCTTTTTTTGTTATTGCTATCAATATATACTCAACTACTTTTATATATATGTTCTGTAAAAATAGTTAAATTTTGTTATTAAAAGATCATGACATAACTACATATTAGGCGATAAATTATGATTCACAACTCATTAGGCTTTCCAATTGAAACGGTCATCGTTTTTATTGTATTAGCATTAACAGCTATTGTTATTGATTTATATGCACATCATAACGATAAACCCATAAATTTAAAAAATGCTATATTATGGTCACTATTTTGGATTGCTGTAGCTTTAGGATTTACTCTTTATCTATATCTTCATCATGGTAGTGCTATAGCGAGCTTATTTATCACTGGTTATGTACTTGAAAAGGCTCTCTCTGTTGATAATTTATTTGTGATTATGGCTATCTTTTCATGGTTTTCTGTACCTGAAAATTATCGTCATCGCTTGCTTTATTGGGGAGTAATAGGCGCCATCATATTCCGTGCTATTTTTGTTATCATTGGGACCGGTTTATTAGCTTTAGGGCCTTGGATGGAACTCGTTTTTTCCGTTATTGTTGCTTTTACCGGTTTGATGATGTTAAAAAATCAAGGTGAAAATGAAGAAATAAAAGATTATTCAAACCATTTCGCTTATCGAATAGCAAAACGTATTTTTCCCGCTTATCCTAAAATTGTCGGGCATCATTTTTTATTAACCTCTAAACAGTTAGATCAAGAACTTGCAAAACCAGAAAACAGTAACTTAATTGGCAAATTACCTAAAAGAGCTTTATACGCAACCCCGCTTTTTTTATGTATTACTGTAATTGAACTTAGCGATGTGATGTTTGCCTTTGATTCTGTTCCTGCTGTCATCGCGGTTAGCCAAGAACCACTCATCGTTTATAGTGCCATGATTTTTGCAATTTTAGGTCTCAGAACCATGTATTTTGTTTTAGAAGCCATGAAACAATACTTAGTTCACTTAGGAAAAGCGGTTATTTGTTTACTGTTTTTTATAGCAATCAAATTAGCATTAAATGCAAGTAACCATTTATTTGGGCATGGTATTGATATTAGTCCTATAACAAGCCTTTATATCGTATTAGGCATTTTAGCTATCGGTATTATTGCCAGTATCATTTGGCCTGAAAAAGATCACCACAAAGCCGATTAATCTTCAGACAATGAGTAGGAATTCATCCTACTCATTATAGTAATAATTATTGACGTTTTAGCGAACGTATAAAATAGCTTATCCCTAAAATTACAAACCAAATTGGTGTTGCAATCAATGCTTGACGAGTATCTTTTTCAAAAGTAAGTAAGACAATAACAAATATAAAAAACATCAAGCTAACCAAGCACATCAAATTACCACCTGGCATCTTAAATTGAGATTGTTCGTGCAAATTCACTTTTTTACGTCGATAAGCCATATACGATATTAAAATCATCGACCAAATAAACATAAATAATATGGCGGAAATCGTCGTTACTATGGTGAAAGCTTCCATCACATTAGGAACTAAATAAATCAGAACTACACCACCGAATAAACAAGTACATGAAAAGAGCAAACCATTGGCAGGAACTGAACGACGTGATAATTTTCCAAAAGGCTCTGGTGCATCTTGTTTTTTAGCCAAACCAAATAACATTCGGCTGGTAGAATAGATACCACTATTAGCCGACGAAGCAGCCGATGTTAATACCACAAAATTAATAATGCTTGCTGCCGCTGGTAAACCAATTAGGGTAAATAACTCAACAAATGGACTCTTATTTGGTGAAATAAATGACCATGGTGTCACACTCATAATGATAATTAATGCAAACACGTAAAAGAAGATAATACGTGCAGGCACAGAATTAATGGCTCGAGGTAAATTTTTATTTGGATCGACTGTTTCAGCGGCGGTAGTACCAACCAGTTCAATTCCCACAAAAGCAAAAATAGCTATCTGAAAACCGGCAAAGAATCCCATAAAACCATGAGGAAAAAATCCGCCATAATCCCAAAGATTCGAAAATGCAGCTGTGGTATTCGTTTGATCTGAGTGGTATGCTGTGAAAATTAATCCTAATCCAATACCAATCAAAGCTAAAATCGCAATAATTTTAATCATTGAAAACCAAAATTCGGTTTCGCCAAACATTTTTACTGTTAATAAATTAAGTGTTAACAGTAAAACGACGGTTAATAACATCGGGATCCAAGATTGCAAATCAGGAAACCAATGCTGTGCATAACCGGCAATAGCAACCACATCAGCAATACCTGTTACCACCCAACAAAACCAATAAGTCCAACCAGTAAAAAACCCTGCCCAAGGGCCGAGTAGATCATTGGCAAAATCACTAAACGATTTATATTTCAAGTTGGAAAGCAAGATTTCACCCATTGCTCGCATAACAAAAAATAAGATAAAACCAATAATCATGTAAACAAAGATGATCGACGGTCCAGCAAGGCTAATTGTTTTTCCTGATCCCATAAATAAGCCTGTACCAATTGCACCACTGATTGCAATTAACTGAATATGCCGATTAGAAAGGTTTCGTTTTAGGTCATTGTTTGAGGATGTATTGCTCATCACTATTATTACCTTTTATTCCGTAATTTTCGATTTTTTTAAGGAATATAGGACTATAAATTCAATATTGCTAAATCGCAAGCTGATTTTTTATGAAAACTTTTTATTGTCCGTTAATAATTATGAGTAGTTTCTTATAATATAATTGTGTAGCATATTCAATACTGTTTATTATTGATAATAACTAATAAGATGAAAAAAAAACTTAATCATTATCTTTTCATTGTTTTTATTGCCTTTTTTACACTTTCGCTGTTAACCAGCTGTCAAGATAAACCCATTAAACAGGGTCAACAATACTCGGACGGGCGATTACCCTTATCACTTAATATCAGCTATCCAAATTTAGATACGCCTGTAAACATAACAGACTACATCATGCAGGTGGAACAAATAAAAACCGCATCGCCCGCATTATACAAACAAAATGAACATATTTATAAAGCTGTTGATGATTGGATTAATGGCTTGCTTGCTTCTAATGAATTTCACAAAGTAGGATTAAATAGTTACGAAATGGCAGGTCAAGATGGATTTGGAAACGTGCACTTAACTGGTTATTATACCCCAATTATTAAAGCCAGACATAAACCTACTAAAGAATTTAAATATCCTATTTATAAAATGCCGGTTAACTACAAAGGTCAATTACCAAGTCGACAACAGATTTATAAAGGCGCTTTAGCTGGTAAAGGACTTGAAATTGCTTATAGTAATTCATTAATTGAAAACTTCATTATGGAAGTTCAAGGTAGTGCCTATATCGATTTTGAAGACGGTGAACCTTTGGTCTTTTTCAGCTATGGCGGTAAAAATGGACATGGCTATTCCAGCATTGGAAGAATTTTAATTGAACAAGGTGAAATTGAAAAAGAAAAGATATCGTTACAAGCAATTAGAGATTGGGCAACAACTAAAACTGAAAAACAGCTCAAAGCCTTGCTAACCGAAAACCGTTCCTTTGTCTTTTTTAAGCCCCAATACAATGCTGATGTCAAAGGAGCAGCAACTGTACCTTTGGTTGCTAATGCATCGGTAGCATCAGATAAGTTACTTGTCCCTCTTGGTTCGGTGGTGTTAATGGATTTACCATTACTCGATGAGGATGGTCAATATAGTGGTAGACGAGAAACTCGTCTAATGGTTGCGCTCGATGTTGGAGGCGCCATAAAAGGCCATCATTTTGACCTTTATCTTGGCGTTGGAAATGACGCAGGTAAACTTGCTGGATACTACAATCATTATGGTCGGGCATGGGTAATTAAACCTTAATTTACGAACATCGACGGCATAACAAGAAACTGTTAAAATAGCAGGATAGAGGCTCAATTAAGGATAACTCATGAGATTATGCGATCGAGATATTGAAGCATATTTACAAAACGGTAAATTAAAAATAACCCCTCAACCAGCACCAAGTTCAATAAATGGCGCAACAGTTGATGTCAGGTTAGGTAATCAATTTCGGACTTTCCGAGAACATACAACTCCCTATATCGATTTAAGTGGACCCAAAGAAGAAGTTTCCGCAGTATTAGAACGTGTAATGAGTGATGAAATAGTACTATCTGAAGGTCATGTTTTTTACCTTCATCCAGGAGAACTTGCATTAGCCGTTACACTTGAATCTGTGACGATTCCTGATGATTTAGTTGGCTGGCTTGATGGACGTTCTTCATTAGCCAGACTTGGTCTTATGGTGCATGTAACTGCACACCGTATTGATCCAGGTTGGCAAGGACAAATTGTCTTAGAGTTTTTTAATTCTGGAAAAATCCCATTAGCACTTAGACCTGGGATGACTATCGGAGCCCTAAGTTTTGAGACTTTAACAGGGCGAGCGGCGAGACCTTACAATCGTCGACAAGATGCAAAATATAAAGACCAACATGGCGCTGTAGCCAGTCGTATTGATAAAGACTAAATCAGCATATAACCTTACTATAGGAACACTAATATGATAAAAAAAATATTGGTTACTCTTTTTATTTTAATTCTGATTATAGCTATTGGGATCATTTCACTGATTGTTTTTGTCGATCCTAATAATTTCCGAGGATTTATTTCTGATAAAGTAAGAGATAAAACAGGTTATGAATTAACTATTGAGGGTGATTTACGTTGGCATATTTGGCCACAAGTCAGTATATTAACCGATTCGGTAAAACTGAATGATACCGGTGCGCAAAAACCTATTTTGACCGCAGACAATATGCGACTAGATGTTGAACTGCTACCACTTTTTTCGAAAAAGTTGGTAGTAAAAAATGTTTTTGTTAAGTCGGCTGTCATCAATATTACCGATGATAGCAAAGGTGAAATGGCACATAAAAAAAACGCCAACAATATACCTCATAAACCTGATGAAGATAAGCAAAAGAATGAAGAGCAAAGCAAATCAAGTTGGCAATTCACATTGAACAAATTTGAAGTTGCAGATAGCACTTTAGTACTACAACAAAAAGATACGCTAATCAATTTTAGGAACATTAACTTAACGGTTGAACAAAAAGCGGATAAAAATCTCAATGTTGATTTCAAAGGAAATGTTGATAAAAATCAACAGGATTTATTTTATGTTGCAAATGCCAATATTGATTTAAGTCAATACCCTGAACAGGCGACAATCGATCTGAAAAAATTTGATTATACGTTAACAGGTATCGGCATCCCTAGTGGCGAAATAAAAGGTAATTTGAAAACTGTTTTACATTATCAAAAAAATCCGCAAAGCGTGAACACGCAAGATCTTCTATTATCAGTTAATGGTAATACATTTACAGGCAACGTTAGTCTCAATTTAGCTAACAAGCCTTATTTAGCGTTAGATCTCAATGCTGATAAATTAAATTTAGATCCGTTTATTACGGCCAAAGAGAAGCCTAGCGATAATGAAAGTAGTCCATCACAGCAAACGACACCTGTTGTATCGACAGTTCAAAAAACTAATAATGAACTTGATTTCCTAAATAGTTTCAATGCGAAAGCTAAGTTAAATATTGGGCAAATCATTGCTAATCAAATAACACTTGATAATGTTCATGCTGATATCAGTAATAATGATGGTATTGCAACGTTTAATAACTTGAATTTTGATTTTGCCAAAGGGCATATTACGGCAAATGGTTTTGCCAGCGGCAAACAAAAGAATGCATTCATTAAACTGAGCAGTAAAATCAGTAATATCGATTTAAATGAATTCTTTAATCAAATCAATACACCAAATGATTTAGTAGGCGTATTTAATGCAAACGGAGAATTAGAAGCAAGCACCATTTCCACGGCTAACTTGTTATCCAGTTTACGAGGAAACGTTGCTATCAACATAGCTAATGCTAGATTGGATAATATTAATATTCAAAATATCATTCAAAATGCGGCAGCGAAGTATAGTAAAGATGTGCTGACAACCGAAAATCAACAAAAATTCACCGAGTTTCATCAAATTTCTGCTAATGGTAATATAAATAATGGTAATTTGGATGTCACGACATTAACCGCTAATTCAGAAACATTAGATATTATAAATGGTTCGGGAAGAGTAGGACTAGTTCAAAAAGACCTCGATATCAATTTAAATGTCAAAATGCTAGGTGGTTGGAATGGAAAAAGTGAAACCATTGCCAAATTACAACAATTAACGATTCCACTACGAATTTATGGTGAATTTACAAAACTTCATTATCAAATTGATATTAGCCAAGTCTTTAAAGATGTTCTTAATGATAAACTACAACAAGGATTAGATAAACTTCGAGAAAAACTCGAAAATCGAAATTCAAAAGATGATTCTAAATCAAAATCGAAGCAAAAAGCGGCGGATATCTTAGGTCAGTTATTTAAAAAATAGTGCTTGATCTGCACGTTAAATTGATTGTTGTGACGATCAATGATGTTAATAAAAAAGGTGAGATTAACTCACCTTTTTTATTCGATAAAGAACATTTATTTATAGAATAAATTTACTTAAATCTTCATCAGCAACCAGTTTATCTAAGTGATCGCCTACATATTTAGCATCAATAGTAATAGTTTGACCACCTAACTCACTTGCATCAAACGAAACTTCTTCCATTAATCGTTCTAACACGGTATGCAAACGACGAGCGCCTATATTTTCATTTTGTTCATTCACCTGCCAAGCAGATTCAGCTATTTTACGGATACCATCAGGCGTAAATTCGATATTGACACCTTCTGTTGCCATTAATGCTTTGTATTGTACTGTAAGCGAGGCATTTGGCTCAGTTAAAATTCGCTCAAAATCTTCAGTTGTTAACGCCTGTAATTCAACCCTTATAGGTAAACGCCCTTGAAGTTCAGGGATTAAATCAGATGGATTAGCTGTTTGGAAAGCCCCCGAAGCAATAAATAAAATATGGTCGGTTTTTACTGCACCATGTTTAGTAGAAACAGTACATCCTTCAACAAGTGGTAATAGATCACGCTGTACACCTTCACGTGAAACATCAGGACCTGACGAATTACCTCGTTTACAGACTTTATCAATTTCATCAATAAATACGATCCCATTTTGTTCCACCGCTTCGATAGCTTCATGTTTAAGATCGTCAGGGTTAACCAATTTAGCAGCTTCTTCTTCAATCAACTGTTTAAATGCATCTTTAATTTTCATCTTACGTGGTTTGGTTTTTTGTCCACCTAGATTTTGAAACATTGATTGTAATTGATTAGTCATCTCTTCCATACCCGGAGGAGCCATAATTTCGACACCAATATTAACGCCAGCAACTTCAATCTCTATCTCTTTCTCGTCAAGCGTACCTTCACGTAATTTTTTTCGAAATGCTTGTCTTGCTGTAGAATCATTATTGTTTTCAACTTGTCCCCAGCCATCTTTAGCCGGTGGGACAAGTACATCTAAAATCCGTTCTTCAGCTAGTTCTTCAGCACGATTACGATTTCTTTCCATCGCTTCTTGTCGAATCATTTTTACCGCTGAATCCGTCAAATCACGAATAATGGAATCGACTTCCTTACCAACGTAACCTACTTCAGTAAATTTCGTCGCTTCAACTTTGATAAAAGGTGCATGAGCTAATTTCGCTAAGCGCCTTGCAATTTCTGTTTTACCAACACCAGTTGGACCAATCATTAATATATTTTTTGGGGTGACTTCGTGACGGAGTGCTTCATCTAGTTGCATACGACGCCAACGATTACGTAACGCTATTGCAACGGAACGTTTAGCTTTATCTTGTCCAATAATATGTTGGTTTAGTTCGCTTACAATTTCGCGAGGAGTCATTTCAGACATAATATAATTCTCTTAAATCAGTTAAATTAATAATTAAGTTCTTCAATCGTTTGGAAATTATTGGTATACACACAAATATCGCCGGCAATCGATAATGATTTTTGTACAATATCATGTGCAGATAAAGAAGTATTATCCAGCAAAGCTCTTGCCGCAGCTTGAGCATAAGGTCCACCAGAACCAATTGCAATTAAATCATCTTCTGGTTGAATTACATCCCCTGTACCAGTAATAATTAGTGAAGCACTTTCATCAGCAACAGCAAGTAAAGCTTCTAATTTGCGTAACATTCTGTCTGTTCGCCAATCTTTAGCTAGTTCAACAGCGGCCTTCGTCAAATGACCTTGATGCATTTCTAATTTACGCTCAAATAATTCAAAAAGTGTAAAAGCATCAGCAGTACCACCAGCAAAACCTGCAATCACTTTGTTATTATAAAGACGACGAACTTTACGTGCATTTCCTTTCATAATAATACGTTCGCCTAGTGTGACTTGACCGTCTCCACCGATTACAACTTGCCCTTCTCGACGGACACTGACAATTGTTGTCATATTCTGCTCCTTCTCTTACATAAATATCTTAATTTGGAATGAATAGGTTATATATTGGGATGATAAATTGGTTTTCAACATCTTTTATACAAAGATGTTGTCAATTTATTGAATGAATGGATAATCGAGATTCACATCACATTGTAAAATCAATTGAAAATCCATATTTACTATGGTTCAAAGTTGATTATCATCTTTTTAACTTCAGGATAAAGTATTTGAGAAGGTTCCGGAATTACGGCTAACAATGTAGCAGCAACGGCTTCACGGCATAATGCATCATCGCCGCTCAACACTTTATGGTCCAACAATAGACCATCCGGTGCGATTTGAATTTGTAATTGGCAACGCTGTCCTACATAAAGTCGATTTGGATTAATAAATTTATTACTTATAGCGGTTTTAACTAAAAATTTATATTTATCTAATTCGCCGTTAGAAACACCCTTTCTTGTTGCTGGTGCGCTTGATCCACCTGTCGTAAGTTCACCTAATAGATCATTAACAGCTTTATCATTTGCTGCCTTTTGTTGCGCAGCTCGTTTAGCAGCTTCTTTTTTTTCGCGTGCCGCTTTTTCTTCAGCAGCTTTTTTTTCTGCTTCTTGCTTTTCTCGTGCTGCTTTTTCTGCAGCAGCTCTTTTTTCTGCTTCTAACTTTTCTCGTGCTGCTTTTTCTTCAGCTGCTCGCTTTTCAGCTTCTTGCTTTTCTCGTGCTGCTTTTTCTTCGGCGGCTCGCTTTTCAGCTTCTTGCTTTTCTCGTGCTGCTTTTTCCTCAGCGGCTCGCTTTTCAGCCTCTAGCTTTTCTTGTGCTGCTTTTTTCTCAGCTTCAAGCTGTTCTTGTTTAAGTTTTTCAGCAAGTTTTAAACGCTCTTTTTCTAAATCCTTTAAATACTGTTGCTGTTCCAGTTGCTTTTGCTGCAACAACTGATTCTGTTTTGTAATTTGCTCATCAACCTGTTGCCTTAATTGCTGTTGATTTTTTTGACTTTGTGATTGCCTTTTATATTGTTCAGATATAATAGATGGATCAACCATAATTGCATCAATCGATTGACCATTGACCGTACCGTAATTATCACTATCATCTTGTATAGCTTTATAACATAAAAAAATTATCAATAGCACATGAAACAGGATTGATAAAATTATGGCTAAACTGAATTTTGAATTTGATTTTTTAGACATTGCTGACATTTTAATGTGTTTTATTCTAGTTTACATTGGTTGTGTCATTAAACCAACAGATTTAACACCTGCAGATTGTAATAAGTTTAAAGCTTTTATAATTTCTTCATAAGGTACATTTTTAGCTCCACCGACTAAAAAAACTGCCTTTTCATTCAATGCTAATAACTGCTTAACTTCAGCAATGATCTGTTCTTGCTGTAAGCTTTCTTGTGGCACACCATCGATTCTGAGTGTATAAACCCCGACATCTGCCACTTCTAATATTATGGTTTTATTTTCAGAAGCTGAAACCGTCTTAGATTCGGTTGATTCAGGCAGATCGACTTCAACGCTTTGGCTAATAATGGGGGCTGTTGCCATAAAAATAAGTACCAATACTAACAGTACATCAAGCAATGGTACAATGTTAATCTCTGATTTAGTTGAAAAACGTGAACTTCTACGCATAGTTTATTTCCTGACAGCCACAGCTTGACGCTGTAAAATAGCTGAAAATTCATCAATAAAGTTGAGATAACTTTGCTCAATACGGCTGACTTTCAACGATAAACGATTAAATGCCATAACCGCTGGAATTGCAGCAAATAAACCAATTGCTGTTGCAATTAAAGCTTCAGCTATACCTGGCGCAACAAGTTTTAATGTCGCTTGTTTAGCTGCGCCAAGAGAAATGAAAGCATGCATGATTCCCCAAACGGTCCCAAATAACCCAATATAAGGACTAATAGAACCTACCGTACCTAAGAAAGGAATATGCTGTTCAAGATTATCAAGTTCTCGATTCATAGCAAGGCGCATAGAACGAGATGCACCGTCTAAAGCGGCCTCTGGCATATTTGGATTGATTTGATATAGACGGGTAAATTCTTTAAAACCTGAATAAAAAATATGTTCTGTACCTGTAATTTCATCTTTGTTGGATTTTGCTTTCTCAAATAAAACATTCAACTCGTCAGCTGCCCAAAAACGATTATCAAATTGTTCAATTTGCTTTTTGGCTTGCCTTAAAACCTTAGTTCTCTGAAAAATAATCGCCCATGACATAATTGAAAACATCAATAATAACAACATAACACATTGCACTAAAAGACCTGCTTGTAAGAACAGATTAACAATATTCAGATTTTCCACTTATATAAACTCCAAAACTAGTGACTTTGGAAGCCCACATGGCTTCATTTTAGTGATATCAACACAAGCAATAATAACATCAGCACTGCTAATCACTTGATTGTTCTCATTAATAATAGTTTGCTTAAAAATTATAGATGCCTTGCGAATTTGATCAACTTTACTATTAATAGTTAACAGGTCATCCAAACGAGCGGGGAAGTGATAGCTAATATCCATCTTTTTAACAACAAAAGCAATACTTTCTTGTAATAGCTTATGTTGACTGATTCCAAGTTGTCTTAGCAATTCTGTTCTCGCTCGCTCATAAAAAGCAAGATACCTGGCATGATATACGACACCACCAGCATCAGTATCTTCATAATAAACTCTGGCACTCCAATTAAATTCTTTCATATTTGTATTTACATATTTTAAAAGCAATATGTTTTATTATATCTAAATCTTAAATATGCTGCACTATGATATAGAATTACTCAAATGAAAACAATTATCATTTGTAACATATTAATGATTTAAATTAACGATGAATGAAAAAGGTGACGATTGTCACCTTTAAAAATATAGAGATGCTTATTAATTGTTATTTTTGGGTTCTTTTTCGCTGTTTGTTTGTTCAACCCAAAGTCCTGTAACAACGGCAAGCATACAAGCTGCAATAAGACCGATAAACCATAAAAAGTAATACATAATTATACCTTAATAAAGTGAATGTTTGTTATTTTCGATATGATTTTTATCAAGTCGTCCGAACATTTTAATATATGACCAAGTAGTATAGAAAAGGATAATGGGTAAAAATATCACTACTACAAAGAACATAATATTAAGTGTTAACTGGCTTGATGTTGAATCCCACATTGTTAAACTCGCATTAGGCATAATGCTTGATGGTATAATGAATGGGAACGTTGCTATGCCATAAGTTAATAACACACACGCAATAGTTAACGTTGATAAAATAAATGATAAAGCATTTTTATTTAACCCAGAACAAACAATGTTGAGTAAAGGTAAAACAACACCGAGTACAGGAACAATCCATAAAATTGGATAATTCATATAATTTCTAAGCCATGTT
The DNA here is from genome assembly GCA_946477995.1 of uncultured Gilliamella sp. Taxonomy (GTDB): domain Bacteria; phylum Pseudomonadota; class Gammaproteobacteria; order Enterobacterales; family Orbaceae; genus Gilliamella. Next base: position 13,895 of record CAMLAI010000011.1, on the reverse strand, counting down.
GATTCGGTGGATACCACTTTATTTAATGGCTGTGACGTGACACTATGATCTATCGTGCTGACCACTTCATAACCATGCATACCAAACATGACCCAAATACCCGCTAAAATAAATGTAATGACTAAAATTAAGCAAGATATTTGAGTTGCTTTTCGGGCTCTTAAATATAATTCACCAGAGGTCTTCATTTGCAACCAAGTGCCGCCATGAGCAACAAACAACATCAAACTCACCACACCGGTTAATAAAGCAAACGGATTAAGCAAACCAAAGAAGTTTCCATCATAGAAGACACGATAAGAATTATCAAATCTAAATGGAACGCCTTCTAATAAATTACCAAAAGCCACCCCAAAAACAAGAGCAGGAACAAAGCTACCAATAAAGATTGCAATATCCCATAAACCACGCCATTTTGAATTTTCAAGTTTACTGCGATAATCAAAGCCTATTGGTCTAAAAAATAATGCACATAGAACCAAAATCATTGCGATGTAAAAGCCCGAAAACGACACAGCATAAGCAAATGGCCATGCAGCAAAAATCCCAGCTCCAGCCGTAATTAGCCAAACCTGATTACCATCCCAATGAGGCGCAATAGCATTTATCATAATTCGGCGTTCAGTATCTGTTTTACCTATGAAAGGGAGTAAAATACCAACCCCCATATCAAAACCATCAGTGATAACAAAACCAATCAAGATAACACTAATTAGCAACCACCAAATAGCTCGTAGAATTTCGTAATCAATCATTGTGTTTACTCCCTTTGTCCTATTCTGTAGTTGGTTGCGTTTTTTCGTAATGATATTTGCCTGTCCCCAAAGAACTTGGTCCAAGACGTGCAAATTTAAACATTAAGAACATTTCAGCAACTAAGAACAGAGTATAAAGTCCACAAATTAGTATCATAGTAAATAATACTTCACCTGGAGTTAACGACGAATTAGCCACACCTGTTGGTAAAATATCTTGAATTGCCCATGGTTGTCGACCGTATTCAGCAACAAACCAACCACATTCACATGCTATCCATGGAAAAGGTAAGAACACTAATAATAAACGGTGAAGCCAACGTTTTTCACCAATTTTATTTTTATAAGTAGTCCATAATGCAAGACCAGTTCCTAAGATCATTAATACACCAAGACCAACCATGATTCTAAATGACCAGAATAGTGGCCAAACAGTAGGAATAGAATCTTCTGTGGCAGCTTTAATGTGCGCTTCCGTCGCTTCCGGAATCGTTAAATTATCTCGATCAGTAAAACGTTTGACTAAATAACCATAACCTAAATCAGCTTTGTTATTTTCAAACAATTTAAGCACCTCGGGATCTTGATTTCCTTGTTGGATTTTTTCAAGATTTGTATAAGCTAAAATACCGTTACGAATTCGCATTTCGTTAGTGGCTAAAATGTCTTTTAACCCTGTTACTTGCTTATCCAATGAACGTGTTGTCATAATGCCCATTGCATAAGGTATTTCAATCGCAAATAAATTTTCTTTATCTTTTTGAGAAGGAAAAGCAATAACATTAAATGATGCAGGGGCGGATTGAGTTTCCCATTCGGCTTCGATAGCAGCAAGTTTAGCTGGCTGAACGGTTGTCATTTCGTGACCGGCTTCATCCCCCATAATCGCGACAACAATAGATACAATGAAACCAAACATAGCTGCTACGGCAAAAGAGCGTTTAGCAAATTCGCTATCACGTTTTTTAAGTAAGTAATAAGAACTGATACTTAAGACAAAAATCGCACCTGTTAGATAACCCGCTGCGACAGTGTGCACAAATTTGTATTGTGCAACAGAGTTGGTGATCAGATCATAAAAACTCGCCATTTCCATGCGAGAGTTGATTGGATTGAAATCTGAACCGATTGGGAACTGCATCCAACCGTTAGCAACGAGAATCCATAGTGCAGAAAAATTCGACCCGAATGCAACGCACCATGTCACAAGAAGATGTTTACCGCGACTTAATCTATCCCAACCAAAAAAGAATAACCCTACCATTGTTGATTCTAGAAAAAAGGCCATTAACCCTTCTATTGCCAATGGTGCCCCAAAAATATCGCCGACGTAATGCGAATAATAAGACCAGTTAGTACCAAACTGAAATTCCATTGTTAAACCTGTTGCTACACCAACAGCGAAGTTAATAGCAAACAGTTTTCCCCAGAATTTAGTCATATCTTTCCAGACTTGCTTACCACTAACAACATATACCGTTTCCATAATTGCTAGCATAAACGCTAAACCTAGCGTTAATGGTACAAAAATAAAATGATACATTGCCGTGAGTGCAAACTGGAGACGCGATAGTTCTACTATATCTAACATAATTGCTCCCTGTTCCTTTAATATGCCCACAAAGTGTATAAAGATATATCGCAATATTGTACATCAATATTTAAAGAATAAAAATTGATTAATGTCAAAAAAAACACTGTTTAAACCGCTTTTTTTACCGCATTACCAATTTCAGCAAGACTACTAACTACAACTACACCAGCAGCAGTTAATGCTTTTACCTTTTCTTCAGCAGTGCCTTTATTACCCGAGATAATTGCTCCTGCATGCCCCATGCGTTTGCCGGCTGGTGCCGACATACCGGCAATATAGGCTATAACTGGTTTGCTAACATGTTTTTTAATGTATTCAGCAGCTTCTTCTTCCGCACTACCACCAATTTCGCCAATCATCACAATTGCTTTAGTCTTCGGATCTTGCTCAAGTAATGCTAAAATAGAAATAAAATCACTGCCTGGAATGGGATCACCACCAATACCAATACAAACAGATTGACCTAGTCCAATATCAGTAGTTTGTTTGACTGCTTCATAAGTCAAAGTCCCTGATCGAGACACAATACCGATATCACCAGCTAGATGAATATGCGCAGGCATAATGCCAATTTTACATTCATCAGGCACAATAATACCCGGACAATTAGGACCAATCATAATTGTATCACTCTGTTTTAGCTTTTCTTTGACAATAAGCATATCCAAAGTAGGAATACCTTCAGTGATACAAACAATTAATTTAATACCTGCTTCAATTGCTTCGAGTATCGAATCTTTACCAAATGCCGCAGGAACATAAATCACACTTGCCGTTGCCCCCGTCGCTTCAACAGCTTCTTTGACAGTATTAAAAACCGGCAATCCGAGATGAGTTGTTCCCCCTTTACCGGGTGTAACCCCACCAACCAATTGAGTTCCATATTCAATCGCTTGTTGTGAATGAAAGGTACCTTGGCTACCCGTAAATCCCTGACAAATGACTTTCGTTGCGTTATTGATTAAAATTGACATAATTATTGTTCCCCACTCTTCCTATTATTATGCGACCGCAACAATTTTTTGTGCAGCATCAGTCAAACTTTCGGCTGTAATAACATTTAATTGGCTTTCAATTAAAATTTCTCTGGCAAGCAGAGCATTATTACCTTCAAGACGAACAACAACAGGAACAGTTAGCCCAATTTCTTTAATAGCGCTGATAATACCATCGGCAATTAGATCACATCGAACAATACCACCAAAAATATTGACCAATATCGCTTTGACATTTTTATCTGATAAAATCAATTTGAACGCTTCAGCGACTCGCTCTTTGGTTGTACCGCCGCCTACATCGAGAAAATTGGCCGGTTTTCCACCATAAAGTTTGATCATATCCATGGTTGCCATTGCCAAACCTGCCCCATTAACCATACAACCGATATTGCCATCTAACGAAACATAACTAATCCCTTGTTTGGCGGCAATAGATTCACGTTTATCTTCTTGTGTGGTATCTCTTAAAATAGTTAAGTCAGGGTGTCTAAACATTGCGTTATCATCTAAAACGGCTTTAGCATCTAAGCAAACGAATTCATCGGCATCGGTAATAACCAAAGGATTGACTTCTGCTAATGACACATCATTTTTTAAGAAAAACTGCGCAAAATTAACAAATAGTTTGGCAAATTGGTTAATAAGTTTACCCGTTAACCCTAATTTAAAGGCAAGTTCTCTACCTTGAAAAGCACAAGGACCGGTTAAAGGATCAAGTGCAATTTTATGTATTAAATGTGGTGATTTTTCAGCGACACTTTCAATATCAACGCCGCCTTCAGTTGAAGCCATGATGACCACACGTTGAATACTACGATCTATTACTGCCCCTAAATAAAGTTCTTTCTGTATATTGGAAGCTTTTTCAATTAAGATTTGATTAACAAGTTGACCTTCTGATGTGGTTTGATAAGTGACAAGATGCTGACCTAGCCATTTTTCAGCAAAAAGTTTAATTTGATTAAGATCATTAGTACAAATTACACCACCAGCCTTTCCTCTGCCCCCTGCATGAACTTGACATTTAGCAACCCAAGCACCTGAATCAGACTTAGATGCTAATTCAGCTAAAGTATCTTGTACTTCATCCATTGAGTTACATACAAACCCTTCTGGTACGGGTAAGTTGTATTGCTTGAAAAGATATTTGGATTGATATTCATGCAAGTTCATAAACAAATTCCACAACTTAAGTTAATATTAAAAATAGCCTCAATTCTAATCCAAGATTAATCAATTGTGTAGTAAATAATATCTTATAGGTATTGTAATTGAGAATTATTGCTGATAATAAGTGACAATGATATACTCATTAGCTAAATTAATATCGTAATAATTGTAAAGGTAAAAAAATGAAACAAGTTGGTATTTTTTTTGGAAGTGATACAGGCAATACAGAAAATGTTGCCAAACAAATCCAACTCATTTTGGGTAACGATAAAGCCGATCTTTTAGATATTCGAGAAGCCACCAAAGAGCATATCGAACAATATGCTTACCTTATTTTCGGTATTCCAACTTGGTATTATGGTGATCCACAAGCAGATTGGGAAGACTTCTTTCCTAATTTAGAGCAAATCGATTTTAACGGAAAAACTGTTGCTATTTTTGGCTGCGGAGATCAAGAAGACTATTCAGAATTCTTCTGCAGTGCAATGGGAACAATACGCGATATTATCGAACCGAAAGGCGCCAAAATTGTTGGGCATTGGCCAACTGAAGGTTATAACTTTGAAGCATCTAAAGGTTTAGTTGATGATACACATTTTGTTGGTTTGGCAATTGACGAAGATCGTCAACCAGAATTAACAGAAGAACGCATTTCTACTTGGGTTGAACAAGTAAAAACAGAAATGAATATTTAATCTATTTTAATGATTTAATGTATTTTTCGTTCATCATATTTTATAATCATTAATTTATATCAACTATATTGGGATGTAATATGACAAATCATGATAGAGATAATAATGCAGCGCTGAAAAGTGCTGGTTTAAAAGTTACATTACCTCGTTTAAAAATTTTAGAGTTACTACGTGATCCTTCATGCCAACATATTACTGTAGAAGATCTCTATAAAAAACTTCTTGATATGGGAGAAGAAATTGGACTTGCAACAGTTTATCGAGTTTTAAACCAATTTGATGACGCAGGTATCGTAACCCGACACAATTTTGAGGGTGGTAAAGCCGTATTTGAACTTGCAACACAACAACATCATGATCATCTAATTTGTTTAGATTGTGGTGAAGTATTTGAATTTCGTGATGAAATTATTAATACCCGACAAAAAGAAATTGCAGAACAATATGGCGTAAAATTAACTTTCCATAGTTTGTATCTTTATGGTCATTGTGATTCCGGTAATTGCAAAAAACACCCAGAACTTCATACCAAAAAATAAGCCTATTTTATAGGCTTTTTTTACTTTTCAAATTATCGTAATTCTTCTGTTAGGTTAGTAATTAAAATGAAACAGCTTTTAAACTTTGTCCCACTTGTTGTCTTTTTTGTCTTTTTGACAATGTATGATATTTTTGTTGGTGTTCAAGCATTAATGATTGCATCATGTGTATCACTTGTTATTGGAATGATTTTATACAAAAAAATTGATAAAGTAGAATTAATTTCCTTTTTGATGGTGATGATTTTTGGTGGTATTACGCTCGCCACAAAAGAAGCGATATTCATAAAATGGAAAGTAACAATTATTAATTTTTTATTTGCATCTGTTCTATTAATCAGTCAATCTATATTTAAGAAAAACTTAATTCAAAAAATGTTAGGCAAAGAGTTACAATTAGATGACATTATTTGGAATAAACTGAATTTAATATGGATAGTCTTTTTTATACTTTGTGGAACGTTCAGTTTGATTGCAACTTATTATATGTCTGATAACTTTTTTTGGAAATTTAAGGTTTTTATTTTACCCATTGCATCATTGTTATTATCCTTAATTTCTGGTATTTATATCTATAAAAATCTTAATAAAGATTTAGAAAGTAAATAAATAGCATAGGTAGGAGTAATTTTAGTGATGAAACAAACAACTGACAATCCCAAGGGACAACTAGTACTCAGAACGCTTGCTATGCCTTCAGACACCAACCCACATGGACACATATTTGGTGGTTGGATCATGTCTCAAATGGATCTTGCAGGTGGTATTTTATCAAAAGAGATTGCTAAAAACAGAGTCGTGACTGTTAATGCCAGTAGCATTACTTTTCATAAACCCGCTATGGTTGGCGATGTAGTTTGCTGCTATGCTCGTTGTATAAAAACAGGAAGAACATCAATGACTATCGCTATTGAAGTTTGGATCAAAAAATTAATTGATACTGATGATACAACACAGCGTTTTTGTATTACTGATGCGGTATTTACCTATGTGTCTGTCGATAAGCATAATAATCCAAAACCTTTACCAGAAATATTTCAAAACTTCGATTGCGACAAAGACCCGATTAGCAAATTAAATCTTAACAATAGTTGAGCAATATGCAATTATACTCATTCCATACTCTAATTAGTTCGCTGATCTTTCTAACTTATTGGTTGCTTATTGTAGCAACCTCATTGCGTATTGTTTTCAAACGCAGGCCGACAACCTACGTTATTGCATGGATGTTAATAATCTATATTTTACCAATTGTTGGAATCATACTTTACTTTGCCATAGGGGAAGCCCATTTAGGTCAACAACGTGTAAAACGTGCGCAACAAATGCGTCCTACAATTGCTAAATTTATTAATCGACTTGAAGATTTTCCTGATATTTTTACCCGTAATGTTAGTCAAGTCAGTAAACCGATTTTTCAACTTTGTAAGCACCAAACCGGCCTCGATGGTATTAATGGTAACCATATAGAGTTACTTAGCGAAACAGATGAGATATTCGATCGTTTAATCGATGATATCAATCATGCAACATCCAATATTGAAATGGTTTTTTATATCTGGAACGAAGGCGGTAGAGCGGATGATGTTGAGAATGCATTGATTGCCGCAACCAAACGAGGCGTAACCTGTCGTTTAATGGTTGATTCCGCAGGTAGTCGCCATTTTATCAGAACCAAAGCAAGTAAAAGAATGCGTGACGCAGGCATTACAATTATCGAAGCCTTAAAAGTAAATTTGTTACGTTTTATGTTCCGACGTCTTGACCTACGTCAACATCGCAAAGTTGCCATTATTGATAATTATATTTCTTATACTGGCAGTATGAATATCGTGGATCCTCGCTATTTTAAACAAAATAAACACATTGGCGAATGGGTAGATATCATGGTAAGAATGAATGGGCCAGTGACAACGTTAATGGGTGCAATTTATGCAAGTGATTGGGAGCTTGAAACGGGGAAATACTTAGCATTACCGCAAATTACTGAGTTTGCCGAACCGCCCGAAGAGAAAAAACACATAATGCAATTAATTGCTTCAGGACCGGGTTATACTGAAAATATGATTCATCAAGTGCTGTTAACCGCAATATACTCAGCGCAAGAACAAATTATTTTTACTACCCCTTATTTAGTGCCTAGCGATGATATATTACACGCTGTTGTGACAGCTGCTCAGCGAGGTGTTGAAGTGATTATTATCGTTCCGAAAAAAAATGATTCACTTATGGTCAAATGGGCTAGTCGAGCATTTTTCTCTGAATTACTAGAAGGTGGTGTCAAACTTTATCAATTTAATGATAATTTATTACATACCAAAAGTGTGTTAATTGATAATCAACTTAGTTTAGTGGGTACCGTAAATTTAGACATGCGTAGTTTATGGCTCAATTTTGAAATCACTACAGTTATTGATGATGCTGAATTTGCTAAATCGTTATCTCAGCTTTTACATAAATACTTATTTAACTCAGATATCGTAAATATCGATGAATGGAAAAAACGCCCAATTTGGCAACGTGTTATTGAACGACTTTTTTATTTTTTTGCGCCGTTGCTATAAAAAACTAATTTTTTAAAACTAATGTTATAATCGGATCTAATTCAATAGCCATTTTGTGACATATCTGGTTGAAAACAATTGTCAGCAATACGATGAACCTTGGATTGAATTGTTCCATCTATTGAAAGCTTGATTTCTCGCCATCCTGGTGCTTCATAGGATAATTTAAAATCATAAGATTTTGGCATAAATTGTACGCAAGTGGAAGGTGTAGAAAACGCTTTGCAGCCGTGCCAAATATATTCCAGACTTTGATGAATATGTCCCCAAGCTACGCCTTTTATATTGGGTTGATGCTTAATAATTTCTTCTAATTCATGTTTGTTTTTTAATATGTGTTGATCTAACCAGTGACAACCTGACTCAATAGCATGATGATGCAAAAACACAAAAGCATAACGATCATCATGACTTGTTAATGTGCATTGCAAAAACTCAAGTTCTGACTGGGGTAAAAAACCATAGGCTTGATCCACAACCTGACTATTAAGCAACACTAAAAGCCATTTATCTCCTAGAAGAACAATTTTATTTTCAGCGAGTTGATAGTCAGCAAAAATTTCATGCATATCATGATAATTGTCATGGTTGCCTGCTAACCAAACACAAGGTAGATTAAATTTCTGTATTTGCTCGGCAAAAAGACGATAAGCTTGTTTTGATCCATCTTGAACAAAATCACCTGTTGCCACTATTAAGTCAAACGGGCTTTTTCTATTTTCTATTTCTCTTATCACTGTTCGAAAACTAGCATTTGAATCAATACCTAATAATTTACTCTGGTCATTAGCAAAAAGATGTGTATCGGTAATATGTAAAATATTACTGTAATTTCTATTTATGATTGGAAGCGTTAAAAATGACTCCAAAATTGACCTCAACATTTTATCAAAATACACGATTAGAGATAATCAAATCCCCAAAATAAGGATAGCAAAGCTGGCTAGACTAAATATTTTTTATTATAAATTCAAGTAGATTTATAAAGTGTAAAATGGATCACATTTTTATGAAAGAAAAACTTAAATGTGATCATTGCCATTGATTATATCCATTCATCTTTTAATGATTTATAGTTGAGCTGTAACCATTGAAGCGCAATAATTGATGCCGCATTATTAATCACGCCTTCTTGAACCCACTGATAAGCTTGCTTGCGGCTAATTACATGTACTTTAATATCTTCGTTTTCTTCTGCCAATCCATGAATTCCCATAGCAGTTGAGGAATCTACTTCACCAACTAATATATGAAGTTTTTCCGTTAATCCCCCCGGTGATGCCAAATAACTTACAATCGGTTTACAACGTCCAATTGTTATACCTGCCTCTTCCATCGCTTCTCGCCTTGCAACCTCTTCATAAGATTCATTTTCATGATCCATCATGCCAGCAATAAGTTCTAATAACCACGGACTATCCTGAGTTTCGATAGCAGCAATACGAATCTGTTCTATCATGACTACGTTATCAAGTTTAACATCGTAAGCTAATAACACGACAGCATGTCCCCGCTCCAGAATTTCTCGCGTTACGACATCGCTTTTGGTGCCGTCAAATTTACGGTATTGAAAACGGTATTCAATTAAAGAAAAAAAGCCTTTATACAAAACGCGTTTAGTCAAATTAAACACATCTTTCTTGTTAAACACAACAGGATCATTATTAATTTTCATAGAAACTCTCAATTTTAGTCTTAATTTTAATAAAAAGTGCGAATAGTTAACAAACTATGCTTACTATATCCTATTTATCTGTTAAAATTATGCAAATTAAAAATACTATTATATTTGAATGTTTTAAAGAGAAAATTGATGAAAAAAACTTTAACCTTTCTAATCGGCTTAGCGCTAAGCCACTCTGTATTTGCCGAAAATTTGGTTCAGGTTTATGAACAAGCTAAGGAAACGAATCCTGATTTAAGCAGTTCATTAGCTGAAAAAGAAAAGGCATATTCAGCAATTTCTGGATCACGAGCAAGCTTATTACCACAAATTGGTTTAAGTGCTTCTTATGGTGTAACTCATGGGCGTCGTGATACCAGTGGTGTAAAATCCAAAAGTGGGAACCTTTATCAAGTAAGCTTATCACAAAGTATTTTTAATTATTCTAATTGGAAAGCTTTAGATATCACTAAAAAGCAAGCTAGTATTGCTGATATAGCTTATCAATATCAAGGACAAACGCTTATATTAAATACCTCAGTTGCGTATTTTAATGTACTTAAAGCACTTGAGGCATTAAACTTTATCGATGCACAGAAAAAAGCAATTGGTCGTCAATTACAACAAACCAAACAACAACATCAAGTTGGTTTGGTAGCAATTACCGATGTGCAAAATGCGCAAGCAAATTATGACCTTACGCTTGCTCAACAAGTTAATGCATTGAACGATTTGAATAACGCTATCGAAAACTTACGTCAGGTCAGTGGTCGATTCTATTCAAATTTAGCAACCATTAATACCAAAATGTTTAAAACCGAAGCGCCAATTTCAATTAATTCGTTGTTAAAACAATCTGAAGTGTCTAATCTTAATTTATTAACAATGAAATTAAACCAAGAAATAGCTCGTGATCAAATCAAATTATCACAAGCAGGACACCTACCGACAGCAAGTTTAGATGCATCAACAAATCTAAATAAAACCGATAGATATGGGGATAATTTTGCAACTAATGGGGGTCATAGAGGAAAATCTTATTCGGGTAATAATTATGTTGGATTAAGTTTAAATTTACCTATCTTCTCAGGTGGCGCTACGCAATCTAAAGTTGAGCAAGCTCAACACAACTACGTTAGTTCGAGTGAAAAGCTTGAAAGTACTAATCGCAGTGTAATCAATCAAGTCCGTTCTTCTTATAACAATATTTCTTCGTCAATTAGTGCGATTAAAGCTTATCAACAAGCGGTTGTTTCAGCAGAAAGCTCATTAGAAGCGACAAATTCAGGTTATCAAGTAGGGACTAGAACTATTGTCGATGTATTGAATGCGACCACTCAACTTTATAGCTCTAAACGAAATTTATCAGATGCTAAATATAACTATCTAATAAATTTACTACAACTTAAATATGCTGTTGGTACATTAACCGCAGACGATTTAGTCTATCTAAATAATATGCTTGGTAATGAAGTCAGTACCTTAGCAACAATACAATAATCTTTAAGTATAACTGTTTGACTTTAGGCGATTTTATCGCCTTTTTTATTGCCTTATAGCAGTTATCTTAAATCAAGTCTGATCATAACATCATTTGATGATTTTCATGACATCGTATCAACCACGAATTCAATAAACATTTTCATTATAGCTAGCGGTTGCCTGTCAGCAGTATAAAGCATATGGACTTCCCGAGCGGGAGGTAAATAATTTTGTAATATCGGTAATAATTTATCTTGTTTTATCGCCTCATTCAGCATCGGTTCGGGTAACATCGTTATCCCCAAACCTTCAATAGCGGCAATCGCTAATGCTGAAGTATCATTTGATTGTAATGAACCAGAAATAGAAAGATTGACGGCTTTGCCATTCATCGTAAATGGCCAAACATAATCATTTTTATTTCGATTCACATATTGATAAATTAGACACTGATGATTTTTTAAATCGTCAGGAACAGCTGGTACACCATTTTGCATCAAATAACTCGGCGAAGCGGCAAATATAAGTTGAAAAGGTTTAAGTTTGCGTCCGATCAGACCAGAATCATTTAATTGACCGATACGAAACACAATATCATAATCCTCTTTTACTATATCAACATAGCGATCACTTAATTGAATATCAATGTTTAATTTAGGATAGCGTTTCATAAAACGGCTAATGACCGGAATTAAATTATAGTGTCCATAACTGACAGGTGCACTAATCCTTAATCGACCTTTTGGCTCTTCAATAAATTGTTGGGCTAATATCTTCGTCTCTTTTATTTCTGCAAGAATTAACAAACACCGTTGATAATACTGTTTGCCAAACACGGTAAGATGTTGCGAGCGTGTTGTTCGATTAAGTAATTTTAATCCTAAGTGTTTTTCTAAAAAAGCAATGTATTTAGTCACCATCTGCGGTGAAGTATTCAATGATACTGACGTAGACACAAACGATCCTGTTTTCACCGTCAATACAAATGCTTCCATACACTTTAATAGATCCAAATTATCAACTCCCAGTTGTTAATAAATCAATTTTTATAATATTTATTATCCCTTATTTTATAAAGATAATAAAACAAAATCATCTTGGGTGTGAAAACATAAAATTTACTACGAGATAAACAGGTATTGTCAATTAAACTTCTATTGAAGATAACGTTATAGATTCAAAACTGAATAATACAACAAATTGAAGATCGCTTGTTATCCTAAATAATGACGTAAAAAGTAAACACCTTTATATTTTAATAATTTGCGCAAAGGGTATTTGGTTCTATCAAAACTAGCTTTATATCCTGAAGTTGGTGATTGGCGTGAACTTAACCAACATAAACTGTGTTTTATTCAAAATCAATTAGTTAAAGCATAGAAATCCAATAAACAGAAAATTACTCCATAGTCTATGGAAAAACCGACATAACAATTACTTTATTAAGAAATTAAAAGGAAAAAAAATGAACAATCATGTTAAAAAATACACTGCAATTACCGGCGCAAGTTCAGGCATTGGTTATGCCACTGCAATTGAATTTGCTAAACGAAATAAAAACCTTATATTGATAGCAAGAAGAGAATCACAACTAGAAACATTGAAACAAAAAATTGCCGAATTAAATCCAAATTTGGAAATCATCATTAAAATTTGTGATTTGTCGCAAGCCGATAATGTTTTTTCACTCTTCAAACAATTAGATAGCTATTATATTGAAACATGGATAAATAATGCAGGTTTTGGGCATTACGGAAGTGTTAAAGATCAAGATTTAGATAAAATACAATCTATGCTACATTTAAATATCGAAGCCTTAACAATTCTATCAACGCTGTATGTGCATAAATATCACCATCAATCTGGCACACAAATAATTAATATCTCTTCACGAGGTGGATACACAATTGTACCCAATGCTGTCACTTATTGTGCGACTAAATTCTATGTTAATGCTTTTACTGAAGGTTTAGCGCAAGAATTAAGACAAGCAAAAGCGAAATTAACGGCTAAAGTCTTAGCCCCTGCGGCAACCCAAACTGAATTCGGTCAAAAAGCGAATAATGTCAATGAATATGACTATAATAAAAGTTTCAGCCAATATCACACAGCAGAGCAAATGGCTGGTTTTTTAATGGCGCTATATGATAGCGACAACATCATCGGAGAAATTAGCACAAAAGATTTTTCATTTACATTAAAAGATAGCATTTTACCTTATTCTGGCAATGCGGCTGAAAATCAAAAGTCTTAAAACTTTTACAACAAAACACGTTAAAAAAATTAAACATCTTAACAAGCGTTTTAACTTGTTAAGATGTAAAAAAAGAAAACAATTAATTACGAAATTCGCATACCCGGTTTTGCTCCACTATCAGTTGACAATAAGTAAACGCCTTCACTATCATCTTTACCACTTGCACAAAGTACCATGC
>CAMLAI010000010.1 GCA_946477995.1 uncultured Gilliamella sp. | reverse complement strand
TGCCTAATTTTGTGCTGACCGCAAAATGGCAAAAACCAAATTTAGCGAATATTATTACCACCTATATTAATCAATAATTAACCCATTTATTTTTTACTGGTGTTATTAAAATATTGCCTAATATCTTGTCTTATTAGGCGTTTTAATTTTTAGTTTTTACATTTAATATCGGCTCCTATCATTGATGAAAAGTCCAAAGTAAACTCGTTAACTATTTTGCTTAGTATTTTTGAAAAAGTGCCGATATGTTCTAACTTGCATATTTTTATTTTCTAGTTTAATTTAGCTATCTGGATTAACTAATAATTGAAGAGTAAACATGACGATATCATTTAAAGAACAACAACAACGTATCAGTTTTGTAAAACAATTTTTTGCTGAACAATTAGCAAAAAACTTATCGCTTATTGAAGTGCAAGCCCCCATATTAAGTCAAGTAGGTGATGGGATACAAGACAATTTATCGGGAACTGAAAAAGCCGTTCAAGTTAAAGTTAAAGCTATTCCTCAATCACAATTTGAAGTCGTTCACTCACTGGCAAAATGGAAACGAAAAATATTAAGTATGCATCATTTTCCTGTCGGCGAAGGTGTGTATACGAATATGAAAGCATTACGCCCCGACGAAGATCAACTCTCCCCTATTCACTCTGTTTATGTTGACCAATGGGATTGGGAAAAAGTAATGCGACCAGAAGATCGTAATTTAGGGTATTTAAAGCAAACTGTCGAAAAGATCTATGCCGCCATCAAAGCGACTGAAAGTGCAGTATCCGATAAATATCATCTATCACGATTTTTACCCGAATCGATCACATTTATCGATAGTGAGCAATTATTAAAACGTTATCCTGATTTATCACCTAAAGAACGTGAAAATGCCATCACAAAAGAGCTTGGCGCTGTGTTCCTGATCGGTATAGGGGGTGATTTGTCTAACAATGAAAAACACGATGTACGTGCACCCGACTATGATGATTGGAGTAGCGATAATGAAATGGGTTCAAAAGGTTTAAATGGCGATATTTTAGTTTGGAATCCAATTTTAAATAGTGCGTTTGAAATTTCGTCTATGGGAATTCGAGTTAATCCAGAAGCGTTGAAGCGCCAATTAAAAGCAACCAATGATGAAGATCGTTTACAATATGCGTGGCATAAAGCTTTAGTGGATGGTGATCTACTTCAAACTATAGGGGGTGGAATTGGTCAATCTCGTTTAGCGATGCTACTTTTACAACAAAAACATATTGGACAAGTACAATCAAGTGTTTGGAACGATGTAACTCATCAAAATTATACTAATTTATTATAATGTAATGATTATCTCTTCTATTTTCATGATAGAAGAGATATTACTCACTTCTGACTAGAAAAATGACCTGCTTAAATCACCGAATAACATAACTTTATCCTTCTTCAATTATTCACGCTGTTCATTCAATTTTGTTTTCTGTACTTTGCTTTAAATCACCTTCTTTTTGTACATTCAATGACCCCTGAATGATGTTCTGATGATAAATCTAAAAATTCCGCTGAGACATGATTTAACCGAAGATAAATAATTTTTTTCTGTCCAGCATCACAGGATCCAACAATTTTACCTTCAACTTGATCGGCAATATCGGTGGGTGAAATTTTTAATATATAGTCAGACGTTTTTACACCATTATTTTCAATTTTTTCAGCAATATCGGCACAAATAGCGTCACAATTTGATGCCAGCGAAAATGTTGGCATACATATCATCAAAACAGAAATCACTTTTTTCATCTCTTTCCTTAATAATATTCTATGAAATTAAAATAAATCATATTGTTATAATTACTTATTAAATGATAACGATTAACTTTGCCATACATTTATCTTAGCAGATTTTAAGACAAATAAACTCAAATACCCTTTTCAAATAGGTACACGAATAATCGAACAGGCGGAAACTTTTAAACATAATTATTGATGCTGTGAGTAACATCAAAATTATGCACTGTACTATTTGATAAGTATTTAACAAACCTGTTGATAACTCTTTATCTTATTAATTATTAATAATTTATAATTCAGATTAAATAATAAACGACCTCAAAAATGATATTATTTTAAAGAAAAAATCAAGTATTAAATTGTTAAAATTAGGCTAAATTAAGACGGATTAAATAGACGAAAAAAGACTTCAGATAAATGATCAGAAGCAAATACTTCCGCTTTCATTGACAATTATAAGGCGGTAAAAAAAGCGATAAGACCAAAAATCACCCCCGGTGAATTCGCTATCGCAATAGGCCAATCCTTTTTTTCACGTAAAAGACCATAACTGACCCATAAGGAACAGTTGATTGCTGCCGCTAATGGCTGAGTAGGATTCGATTTCATACCCTGTAAATTATCAATGATTTGTGGAATGTAAGAAATGTACATACCCAGTGAAGCAATGGTTGCAATAATACCCAGATAATGGAAAGCTTTTGCTGAAAGATACAAAATGACCTCCTAATGATTAGTTAAATCGATAATGTTGATAACTGCAATACTCATCATTTTGAATGAAAACGTTTAAATGGTATAAAACTCATTCATGACTAAAGATTAATTAATAAAGAACGAAAAGATTTGAGCAACGGTATCACCGTTAAAGTTAAATTCAGTGTTATCGCTTCATGTTTATCATTTATTTATTACACGAAGCGACCGGATGACTTTACTAGTATAGGTCAACGCTGAATTTATACAACTCACATTTTAGGAAACAGTTAGGTTAATGGTGTTTGCTTTGTTTCTTTACCTAATAGGACAATAGCCATTATTGCTATTAAAATAGATAAGCTAAATATCCCAAAAATCATACTTAAACGAATATCTTTAGCCATTAAAAAACCAACCATGAGAGGGCCTAATATTCCCCCTATTCGTCCAACCGAAGCAGCAATACCTGAACCTGTTGCACGAATATTGGTAGGATACTGCTCTGGAGTATAAGCGTACATAGCACCCCAAGCACCTAAATTGAAAAATGATAAAAATGCACCATACACGAGTAAATGATTAACAGATTTAGCCTCACCAAATAAATAGGCACTAATTAATGTACCTAATAAATAGGTGATTAGCACCCATTTACGCCCTACTCGTTCGATCAACCAAGCAACCGAAAAATACCCCGGTAACTGAGCAAATGTCATAATTAAAATATATTGAAAGCTTTTTATCATGGAAAATCCTTTTATCATCATGACACTCGGTAACCATAAAAACATGCCATAATATGAAAAAACCACACAAAACCATACTATCCATAACATGATGGTCGAACGGCGAAACTCTGAAGTGAGTAATGAATTAACTTTTTTAATTACCGAATCATTTTTAGAGTTTGCATTCAAACTATTAAAAGCCGATGAATCGGGTAAGTTAAAACGTAAGTAAAGCGCATAAAACGCAGGGATAGCGCAAATAATCATCGCTCCTCGCCAACCTATTGCCGGAATAGGAATAAGAAAATAAGCGATTAAAGCAGCTAAAATCCAACCGACAGCCCAAAAACTTTCAAGTAATACGACAATTCGTCCTCGGTGTTCAGGCTCGACACTTTCGCTTACTAAAGTAGAAGCAACCGGTAATTCACCGCCTAATCCCATACCTATAAAAAAACGTAAAATAAGTAGACTTGCCAGTCCCCAAGCAAAAGCACTTAATCCGCTGGCAATACTAAACATTAATAAAGTAAATAAAAATGCCGATTTACGGCCTTTTTTATCCGCATAGATTCCAAACAGAAAGGCACCTATCGCCATACCAATAGAATTGATACTGCCAATTAAGCTAAGTTGTTCAGGACTTAATCCCCAATCTTGTTTTAAGGCGGCGAGTATAAACGACAGTAATCCGACATCCATCGCATCAAACAGCCAGCCTGTACCGGCAATAAATAAAAGTTTTTTTGTTGATATTGAGCGTTTTGTTGAATATTGCATAACATAAAAATAATAGTAATTTTTTAAGATCAAACCAAATTCTGATTGAAATGTCCATAGCTTAAACGTATCCACCCTAATTTATCACCATAATCACTTCCTTGTGATACGATAATATTTTGAGCAAGCAATTGATTTAAAATAGCGATTTCTTGTTGTGATGATTTAACAGGTAATTGGGCATATAAATGAAAACCACCTAAAGGTTTTTGATAATTTATTGTGTCATCAAAATAATTATTGAGCCATACCATTAATTGATTCGCTTTAAAATTGAGCTGTTCACTCAAAAAGTGTTGATGAGTGAAATAATGATTTTTTAGATATTCTTCTGCTAATAATTGCGGCAAAATACTCAACCCAGAATCGATATGTTGACGAATATTCGCTAGATTTTCAATAATATTACGAGGTGCTATCATCCAACCCACCCGTATATTTCGACCAATATATTTAGAAAGCGATCCTAAATAGATAACTTGATTATGATGGTCAAACTTTTTAATGGGTGAAATGGATAATTGAGAATTAAATGCTAAACCACTATAAGCATCATCTTCAACGATACCAATACATTGCGAACGACAAAATGCTAATATTGCTTTTTTGCGTTTATCACTCATCACAAAACCTAATGGATTTTGAAAGATAGGATTGAGAAACAGCCATTTTATGGGTTGCTGACTAACGACTTTACTTAAACTGTCTAAGGTAATACCTTCATTATCGCACTCAATCCCATATAAGCGTAACCCTGCTGCTTGGAAAAGTGGCAAAGAGTAAAAATAAGAAGGCGATTCGATAGCAATTGCATCGCCTGATTTAAGTAATCCCTGAGTAATTAAAAATAGTGATTGCTGTGTACCTGATGTAATGAGTATTTGAGATGTCTCTACCGACATAGCAAAACGTTGTTGCATGTAATTGGCTATTTGCGTTTTTAGTGCTGGCAAACCTAACTGTAATTGGTCACTATTTTTTTCATGCATGATAAGCTCATCTGAGCTGATATTGGGTAATAACAATTTGGGCATCCAAATTGTGGGTAAGTCCCCATTAGCAAGATCGATGATGTTAGATTGCTGACGTCGTATCAGTTCGACTTTTTGTTGATAACGAGATTGTTTATTTTGATAAAAACGTGCTGGTAACCGCCAATTTATTGAAGTATACGCCTGAACACCCCATTTTTTATCATTAACAAATGTTCCACTTCCTTGCCTGCGGATTAAAAGTCCTCGTTCAGAGAGATTATCCAAAGCACGAACCACCGTTGTTCGATTGATGTTTAAAATGTTAGCAAGTTCACGTTCTGATGGTAATCGTTCGCCAGCAATCAATATGCCTTGCTCAATATAATATTCAATTAGTTGACTTACTTTATTAAAAAGTGCGCCTTGATAGGCATTTAATTTCTGATGATTCCACATGTTATCGATTACTCAACATTTTAAACCTTGCCAGACAACGCATAAAAAATTGGATGACCTAATTATAGTCCAATTGGCTGTATCTTACCTATCGTTAATTTTAAATAATACATAACTAAGCATTAATTAATTTAAATCAGGAGACGTGATGAATAAAATTATCGGAACACAGACCGTAAAACGGGGTATGGCACAAATGCAAAAAGGTGGCGTGATAATGGATGTGGTGAATGCAGAACAAGCCAAAATCGCTGAACAAGCTGGCGCTGTCGCAGTTATGGCACTAGAACGGGTTCCTTCAGATATTCGTGCTGCTGGTGGTGT
The DNA here is from genome assembly GCA_946477995.1 of uncultured Gilliamella sp. Lineage (GTDB taxonomy): Bacteria > Pseudomonadota > Gammaproteobacteria > Enterobacterales > Orbaceae > Gilliamella. The sequence goes on along the minus strand of CAMLAI010000010.1, from coordinate 28,558 downwards.
TGCCCGAATGGCAGATCCAACTATTGTTGAAGCTGTGATGAATGCGGTTACAATTCCTGTCATGGCAAAAGCGCGTATTGGTCATATTGTTGAAGCCCGTATTTTAGAATCAATGGGCGTTGATTATATTGATGAAAGCGAAGTATTAACACCTGCCGATGAACAGTACCATTTACTCAAAGATGAATTTACCGTACCTTTTGTTTGTGGTTGTCGTGATTTAGGCGAAGCACTACGTCGTATAGGTGAAGGGGCATCCATGCTACGCACAAAAGGGGAACCGGGAACAGGTAATATCGTTGAAGCAGTACGCCATATGCGCAGAGTGAACGAACAAATTCGATTGGTAAACAGTAAATCTAAAGACGAACTAATGACATTGGCAAAAGAAATCGGTGCGCCTTATGAACTCGTCATACAAATCAAACAGTTGGGTAAATTACCTGTTGTTAACTTTGCTGCCGGAGGCATTGCAACCCCAGCCGATGCAGCCTTGATGATGCAACTTGGCGCAGACGGCGTTTTTGTTGGCTCGGGTATTTTTAAATCACAACATCCTGAAAAATTTGCAAAAGCGATTGTGCAGGCAACGACATACTATGACGATTATCCACGCTTAGCAGAACTATCTAAAGGATTAGGTGAGGCAATGAAAGGCATTGAGATCAGTAAATTGTCTGAATCCGAAAGAATGCAAGAACGAGGATGGTAACGATGCAATCACTCAAACCCTTACGGTTAAAAAAAATTGGCGTGCTTAACTTACAAGGCGCAGTTAGTGAACATATAACCATGTTGCTGAGTATCGAAAATGTGATTGCGGTGACAGTAAAAAAACCTGACCATTTAGCGGGGTTAGATGGTTTAATTATTCCAGGCGGGGAATCTACCGCAATTAGCCGACTAATTAAACAAAATGGACTATTTGACCCCATTAAAGAATTTGCCCGTCAAGGCAAAGGTATTTTAGGCACCTGTGCCGGCTTAGTTCTTTGTGGTATGACAACCACTCATCATGAAGTTGAACTTCTTGAATTAATGGATATTACCGTTGAACGCAACGGGTTTGGTCGGCAAGTAGCAAGTTTTGAAACCTTTTTAGATATAGCGTCAATTGGCAAGCACATTCCAGCCATCTTTATCCGTGCTCCTTATATCATCCATGCAGGTAACCCAGTAAAACAACTGGCATTTATTGATGATCACTGTGTAATGGCAGAACAAGATAATATTTTAGTCTGCTCATTTCATCCCGAGCTATCTAACGATAATCGGGTGATGAAATATTTTGTTGATAAATGTTGATGGGAAGTATTTTCAAAAGACAAGGGATAGATATTTAATAATACAGGTTGAATAGTTTATCCCTATGTGTATAGAAAACATTGACAAAATGTATATTATGCTAACCGAAAAATGGTTTATTCTTTTTATAACCAAGATTACTTTTATGAAACTCAACAAAATTAAATTCAAGTCTCAATTCTTACCTATATAAAGTAAATAAATTTTAATTAGACACCACCATAAATCGACGGTTTGCCGTGACAATTTGTAAAAATATAGGAAGACTTATTTTTTCTTCTTTTTGTAGTGTATTATTGATATCGTAAATTTTAGATCGTCCAAATCCATCTAAAACAATTGTTTTATCATTGTATAGTGCAGCGATTTCTTTTTCGTTCCCCGCCACTATCCATTGCCGTGACTTGCTGTTGAATAAGTTTTCACCTTGATTATATAAATGTGGTGAGGTGTTAACATAAAGCACATCTTGCATTAAGGTGCGCATAATATCAGTTTGCGATGTTAGTCGGCTGATTTGAGTGGGTTCTTTATTTGGCCATGAGATAATCAGTGGCACATTAAGTGATTCTCGACTGTAATTAATGTCGTCATTACGTATCGCTGTTTTTTTCGCTTCTTTTATAGTGATGTCATTGGTTCCGGTAATGACAATTACGGTGTTTTCGTAGGTATTGGTTAGTCTCAAATACGCTATTAATGATTCAAGATATTGATCTAATTTTCTTGCTTCTGTTTCAAGTTCTTTTAGCGGTATATTTTTATGTTTTACGCCGAGTGAGTATTGTACCAGTGAAAATAGTGGTGCATGATTTTCTAATTTATTTTGTTCATCATGCCACGCCATCCAATTATCAGTAACCTGTTTATTAGTCATTTTTTTTGCCGGCGGTATTGAAAAATTGGATAGCAATGCATATCGATACAATGGTTCATCAAATCCATCGTACGAAAACATCCCTAAGTTGTAATGACGATAATTAATAGCATCAAATAGTACTGAAGGTTTATGACCCGCTAATATGCTGTTGTAATAGTTGGGATCGAGTCCATAAAATAATGAAAATTTATTAATATTTGTTTGGTTACTTGCAGAGTAATGATCCGTAAATTTAAGGTTTTCTTTCGCAAATTCATTTAACCATGGCATGTTGTCGTTTAATAAACGACTATTCCATCCGTCAATAACTATCATTAGTATATTTTGGGTTGCTTGTTTTTCATCATAACTCAGCCGTGCAAGAGGATATTCTATAGCAATAGCAAAAGGATTACCTTCTTGGCTGACCCGAGTTCGGTAATCATTTTCTGGCATAAATCCATATCGTTCAAGGAAATGTCTTGCGGTCAATGGATAGGATAATGGTAAGCTTGAACGTTGCATGGTTATTGGGCGATAAAAATTTGCGTCGGCCCAAATATGAATCAGATGCGAAAAGACAAAACAAAGAATAAATATAACCACGACTGGTTTTGCATAACGTTTACGCTTATTTAAGCTGCGTAATTTTTTCCAACTCCATAATGCAAATAATATTTCAATTAATAAAATAAATGGAATGATTATAAACGCACTACTTAAAAAAGTGGCGTTTTGCGCTGTAAATAACTGCCATATGGATAAATTTAAGTGCATTCTAAAATGCGAGAAGATATCAATATCAACTAAAAGTAAGGCGATTCCTAATGTGGCAATTATGGTTGCTAATATTCGATGCCAACGCGCTGAGTGAATAAAAAAGCTTAATGGAAAAAGTAATATGAGGTAGGTTATAAACGTTAAAAAGCTAAAATGCCCAATTGCACTAATGATTGCATAAAATCGCCCCATAAATGTTCTTGGCCAGTCTGCAATGATTAAATATTGGCTACCCAAAGATATAACAACAAAAATATTAAATAATGTAAACCAGTGTCCCCAGCTTACAATTTGTGAGGATTGGGTATCTTTGATATGATTATTTTTGAGTTTGAGCATATTTATTATTGGTAACGATAGTAATGAAGAATATTTACTGTAAGATACTTTACAGTTTACCTGATTTTGAAAAATCTTTCTGTAATTTTTTTATTTGTTAGCATAAAGATTTTGGTATGATCTTGGCGTTATAATCGATACTTGTTATAATTTAAGGATTAAATTCGCTAACAACAAAGATAATAATTTTGGCTATCTCACAACTTAAAATACATCAAATCCAACCTGATTTGTCTCAGATTAGTGCGCTTGGTAACCCTAGTAAAGCAGAAACTAAATCTGTGATAGAAAAGTCAAACAATATTCTTTCTTGGCAACCTCGGATTGCGTCTGCATTATCCATGTTATGCCCGAGTAAAAGAGCAAGTTATCACCCTCGTTTTATGTTACTGAAAGCGTCAGAAAGTGAACTATTTTTTGATTTGTTAAAACAAGCAGTTAAATTACATGCTTCCTCTTCAACGTTGGGTTACAGCTATTTTATTAATGATAATAAAGTCACTTTGACTAAGGCCAAAAGCAAGCAGGATAACTTTGCCATTTTAGATGATTGTTTAGCATCAAGTTATGTTGATGGCGAGAAATTATTTGGTTGTGTTCGACAACCAGAAAATAGCCCAATTAAACTCGATCCAGGTTTAGTGCATCAGGCTAATGGTGGGGTTTTAATTTTAGGTTTACGATCTTTATTAAGCCAACCTACTTTATTGATTAAATTAAAGCAGATGGTATTTAAACAGGAATTCGACTGGTTTTCAGCTGATGAGTCGCATCCATTGCCGTTATCTATTCCTTCAATGCCACTGGATTTAAGAATTATATTGGTTGGTGATCGGCTAAGTTTAGCTGAATTACAGGATTTTGATCCAGAATTTTATAATACGTCTATCTATGCTGAATTTGAAAATGAATTGCAGATTACCTCATCTGACAAGCTCACTACGTGGCTAGATTATTTACAATTTATTGCTGATAAATTTCATTTGCCAAGTATTGCTCCATCCGCCTTTAACAAAATATATCAAGAAGCGGTGCGTTTTACAGGCGATCAGTTTTATCTTCCCCTTGCGATTGATTGGGTTCATGGTTTATTAGTTAACGCTAGTTATTATGCCAAAAATGAGGTTATTGATGAGTTATCAGTGGCTTCATCGACTAAAAATAAATTATGGCGTGAAGATTATCTTAAAAAACGATTTCATGAAGAGTTTTTTAATAAACAGATCATGATTAATACTCAAGATCAGGTTGTTGGTCAAATTAATGGTTTATCTGTTGTTGAATATCCTGGCTATCCTTTAGCGATTGGTGAGCCAACGCGTTTAAGTTGCCTTGTTCATTTTGGAGACGGTGAGTTAATTGATATCGAGCGCAAAACTGAACTTGCAGGAAATATTCATTCTAAAGGTATGATGATCATGCAGGCTTTTATTATGTCAGAATTTGCTATTAATCATCAATTACCTTTTTCAACCTCTTTAGTATTTGAACAATCTTATAATGAAATTGACGGAGACAGCGCATCGCTTGCTGGGTTATGTGCAATTATTAGTGCGCTTTCAGGTCAGCCTATCGATCAACAATTAGCTGTTACCGGATCGGTAGATCAGTTTGGTCATGTACAATCAATTGGTGGTATCAACGAAAAAATTGAAGGTTTTTTTACTGTTTGTCAGCATCAGGGGTTAACCGGTCAGCAAGGCGTTATTATTCCCGCATCTAATCAACGCCATTTGTGCTTGAGTGATAATGTGATTGAAGCAATAGCTCAAGAAAAGTTTTCTATTTGGACTGTTGAACATATTGCTGATGCACTTTATTTATTAACAGGAATTCCTTATAAAGATGATAATGCAATTAGTCTTTATAAGCTTATTTATGCACGTATGCAAACTATGCTATTACAAGATAAAAAACAAGATGGTTGGTTTGCAAAATGGCAAAGATATTGCAAAAAATAGTAATACCCAATAAACTTGAAAGCCGAATTTGGTTAAGATGTAACATTTTAGTAAGCGGCAAAGGATTTTACAGTATTGGTTATTCATAATATTTTATTGAATAATTATTTTTATAATCATGTAAGTAATGACAGAAAATAAAAGGTTTTTTTATGACATTTGAACGTAAATCTTCGTACGATAAAGCAGATCTGATTAAATCAGGAAATAGTGAACTTTTTGGTCATGACGGACCGCCTTTACCATCAGATTTAATGCTTATGATGGACCGTGTTATCGAAATGAATGAAGAAGGTGGAAACTTTAATAAAGGTTATGTGGAAGCGGAACTTGATATCAATCCAGATTTGTGGTTTTTCAAATGTCATTTTAAAAATGATCCTGTCATGCCTGGTTGTCTTGGGCTTGATGCTTTATGGCAATTAGTCGGATTTTACCTTGGCTGGATTGGCGGTAAGGGTAAAGGTCGAGCTCTTGGGGTTGGAGAATTAAAATTAAAAGGTCAAATATTACCTAAAAACAAAAAAGTTACCTATAAAATCCATTTTAAACGTGTGATTAACCGCAAGTTAATTATGGGAATCGGTGATGGCGAAGTTTATGTAGATGGTAAATTGATTTACGAAGCTACCGATCTTAAAGTTGGGTTATTCAAAGATACCAGCGAATTTTAATTTTTTTGATTTTAACTAGCCTTACACATTATTCGGTAAGGCTACCTTGAATATCGATTATCCAAGCAGTTTCTGATGATACATTTATCCCTTGTATAATAATATATTCTCGCCCGTTTTTATTGTCTTAAAAAATTAACTATTGAATACAAATTTCTTTAGGTTAATGATTTTTCATTCGTATTTTTTGCTATTCAAGGTATAATGTGGCAATTTTTTTATAGTCTTTATTAATCATGAGTTTACTTAATCGTTTTGTTGTTTTTTTTATTTTATCTTGTTTTTTCAATACCGTTGCCTATGCTAATTTCAGTGGAAAAGTCGTTAAAGTAATAGATGGTGACACAATTGATGTATTAACCCCTGTGAAACAAAAAATCCGAATCCGTTTAGTTGATATCGATGCACCAGAAAGCAAACAAGCCTACGGTAATGCATCTAGAAAATACCTAGCTTCACTCATCGCAGGAAAATCTGTTTATATTAAAGAAAGTAACAAAGATATTTATAACAGAACATTAGGAACCGTTTTTTATAATGGCATTAATATCAATCAGAAAATGGTTGCAAGTGGATATGCTTGGGTATATCGCTATAAAGGTGTGGCTAAAAATAAACAATTAATAGCCCTTGAATCGCAAGCTAAACAAAATAGAAAGGGACTATGGAAAGATAAAAATCCAATAGCCCCATGGAAATTCCGACGCTTAAATCAGAAATAGATTTTTCATCAAGAATTTATTAATTTATTTTAAAGCAGGATAAAGAGATTCTAATTGTTTAAGTGCATCTAAGCCTTGTTTACAACCTGTTTCTTGATCACTTGAAGACATAGCAGCAACTTGTTTTTTACCTGCTTCTAAATTTTGTTTCATCATATCAGTTTGCTGTTTTGTTGCTGCATCTTTAGGTAAAGATTCAACTAATTTATCCACTTTTTCAAAATAAGTTTTACAACTATCAGATAAATCAGCCATCGCAGCTGAAGATAGACTTAAAAGTACAGCTGAAACTAGTATTTTTTTCATTATTTACTTTTCCTTTCGATTTAAAAAATATCTTTTTGATAATATTAGTATATTTATCACATCTAATATCGCAAAAAATAATACATTAGAGATTTTGGAAAAGCAAATAAAATATTTTATAGGATGTAGGAAATTATCAGCATATTTATAATATGCTGATAAAATATAAAGATGGGTGCAGAATTACATTACAACAACATCTGCTGCAGCTGGGCCACGTTCACTGTCTTGAATTGAAAATTCAACCTGTTGACCTTCACCTAAAGTTTTAAAACCTTCACCAGAGATTGCAGAAAAATGTACAAATACATCTTTACTACCATCAGCAGGAGAAATGAAACCATAACCTTTACTTTCGTTGAACCACTTAACTTGACCAGTTTTCTTAGACATAATAATCTTCCTATAAAATAATTTAAGCCAACAAGGCTAATTTAAAAAAAACATAAAACTTGGACTACTTATAAACACTGAAACGTGAAAGCTGAAGAGAACTAATACTAATGTAAATAGAAAGTAAACTACAAACTGCTTAAATCAAGATGTCACTAAATAAATCTGCACGTTATATGCTGTAAACTATTAACTCATATATTAATTGTTAATGCAAGTGTTGTTTGTAAAGTTTTACAAATTTATTTAATAGGCAAAACCTAACTTGCATTCATTAGTTAAATTAATTTAATTTTTTTGTTTTAATTAATTTTAGAGTTTTGCCAAATGTAAATTTTGAGACTAAGTTATTTTTCACTCATGCTTTGAGACTTATTTATTGTTGCTTCAACAGCATCAATAACCGCCGCTCTGAATCCCTTTTCTTCAAGCATTTGCACGCCTTCAATGGTCGTACCGGCTGGTGAACATACCATATCTTTTAATTCACCAGGATGCTTACCCGTTTCAAGTAACATCTTCGCAGATCCCATTACTGTTTGGGCAGCAAATTTATAGGCTTGTTTTCTGGATAAACCGCCTTTTACTGCCCCATCAGCTAAAGCTTCAATAAACATAAATACAAACGCAGGAGAGGATCCGCTTGCGCCGACTACAGCATCGATTAAATATTCAGGTACAATTTCAGTTTCACCAATACAATTAAATAATGTTTGAACCGTAGCTAATTCTTCTTCTGTGACTTCTGTATTTGGCGTGATTGAACACATCGCTGCATTGACTAAGGCAGGTGTATTTGGCATGACTCTTATAATTTTTTGTTCATATCCCACATATTTTGCAATCGTTTTTATACTAACCCCTGCTGCAATAGAAATAACAATAGTACTTTTTTTTAACTCTTTTTGGATATCATTTAAAACATCAATAATAGCATTGGGTTTAACAGCCACAATTACCATATCCGATTCTTTTGCTACATTTCTGGCTGAATCTAAATTATTAATTCCATAAGATTGATTAAGTGAAATCCCTTTTTCTGGATGGGTATCATAAATATTGATTTGATTACCTGATACAATTTTACTTGATAAAATACCTTGTAAGATAGCATTACCCATATTACCTAAACCAATTAAACCAATGCGTTGTTCCATTATTTACCCCTTTTTCATTTGAATTTTTTAACACTAGTATAATTTATTTTTTTAGAAAACTTTAAATTTTATCCAATCATTTTTTATTTTAATATAATGATAATTTTATTGTATTACTGATCATTACAAATCATCATTTTGCATTATTTGCATACCATATTGTTGACCCGTCTGCATTAATGAAAGTATTTGTTTAGTTTTACCTTCGTTGATAAGGTTGCTTACCGCAGGCGTATTAATCAAAACTTCAAATAACGCTTTACGCTGCCGGTTATTTGTGACTAATTTTTGGGTAATAATCGCTTTTAAACTTGTCGATAATTGTGCTCGTATAAAATTATGTGAATGATTTTCAAAGACATCAATAATTCGGTTGATACTTTTAATTGCAGAGCTTGTATGTAAAGTTGCAAAGACTAGATGTCCTGTCTCAGCAGCGGTTAACGCAGCTTGAATAGATTGTTTATGCCGTAATTCGCCAAGCATGATAATATCGGGATCTTGTCTTAAAATACTATCAATTGCCGAGCCAAATTCAGAAATCTCGCGTTGTTGAATAAGCGATTTATTATTTTGATAAATAAATTCTATCGGATCTTCTAAAGCAATAATATGTTTAGTTGCTGTCATATTGATATATTGTATCAATGACGCCAGCGTTGTTGATTTACCGCTACCAGTTGCACCGGTAACTAAAATAATCCCGCTTTGAGTTCGTGTTAATTCAGGTAGAATTTTGGGAGCATTAATTTCTTGTAAACTTGGAATTTGGTGATTGATGACACGAAAGACAGCTGAAATACCTCGCATTTGATAAAATATATTTACTCGAAATCGCCCTATTTCTGCGGGATGATAAGCGATATCAATTTGACCATTTTGTTGTAATCGATTTTTCTGGGAATCATTGAGTAATTTAAATAATTCTATTTCCAAAACTTGTGCTGATAGTTGAGAAACAGACAAAAATTGCAGTTGTCCATTAATGCGCATACAAGGCACTTCGCCACTAGATAGGTGCAAATCGGATGCTTTTTGGGTTACACTAAGCGATAATAAAGAATGTAATATTAATTTAGACATACTAATGATAATTAGGTATAAACATGAATACAGTACATGACAATTTAATGGCTATAAAAAAAGATATTGAGAAAATAGCTTCAAATTGCGGTCGAGATCCCAAAACAATTGAACTTATTGCGGTAAGTAAGACCAAACCAGTTACATTGATTACAGAAGCGATAGACGCAGGACAGCTCGCATTTGGTGAAAATTATGTACAAGAAGGTGTAGAAAAAATAAATTATTTTCAAAAAGCGATGCCAAATTGTCCCCTTATTTGGCATTTTATTGGACCTTTGCAGTCGAATAAAAGCAAGTTGGTTGCAGAACACTTTGATTGGATGCATACAATTGATCGTTTCAAGATCGCTCAGCGCTTAAGTGATCAGCGCCCTGCCAATATGGCTAAATTAAATGTACTTATTCAGGTTAATATAAGTCAAGAAGCCACTAAATCCGGCGTAAAACCAGAAGAAGTGTTCGATTTAGCTCACCAGATTATTACATTACCTAACCTTTGTTTACGTGGTTTAATGGCTATCCCTGAAATCGAAGATGATTTCGATAAACAAGTCACTATTTTTTCAAAAATGACGGCGCTTTTACAACAATTAAAAATTGATATTCCTTATGTTGATACATTATCTATGGGAATGAGCGGAGACATGAAAGCGGCGATTTTAGCTGGTAGCACAATGGTTCGTATTGGAACGGCAATCTTTGGCGAGCGAAAGTATTTATGATATATTGGCTCAATGACTTTTATTTAAGGAGTTTTCAATGGAATTGATCTACTTTCTTGGCAAAACGGTTATAACGTTTTGTCTGTATGTTTTAATTTTACGTTTGTGGATGCAGCAAGTCAGAGTTAATTTTCATAATCCAATCACTCAATTTATTGTAAAAGTTACTCAACCTATTATCGGGCCATTGCGCCGATTTATTCCTTCAGTAGGAAAATTTGATTATGCAACGTGGCTACTTTTGTATTTAGTTGCCTTAATTAAAATTTTGTTTATTTTTAGTTTTATCCCCATAAATTTACCATTTAATGTTGATTATTTATGGTTTGCTTTGGTCGCAATTTTGCATGCTATGGGTTACCTGTTATTTTGGTTATTGCTATTCAGAGCGGTTTTGAGTTGGATTAGTCGTGGGCAATCTGTACCTGACGAAATTCTTTACCAATTAACAGAGCCATTAATGGCACCAATTCGTCGTTTTATTCCTCCTATAGGCATGATCGATGTTACGTTTGCAATTGTGGCTGTCGTGCTTATGTTTATGAACTATTTTGCCACCAAAATTTTTGGTGCACTGTGGATCATTCTTTAGATGATTTAAAAAGGAGCTGTTGCTCCTTTTTTTAAATGATATGATCTTCCCAACAAATCACATCTTTTTCATATACAATTCGATTTTTAACCGATATTTTTAATTCATGCATCAGTTTTTTGTTGCCCACTATTAGTGGATGCCATTCAGGTAAATCCCCATTTTTTTGGAAATATCGATAAGAACAACTCAAAGGTAGCCATTCAATAGTAAGTAAATTTTCTCGAGTGAGCTTAATACAATCGGGTTCATATTTGAATCGATTAACGTAATGTTTACATTGGCATGTGTTGGCGTCGAGCAAATTGCAAGCTACATTAGTGTATAAGATTTCGTCAGTGTCCTCATCCATTAATTTGTTCAGACAACATTGACCACAACCATCACATAGCTGCTCCCATTCGTCATCGCTAAGTTGATCTAATGTCTTACCTTTCCAAAATGGCTCAATCATGCTTTAAAATCATCTTCTTTTAACATTTGTAAGAAAAACCCATCCGTTTTAATCTTTTCTTCGATTTCTTCGGATGTTCCAACTACAAAACGTCTTTTTCCATCTAATAATACTTTCATAACAAATATCGGAGAACCAAAAATTGAGAGTATTCTTTCAGGTATACCAGAAAAATCATTTTCATTTTTCATATACAAATAACAATTTTCTTTTTTTGGACTACGATAAATATAACACCACATCATAAAATAAAACCTTTAATCAATATTTAGAAGGCTATTTTGTAAATAAACACCTGCACCAAATAGCCCTGGATCTTCATGTGTAATCACATATACAGGAATTTTTTTGACCAGCGTAGACATTCGCCCTTTATATTCAAAAGCAGCTCTAAACGGCGAAGCTTTAAAAAATTCAATAAAACGAGGAACAATACCACCGGCAATATATACTCCCCCTTGAGTATTTAGCGTTAATGCCAAATTACCGCCAAATCTTCCCATAAATGTACAAAAGTAATTTAAGGTTTGCAAACATAAATCACAACTGTTTGTTAGTGCTTTGTTGACAATGATATCTGGAGTGATCTCAGTTAATGGTTGATGATTAATTTGCTGTATGGCTTGATAAATGTTAATAATACCATTTCCAGATAAAAATCGTTCGGCTGAAACTCGTCCAAATTTTTTACGCAGCTGAACCAAAATGCGATCTTCTTCTTCATTTATCATGGGTAATTCTGTATGCCCCCCTTCACCGGACAAACTTACCCAATGCTGATTAACTTTTATCAAATGTGAAACGCCAAGCCCAGTTCCCGCACCATAAATTGCTATAGGATAATTTAAATTAGGCTCATCCCCTCCAATTTTTACCAAATCTTGCGGTGACAGTCTTGGAATGGATGTCGAGACTGCAGTAAAATCATTAATGACCTCAAGTTTTTTTAGTTTGAGTTCTTCGATTAATTCACGGCGAGAAAACGACAAATTGTTGTTTGTCATAGTAACAGTGTCAGCATCATCAATTGGACAAGCGATGGCAATACACGCAATCTCAATTTTTACGGATTGCGCTTGAAGATAATTTTTGATTAATGTCAGTAATATATCTTCTTTTGAAATGAGAATTTTTGTGATTGCCGATAGCTCATTTGTAACTAAATTAAACAATGCAAAACGGGCATTGGTTCCACCGATGTCGGTGACTAGTGCGTACTGACTCATGTTACTCCCTTTTTTGACAAACTAATTTTACTAATGATCTAAAATCAATATCTTTCTATACTTATTGTATTTAGTAGTTAAGCTTAAAAAACATAAAAGGCAACCTCGTTGTCTCCTAGTTATTCGTGGAGTTACTCAGTTCCCTTTGTTAACTTTTTAAATTAACGCATTTTTTTATTCACAACCTTAAAAGTCCAGGTTAACATCTAATCAACTTCTGTATTTATAACCATTTTTTAAGTTTAAAATAAATATAGGGTGCTACACCAGCCAATAACATGAGTAATAATGAAAATGGATAACCATATTCCCATTTCAGTTCTGGCATATTTTCAAAGTTCATACCATATGCAGATGCAACCACAGTTGGCGGTAAGAATACAACAGATACCACTGAGAAAATTTTGATAATTCGACTTTGTTCAATGTTGATAAAGCTTGTTGCTGCTTGCATTAAAAAATTAACTTTTTGAAATAATGATTCATTATGTGGTACCAATGATTCAACATCGCGAATAACTTCACGAGCTTGCTCAAGTTGATCTGCCGGCATTTTTGCTCGGCGAACAAGGTAGTTAACCGCACGTTGGCTATCCATTAAGCACAATCTTACTTTCCAAGCCGTATCTTCAAGTTCAGCTAACGATGTCATTGCTTCGTCGTATTGCTCTTGTGCAGAACGATCCATAATTACTTGGCTCAATTCTTCTAATTTGCTATAAATACTTTCGATTTGATCGGCTAGTTGTTCAACTTTGACTTCAAATAAATCCAGTAATATTTCATAAGGATTTCCATCAACCATGCTTTGATAACGAGATCGCATACGATATAAACGAAAAGCAGGCAGATCCCGTTCACGCAAAGTAAATAATCGACCATTGTGTACAGTAAAAGCAACGGTTGAATTTCCCGCCCGATCTTCAGCATCTTCATAAAAGAAGAAAGAGTGAACATGCAATCCTTCATTATCTTCAAAAAAACGAGCAGAGGCCTCGATATCATCTAACTCAATACTGGTTGCTAAATTTTGTCCTAAATAAGTTAAAACAAAATCACGATCGGCTTCTTCTGGTTCAATTAAGTCAATCCAAGCCGCATTATTGATGTCGCCTTCATTAACTTTTACTAATTGTTTGTTCTTTAGTCCAAACGCATTAATCATAAGGCCCCCTTACAGGAAAGTTTCTAGAACATTCTATTAACAAATGTGGCGCATTATACTCGTAATATCTTTAAATTCCTATGTCTAAAGTTATTTTTGTAATGTTAAAAATAGAAGTAATATTCCAGAATTAAATTAAAAACGGTGATGTTACTGTTGTCTCATGTTACAATACGCAAATTAAATATTTAAGCAATTTTTAGGAGTTTATAATGGCAAACCGAGGAATAAATAAAGTCATTTTGGTGGGTAATTTAGGTCAGGATCCAGAAGTTCGCTATATGCCAAACGGAAGCGCTGTTGCAAATTTTAGCGTAGCAACTTCGGAATCATGGAAAGATAAACAAACAGGTGAAAACCGCGATCGTACTGAATGGCATCGTGTGGTTGTTTTCGGTAAATTAGCTGAAATTGCTGGTGAATATATTAAGAAAGGCACGCAAGTTTATTTAGAAGGTCAATTACAAACTCGTAAATGGCAAGATCAAACAGGTAACGACCGCTATACGACAGAAGTTGTTGTTAATCCAATCGGTGGCACATTACAAATTTTAAGTTCACGAAATGGCAATGATAACTTTGATGATAATTCACAAAATTGGGGTCAAAGTGCTAATAATATTTCAACTGCGCCTGTCGCTGCGGCTCGCCCAGCACCACAAGCCGCACCTGCTGCTCAACCTAAAGCTCCTGAACCACCAATGGATTTTGATGACGATATTCCTTTTTAATTTTTCCTTCCCATTTAAAATATTGGGCGTAATTTAGCGCCCATATTTCTTATCTTTTTAATTTCAATTATACTTATAACCTACCAATTTTATTCATTTTATAGTGTTATGTTTGAACTGATACAAACTGTTGGCTTTGGTTTAATATTATTTATTCCTTTAACTAATCCGTTAACTACTGTCGTACTTTTATTAGGTTTGTCGGGTGATATGACTAATGAAGAGCGTAATTACCAATCTAAGATGACTTGTATTTACGTTTTTATCATTATGGTTGTTTCTTTTTATGGTGGACAGCTAGTGATGAGCACGTTTGGTATTTCCATTCCTGGTTTGCGTATTGCTGGTGGTATGATTGTTGGTATTATTGGATTTAGAATGCTGTTTCCTCAGCAACCTTCTCATCGAACGTTAGAAGCCGATGCTAAAATGAAAGAAATATCGAATAATATTGCTTTTGTACCACTAGCCATGCCAAGTACGGCAGGCCCTGGAACGATTGCAATGATTATCAGTATGGCTTCAACAGTAAAAAGTGGAGGTTATGATATTTCAAGTTGGGTTGTTTATACTTCTTCAATCTTAGTTCCGCTTTTATTGTGTATTATCCTTTGGTTTTGTATGCGAAGTGCAGGCAGTATTATGCGTTTTATGGGAAAAAGTGGAATTGAAGCGACTTCAAGAATTATGGGGTTCTTATTAGTTTGTGTTGGTACTCAATTTATTATCAATGGTGTAAAAGAATTAATCATGAGCTTTCCCAATATTTAGTAAACTAAATCATTTTGAAAAAGTTGTTTATTAATAATAATGTCGTTTACTTAGGCTAGCTCATTTAATCACAGTGTTAAATCATAAATTGGGAATATTTTTTATCATTTCCACCCGCATTAAATAATCATAAAGCGGTAATAGTTGTTTAAAACCCTTTGATAATTTGTTAGGTAGATCGCCGTTTAGCAAATCTTCAATATTGGAGTTTGTAACCATTGCTGCTAAACTTTTTCGATTATACCATGTTGCTATTTTTGGATCTTGATCTTTAATTAGTGGGCGTTTATAACTTTCACCAACAAGTTCAAATGGTTTTTTAACACAACGAATCATGTCTAAAAATTTTGCACTATCATTAAGAATTTCTTCACGAAAAATATCCATTGTCTGCTTTGATGCACAATAATAGCCAAGTCCATAACGATAGCAATCTGGTGCTATTTCAAAAAAATAAGCTGGCGCTTCTTTCCAATCTCGGTTTGGTCGTTTAAATGTCAACCATAAACGACTACGATATAACGATTTATCTTTCGAAAAACGTGTGTCACGATGTATGCGAGATATCGTTTTACCAATAGCTGGTTTTGTTTCAAACCATTCATCAATTTCCAGCATGTTGGGAGTTAACTGTTCTACTAACAGCCTGAATGGTTTGATTAATTCATTATCATAGATTGATCGATGCTCGTCAAACCATGCTCTACTATTATTAATCCATACATCTTGTAAAAAATTAAGTCCTGTTTGGGTAAAACCAGAAAATTGTGCCATAATTTAATCCTTAAATAACTTTCTGACTTTTTCTAAGTCTTCTTGTGTATCAACCCCTATAGCAGGGGCCTGTTTAGCAACTGCCACATGAATTTTTTCACCATACCAAAGTACACGTAACTGTTCTAACATTTCAATCTGCTCAAGTGTAGAAGGTGCCCAATTGATATATTGACGAATGAAACCAGCTCGATAGGCATAAATCCCGATATGTCGAAGATAAAAATCACCAATACTTGTTGGTTTGAAAAGATCTTCAGATTTCGCAAAGCGATCCCTTTCCCAAGGAATGGTTGCTCGAGAAAAGTAGAGTGCATACCCATCTTTATCAGTCACAACTTTCACTGCACCAGGATTAAATGCTTCTGTTGCTGAATCAATTGGAACAGCTAATGTTGCCATTCCTGTTTTATACTGTACTAAGTTTTCAGCAACTTGATCAATGATGATTGGTGGAACTAGCGGCTCGTCACCTTGTACGTTTACAATAATTTCATCATCGGAAAATTGATAGGCATTGATGACTTCTGCTAATCGTTCTGTACCCGAATTATGTTTATTGCTAGTCAGAATTACTTCACCGCCATAAGATTTCACCACATCGAATACTTGTTGATGATCAGTTGCAATAATTACCCGATTTGCTGAAGACTTTTTGGCTTGCTCCATCACTCGCACAATCATAGGTTTACCATGAATATCAGCAAGCGGTTTAGCCGGTAAACGACTTGAAGCATATCTCGCAGGAATAATAACCGAAAAATTCATAATTAAAACCTTTTACCTATTCGTGAACTGAAATCGAAGAATTCAGTGTATTGGCTTCGTTTTCCAGTAACACAGGAATATTATCTTTGATTAAATAAACAAGTTTATCCTTTGGACATATTAGACTATTTTGTTCAGTATCATATTGAAGTTCACCATGACATTTAGGGCAAGCTAGCGCCTTAAGGAGGATTTCTTTCATTTTTTATTCTCTTTTAGATTTTATTTCTTCTAACAATGAGCAGATTTGATTAGTTACCTGATTAGGCAATATTGCCTCTATGGGTAAATACCACCAATTTGGTAATGTAAATTGGAAACATTTTACCGCATCTTTTTCTGTCATTAAAAGGGTTTGATCTTGTGTAGCAATATTCGTTAACAATGGCAAAGTATAATTTTGATGATCCGCAAATGATACTGTTTTGATCACATCAGCATTGAGTGTATTTAGCATTGTAAAAAAACGGTTGGGATCACCAATACCGGCCATAGCACAGATATTTTTTAATGAATGCAATTCTATTTTTTCTTTTGTTAATAAATTTACTGCATATTGCGGTTTTAGTTGCATTGTATAAGTTTTTTCGGGGAATTTTTCAGCTAAATGACTTTTAGTTTCGCCATTAATAATAATAATATCAACAGATTTTAATCGACTTTGTCGCTCCCTCATTGGTCCTGCTGGTATCCACCAACCGTTACCAAATAAGCGTTTACCGTCAACAACCACAATTTCAATATCTCGCTTTAATGCATAATGTTGTAAGCCATCATCAGTTAAAATTGCATCTAATTGATAGTTATCTAATAAAGCTTGTACCGCTTGACTTCGATTGGGAGAAACGGCAACTGGCACATGTGTTCTTTGATAAATTAATACTGGTTCATCCCCAGCTTGTGCGGTGGTTGTTTGTTCATCTAAAATAAGCGGATAACTTTCTGCTTTTCCACCATATCCACGTGAAACAACACCGATTTTTAAACCTTTAGTCTTTAAAGCTTCAATTAATCCTATTACCAGTGGAGTTTTTCCATTCCCACCTACCGATAAGTTTCCAATTACGATGATAGGTACAGGTGATTTCCAAGATTTTAATATTCCTGCTTTGTAGAGTTGGCGTCTAACCAATGTTATTAATCCATACAACCATGATAATGGCATTAGTAACCAATAAAAATGTGTTTTACCATACCATAATTTTTCAATCATTGTTTATTCACCATTGAATTATGCTTTTATATTAAATTTGCTATTGTAATCTATTCTGGTGTTTATTGACTAATCCAAATCATTTTAGTCATTTTTAATTTAGACAATGAGAATAATCTAACAAAGCATAGTTAAGTAAGCCTTTTAAAAAATCACCCTATTTTATAATTTTAAAATCGATTAAACCAATGTTAAAAGTTTAAATTTGAGAATTTTTAATCATTCAGTATTACTGACAATAATTTTAATATAGAAGGGAAACAACAAATAAAAAAGGATTCTTATCAAATCCTTTTTTATCATTGAAAAATGAATTGATTATCAGTAATCAATCAAATTTATTTATCTTGAGCTGTCTTTTGCAAATATTGTTGGAAATCTTGCTTATTTCCGTCAAAAACAATATTGCCACCATTAAGCATAATAACTCGATCAACAAAGCTCAAAAGATTAGTTCTGTCTGTTGCAATAACCATTGTTTGTCCTTGTTTTGCACGTAAATCAAGTTGTGCTAACAATAACTGCTCAGTATTCGGATCTAACTCGGCGCTAGGATTATCTAAAAATGATATGCTATGCGGAGATAAAATAAATCGAGCTAAAGCTAACTTTTGACGTTGTAAAATCGTTAACGGAACAGGCAATTGGCGCCAGTAAGTATCAAGTCCATTATTTAAAAAAGGTAACAAATTTTGCAAATTCACTTGTTTTAATACTTCTAAAGCGCGATCATGCGAAATTTGGTCAGGTTTATTATTTAATGTAAGATATTCGTATACTGTTTCGCCGATAATACCACTATATTGCCATAGATAATGAGTTTCACTTCGTAATGAATCCGCAATAGATTTAGTTAACATAAAACCATTCCATGTTATGTTGCCTTCATCTGCTTCTAAAATACCTAATAATAATTTTAATAAAGTACTTTTCCCTGATCCTGGCCCACCAACTATCGCTATTCGTTCACCTGACTTGATTTGCAAACTGATATCGTCTAAACAAGGTAAGGAAGGGTGATATTTGAAACTAACTTTAGATGCCCCCCAACCATTTTTAGGGCCGTTGAAGCCACTTAATAATCCGTTTTCATTTGGTTCTTTATCAAGAAGCGCATTAATCTGTTTCATGGAGTTAGTCATACGCTCAAGATTAGGTAACATATGCATTAACGAGAAAAACGGTTGACTCAAACGACCACCAATAATAATTGTCGCAAATAAACCTGCTGGCGACATATGACCTGTCTGTATTAGGTAAAAAGCGACAATCACGGCAAGCACAGTTTGTAAACTAGTTAAACCCATTAAAAAAGAACTACAGCGGTTATGAATAATATAGCGTTTTTGTTCATTTTGCTGCGCTTTTTCATTACCGGCTAGAAAGGTATAAGTCGCTTCTTTATAAGAAACCGAAGACTGATAATATTCAAGAGTTGTCGGTGAAAAAGGGACTTGAGCATTTATCGTTGGAATAGATTTATTTTCAAAATAAAAAAGCGTAATACGAACGATTGCACATATAAAAATAAAAATAGGAACAACTATTAACCAACCCGCAACAATCGCAATAACAATAAAATAAAGCAGACTGAAAACCAGATCTAATACTGTGCTTGAAAAGAACGTTAAAAACTGCATTCTAAACACATTCCAGTTGTTCATTGCCTCAATTACTTTGCGTCCCCATTGAGTTTTAAAGCTAGGCATAACTTGAATAAGTTCAGAAATAATTTTAGGCTCTAAACGATATTGTACTAAAGATGAATATTCACACCCCAATTTTATTCTATCCATTCTAAAGTAATACTCAACTAAAATAGCCAGCATTACGCCTAAGGATAGTGTCCAAAGTGAAGAGTCAGCTTGCCCGGGTATTACTCGATCATATATTGCATTTAAATATAATGGAATGAGCATGATAAAGAGATTGATTATCAGAGTTGTCCAAAAAAGACGACTGATAATCCTATTTTCTTTTTGCCCCATAACCAACAATGAACGCCAACTTAATTTATTTTTTCTTTCAGTTAGCAAGACACGCCAAGTCTCCTTTGGCAGTTTATCTAATTTAACATTTTTTTCATTTTTTATCTTATTAGAATGAACGGTAAGCAGAGACCATCCTGTTTGTTCTTCAAAAGCAACGTATAACCCTTTATTGACAGCATTATGTTCTTCGGAACAAGGAAATAGTTCTATACCAAGATATTTTTGTGCCAACTCAAACAACATTTCTCGGTTAGCAGTCTGCTCTAGTTTTTCAATCTGCTCCTGCCATTCCCATTGACCAACAGGTAAAGATAATTTTTTTGCGGCCTCTGACAAGACCGACTTTAGTTGAAAAATATCACCAGAATTTGTAGATAATTCACTATTCATAAAGATATCTGATACCTATACATGATTCCAAGTTAATGTATGGGTTCCATCTGTCCACTGATCAACACCCGGTGAAATTTCAGAATGTACCCAAGTACCTGCACTATCTAAAATTTGTAATGAATCAGTGCTATCGGTATCAAATCGAATATTGTTATTATCCATATTCTCAAATAAATCACTTAAATTTACGAGGATAAAATCACCAGCGACCCCATCTTTAAAATTGAAAATATCAATATGTTTAAATAAATTTTTATTAACGACACTAAAATCAAACGTTCCAGCTCTTCCTTTTTTGGTGACACTATCTATACCTAAACCACCATCAATTGAGTGATATCGATTGAAATCGGTAAGCGAACTGAATTGAAACTCGTCATTAAAATTAGTTCCTGAAATATCGGTAATGGAAGTAAGTGTATCTCTCCCCCAATTACCTTTAGAAACTGTCATATCTTTATTGTTAGTAATATAAACTCTTATACCTTCTCTTAAATTAGTATAATCTATTTTCGTATTACCACTAGTATTCACTATTCTATCATTACCACTACTGCCGTAAACAATATCATTTCCAGCACCAGTATGAATTTCATCACTTACACTACTACCATAAAATTCATCATCTTTATCAGTTCCAATGATTTTGTGTATATTCACGATACGATCTTCTTTACCATACCCATTATCGCTTACTATACCTGTGTCAAGATTTGCTTTAATTCCATTTGGTGATTTATATTGAACAACTGCATTATTGCCAATACCAATTAATGTATTGTTTCCATCACCACCAATTAAAATTCCTTTTCCTGATATTATATCGTCATATTGTGAACCATATATGTTTTCGATATTTTTTATCGTATCTTTTCCGCCAAAACCATTAGTCGCCGTACCATTACCGTTTGCATCTAACGAAACAACCACACCTTGAATTCCATCATCGTAATAGAGCCAGTCACTACCAGCGCCACCGTCTATAAAATTATCACCACCTTTAGCATGGATATGATCATCACCTGCACCAGCAATAACGGTATTACCTTCTGTTTCGTTTCCATAAAACTGCAAAGTACCATTTTTAATGGTCACATTATTTATATTCTTTATTTCAGCATCATAATTATTAGCTGTAATACGATTGTTTTCTAAATCAACAATATACGATCCTTGCATTGTTTCATCTAAAATAAGCGAGTTAGTTCCACCACTACCGTCAACAAATGTTGTACTCTGGTTTATAATGAATGTATCATCATATTCCGTACCAACAAATTTTGCGAATCCACCCGCTGTAAAACTATCCTGATATGTCTGTCCGTTGATATCTTTTATTACTGTTCCATTAGTAGCGTCTATCTCAATCCCAGAATTCTGTGCAACAATAGAATAACGACTATAATCTAACGTATTCGTTCCATTACCTTTAGTGATAATTTGGTCATTACCCAAAGAACCATAGATGATATTTTCCGACCCGCCACCAACATGAATAATATTATCAGCATCGCTTCCTTCAATGATATCATCAAAAGCTGAACCAACAATATTTTCGAAATTTGAGACCTTATCTACACCATCAAGACCATTGCTATCTTTGGTACCGTTCTTTGTTGCTACTTGATTTTTCAGGCTGATTTCAATGCCATTAGCGACATTACTATAATCGATAGTATCGACACCATCTCCACCATCATAATAATTAGACATTCCGCCTTTGCCTACAATAAGATAATCATCGCCAGCGCCTGTACTAATGAGATAATTAGTATCATTAGCCAATTCAATACGATCGTCAAAATCAGTTCCAACAATGCCATTTATGTTAGTTAGCTGATCCGCACCGCCAAAACCATTTGAATAGGCACGTCGTGTTTTAAGATTTACATCAATGGCCGAAGACGCTAGATGATAATCTACAACGTCAATTCCTGAACCACCAATAAAGGAGTTATAACCTTGCCCAGCAACATAAAGATTATTACCTGCTTCACCGTGAATTACAGCTCGACTAATTGCATCACCTTCAATATAAAAAGTATCATTACCTTCACCACCATATATCGTTATACTACCTTTGGCGGTTTTAAAAATATCATCATGTTGACTACCTTTAATTGATTGAATATTCGTTAAAGTATCCGAACCATCAAAGCCATTATTGATAACTTGTTTATCTGTTTTAGAAAGGTCAACATTAATTCCTTTTACGGATTCTTGATAACTGGCCGTACTATTTCCACCATTACCGCCTATTAGCGTATTGTTACCCCCCATACCTACAAGGATATCATTACCACCATTACCAATTATGATATTGTCTTTATCATCTCCAATTAAGACATCATCAAAATGTGTACCAGTAATGTTATTAATATTTCGAATTGAGTCGTTT
Organism: uncultured Gilliamella sp.; assembly: GCA_946477995.1. Classification (GTDB taxonomy): domain Bacteria; phylum Pseudomonadota; class Gammaproteobacteria; order Enterobacterales; family Orbaceae; genus Gilliamella. Next base: position 5,778 of record CAMLAI010000010.1, on the reverse strand, counting down.
CGACCAAATGCATCGGTAACAATGCCCTTAGTTAAATCAACATTGACTCCGTTATCAGTGGTTTCATAACTTATTGTATTAATACCGCCTTTGCCATCTATCTGATTATCTTTGCCGCCACCAACAAAAAAGATATCCTTGCCATCACCGCCAATCAAGTTGTTACTTTCTGTTAAGCTTCCGATAAAAGTATTATCACCATTGTTACCAATAATATTTTGAATATTTTCAACCTGTTGATTTACAGCTCCTGTAACAGTTTTCGTATGTAAATCAATAATTAAGTCACCTTTTACTTGGCTATAATCTACAGTATTAATTCCAGCTCCACCGTCATAAATATCTTGTGTTGTGCCAGCAATAATGACATCATCGCCAGCACCACCAACAACATGAACATTATTAGCGGAACTTGATAACAGTATGTTTCCATCGATATCAATAAGTGATGAAGGGGAATCAACAACTGAAAAATTAAAGTCTTCTGTTACAGTTTTTCCATTTGAATCAGTGTATGTTACCGAAATCGAGAATTTATTAATCTGACCTTTTGGATATAAAATAATGATTTCATTGAGCGATAAACCATATTTATCACCCTGCGCTGTACCGCCTCGAATAATTTCATAGTCAGAAGGAAGCCCTGTTATGTTACCTATTGATTGAGCATCATCAAAAGAGACAATACGAAGAATTTTACCTTCTTCAATATAATTTTGATTTGCTACGTTAACCGTCCAATCAGCATTTTCTTGCGAAAGATCAACCAGTGTTGTTGAATACTGCGCATTGGCTGTAACATCCGTTCTTGCTGTTAGATTACCACCACCGACGTCGTAAACATGTTGAGCACTATCAATTAATCCTTCCCATTGATAAAGTTTAACATTAGGCATCTTTGGCGTAATACTTGCAGGTGGTTTACTTTCAACAATTGGAACTTCGCCATCGATACTTGATTGAAACTTTTCTGAATCCGAACTGGATGATGAACTCTTCTTAAAAACAATATCTGCATGAGGTGACTTAAGTTTAGCAGGCTTCACTTGCATGTCTAAATCCATCATATTTTCAAGTGAAGATTGAATTTCATTTGATGACGTGTCCGCACCACCACTTGTATCAATAACAATAAAATTGTCTGTCATGTTTGTCGTGAGATCAACCGTTTTATCTTCGACACTTTCGACAGTGATGTCATCCTCTTTAGTGGTAAGTTGTTCAGGTGCTTTTGTTTCAATTATCTCTGGTGTAATATCTTCAATTTTCGCTAAACTCATAATTTCATATGAATTTAATTTTTTTCCATCATTAAATGCTAATGAAAGCACGCCTCCATTTAAAGAAGCTAATTCGGCTCCCATCGTTAAAATCAATTTACGATTGTCACCTGTAGTAATGATTAAATCCGAACCATTAATTGATAAAGATACTTTATCTTTTTCCCATGAAGCATTAATTTTATTGTCTTCATAAGTAAAAGGAATAATTGAAAGAGCTGGCTCCATCGGTGTTAAGGCTGTATTTGTGTTACTCATAAACTTGTCTCACTTCTTATCTCTATTTATACTCGGTCAACGATTAATTCATGTGTACCATCTGTCCAAATTTCTTTTGAACCATTTACACTATGTGACCAAGAAGAAGAATTTATTAATGCTAAACTGTCATTACTATCTAAAACAAACTCAACTGAATCTGTATCCAAAGCATCAAAAAAGGTCGATAAATCAATGGAAATTCTATCCATGCTATTGTCTTTGAAATCAAAACTGTCTATATGTTTAAAAATAGTTGAACTTCCAAAAAAGAAATTATCTGTTTGACCAGATTTTTTAACAACATCAAATCCTTGACCTCCGTCAATACATTGATAGGCATTTAAATCTGCTAATGAGGTAATTTTGAATATATCATTACCATTGGTTCCAATGATGTTTTCAATACTTTTATAGTTGTCCACACCTTGATTACCATTATCATGGGTTTTAACAATTGTGTTAGTATTAAGATTAACTTCAATTTTAGTATTATTTAATTCATTATAAATTAACGTATCATTACCGCGTTCGCCGTTGTAACTATCGTTTCCTGTAGAAGCGTAAAATGTATCGTTTCCAAATCGTCCGGTTATAACATTGTCGTTATCATTGCCTCGAACAATACTATCACCCGAACCAGTTACAACTTTATTGATATTGATTAGTTTATCTGTACCTGTGGTTTTCCCACCACTTTTTACAGCAATCCCTTTCTCTAAATCGATATCCACATTTGATGCATCGCCATAATCAACCCACGCATTTTTACCAACGCCTTCTAGTGTATCGTTACCAGAAAATCCTCTCATTTCAGCGAAAGATTTAATATAGTCATTGAATTCGGTACCATGAACGGTTTCGACATCCACAATATGGTCTTTACCACCATAGCTATTTTGTGTTGCATAACCTGTACCACTTTGATTGAGTTCTACTACAACACCTTTTCCAGTAGTAGAGTATCGATAGCTGATTATATCTGTGCCGCTTCCACCAAAAATTTCATTATTTCCGCCTAAAATATAGAAGGTATCATTTAATGAACCGCCGACAAACTTTGTTGAACCCGATGTTTTAGTATAACCAACATTACCTGAAGCATTTGAAAATCTAACTTCATCAATATTTTTTACGGTGTGATGAAATAAATGTCTATCTTTAACATCATCATCAATCTGATTAGTATCAAGATGAGCCACCATTCTTCCAGACATACCACTATAATCTATGGCATCGTGACCTGAGCTACCATCAATTGTTTGATTGCCTGCTGCAGCGATGAAAACATCACTGCCTTTTGAACCAATAAAAGTATTGAAATTGGTAAAATTATCTGTACCAGAGGTTTTAGTAACAGTGCCGTTACTCATATTGATAGTAACACCGTCACTGAGAGCATCATATCTTAATGTGTTTACACCTTCTCCACCATCAAGAATATCATTACCATAATTGCCGTAAACTGTATCATTTCCAGCCCCAGCTAAAATACTTAGATCGTTAGCACTACTGTAGATCACATCATCAAAATCAGTCGCTATAATTTTTTGAATGTTTGTTATGTTATCTTGACCACCAAAGCCATTTTTAGCAACATCACCCGTTACTAAATCCATTTCCAGACCTGAAGTTGCATTACTGTAATCAACAGTATTAATGAAACCTGCGCCTTGACTTCCTCCATCAATTTTATTGTTGCCAGAACCTGCTATGATTGTATTATTACCAAGACCCCCATCGACTGAATGATCGCCATTACCTAAAACGAAATAATCATCAAAATTAGTTCCAATGACTTTATTAATATCCTTTAAAATATCAATGCCTGAAAAGCCATTGTCATAAACAATACTTTTATTGAAATCAATGCTAATTCCATAAGCTGCATTTACATAACTAAGGGTGTCAAAACCTGTTCCCCCTAAATAATTGTTAAATCCTGCTCCTGCTTCATAGGTGTTATTACCACTATTTCCACTTAAAAATGTGATGCTCGCTTCATTACCACCAACTTTAAAGTGATCATCACCAGCGCCACCATCAATAATGGTAGTGCCAACACCTGTTATGAATTTATCATCATAATCACTTCCAACAATAGCTTGGATATTAATTAGTGTATCTTTTCCACCGAATCCATTATCTTCAACTTGGTTATTATCTTTTGTTAAATCCACTTCAATTCCAGATTCAGCGTCTGAATAGTCAGCGGTGTTAATTCCCTCACCACCATCGAGTGTATTATTTCCACCTCGACCTGATAAAGTATCATTACCTTTACCACCGACAATGAGGTTGTCTTGATCATCGCCTATTAAAATATCATCAAAATCACTACCGGTGATATTTTGAATATTTTTAACAGAGTCTGTGCCACCATTACCGTTATTAATAACTTTATTTGCAGATAAATCAACGTGAACACCGCTAGTCACATTTTCAAAGGCAATGGTATTGATACCTTTACCGCCATCAATAATGTTGTTACCCCCACCACTCATAATCGTATCATTACCATCACCGCCAGTGAGTATATTATTTTCTTGGCTATGCCCAATTATGGTATCGCCATTATTACTTCCAATTACATTTTGAATATTTTTTAATGTATGGTGGGTATTTTTGGCGTCAGTTTTTCCATTATTTAAATCAATAACCAGTGATTCTTTAAGTTGACTATAATTAACTGTATTTGTACCAGCACCTCCATCATAATGTCCATTTTGATTGCCTGCAAAAATGGTATCATCCCCACTACCAGCGGTGATATCAACATTATTTTTGGTTGATGAAAGTTGAAAATGCCCAGTATTATCAACAATAATTGCTGGGTGATCGGTAATATCAAAATTAGCCTGTTCATTTACTGTATTGCCTTGATTATCAATATAGCTTAAAGCAAGGCTAAAAGACGATTTTATTCCTTCAGGATAAATAATTAAAAATTGATTTGCAGCTAATCCAAATTCTTTACCGAGTGCCGAATCAGCTGTAATGATTTTCATATTTCCGAGTTGACCAGTAACAGAAACGACACTTGTTGCATCATTAATTTCTATAACGCGCCCTATTTGCCCAATAGGTAGCTTCGTTTCATCATTAGCGTAAATTGTCCAATTTTCTGTTTCTCCCGATAGATCTATATGAATATTTTCATATTGGATATTAAAATTTTCTGATTCAGCTGCTTCGTCATTACCGGTACCCGCTATCCAAATTTTACTTGAGTTATTAACAACCGATTTGATTTGTAATAACTTTATTGAAGGAATATCGATTTCATCAGAGCTATCTTCGTTATTGTTATTATTATTATCATTGATATCGATAATTTCATGCGATTCTGCAATAAATTTTTCCTTTGAAGATTCGGCTGTATCGGATGTTGATGGATACGGGATATTTTCTGAAATATTGTTATCATTATCACTGATAGTTGATGAAGAATTTTTTGAAATAAACTTTTCAAGATCTTCAATACTCTCTTCATCTTTTTGTAATTGACTGTCTAAATTATTGACTACGATAATTTCAACAGATTCATTAGCGACAGGTTCGATAACTTCATGTTCATCTTGCCCCTTCATCTCATTTTTTTCAGTAACATCAGATTCATTATTTTCAGTTAACTTTGGCGCAGTATTAATAGATTGAGACTTGGAAATTAACTCATTAGCATTGATTGTAACCCCATCTTTAAATGAAAAAGTAAATATATTTGGGTCTAATGATGCTAGTTTAGCCGCTAATGGTAATATTAATTTTTTATCACCAGACTGAACAATCAAATCAGTACCATTAATTAATAATTCAACATCTTTATAATTAACGGGTATATAGTTTTCTGCATAGGTAACAGGAACAACAGCTGTTTCTGATGATGCAGGCATTGGTAATTCATTATATTGTGACATCTATTTATATCCATTCATCTAAATAAGTTAAGGTTCTGAAAAAACAAGAGAACTGTTTGACAATAAGGGTTTTAAAAAGTATTCCAGTAATGTCCTTTTTCCAGTCAGCAAATATGCATCGACACTCATACCTGGGTACATAGTTACATTATATTTCTCAGAAGGAACTTCAATACTAACAAGGTAATATCGACCTAAATTTTCGTCTGAAACAGCATCTGCACTGATAACAGATACTCTTCCCTCTAGTGTGTTAGCATATGAAACGTCAAAAGCACTGATATGCAATCTTGCAACCATTTTTTCCCAAATACGATCCCTAT
>CAMLAI010000009.1 GCA_946477995.1 uncultured Gilliamella sp. | reverse complement strand
TTTAAGATAGCCACTTGGGTTACTTTCTTTTATAATATTGCTCTATTTTTACTTATTTTTGGCTTAAAAAGAGTAACTTACATGAAAATCTTAGCTGGTTGTTCTGCTCTATCTGCATTTCGTATTAGTAAAATCTTATCAACTTGCCGTGAAACATCGATTCCTGTTATTAACTTAGAAGCGCAATACATTCACTTTATTGACTTGTTTGGTGATTTAACAGCGGATCAACAATCTACGCTCGAAAGTTTGTTGCAATATGGTTCTAAAAATGCCCAAATCGATATTCAAAATAAAGACAGTAAATTACTCTTTTTAGTTACACCTCGAGCCGGTACGATTTCGCCATGGTCATCAAAAGCAACTGATATTGCACATAATTGTGGTCTATCGCACATCCATCGCATTGAGCGAGGTATTGCTTATTATGTGCAAGTGAGTTCGGCGTTAACCGACATCCAAAAAAATGAGTTTGCAGCATTAATACATGATCGGATGATGGAATCGGTATTAACGAGTTTTGATCAAGCTGATCAACTATTTAAAATTGAACAACCCGCACCAGTTGTTACCATTGATTTGTTAGGGCAGGGGCGACAAGCTTTAGAGCAAGCCAATCTTAAATTGGGTTTAGCATTAGCATCGGATGAAATTGAATATTTAATCGAAAATTTTAAAAAGTTAAATCGTAATCCGACCGATATTGAACTTTATATGTTTGCACAAGCGAATTCTGAACATTGTCGACATAAAATTTTTAATGCTGATTGGGTTATAGATGGCAAAAAGCAGCCTAAATCGCTATTTAAAATGATCAAAAATACGTTTGAAAGCACACCAGATTATGTCTCCTCGGCTTATAAAGATAATGCAGCGGTGATGGATGGCTCTATGGTTGGACGTTTTTTTGCTGATAACGAAAATAAAACCTATAGCTATTCTCAAGAATATGCAGATATTTTGATGAAAGTTGAAACGCATAATCACCCAACAGCAATATCACCTTGGCCTGGAGCGGCAACCGGTAGTGGCGGTGAAATTCGAGATGAGGGTGCGACAGGGCGCGGCGCCAAACCAAAAGCAGGATTAGTTGGTTTTTCAGTATCAAATTTACGTATACCAGATTTTGTTCAACCTTGGGAATATGATTTTGGTAAGCCTGATCGTATCGTGAGTGCGCTTGATATTATGATTGACGGACCTTTAGGTGGGGCTGCTTTTAATAACGAATTTGGTCGTCCTGCTTTATTGGGTTATTTTCGTACTTATGAAGAAAAGGTAAATAGTTACAATGGTGAAGAGGTTAGAGGTTACCATAAACCCATTATGCTTGCGGGTGGAATAGGAAATATTCGCCGCGAACATATTCAAAAAGGTGAATTTCCGGTAGGTTCTAAATTGATTGTTTTAGGTGGACCTGCTATGAATATCGGATTAGGTGGCGGAGCCGCATCCTCAATGACATCCGGTCAATCTGATGCTGATCTGGATTTTGCTTCAGTACAACGTGATAACCCTGAAATGGAGCGTCGTTGTCAGGAAGTGATAGATCGCTGTTGGCAATTAGGCGATGACAACCCTATTTTATTTATTCATGATGTTGGGGCGGGTGGGTTATCTAATGCCATGCCGGAGCTTGTTAATGATGGTGGTTGTGGTGGTCAATTTGAATTGAGAAATATCTTAAACGATGAGCCTGGCATGTCACCGTTAGAAATTTGGTGTAATGAATCACAAGAACGTTATGTGCTAGCTATTCGCCCCGAAAGTTTGATGCTTTTTGATAAATTGTGTCAGCGAGAACGCGCACCTTATGCTGTAATTGGTAGTGCAACGTTAAATAAAGCGTTGGTTTTGCATGATAATCACTTTAACAATAATCCTATTGATCTACCTTTAGATGTTCTTTTAGGTAAAACACCGAAAATGTTACGCGATGTAAAAACCTATCAAGCTCATGGTGATAATTTTTCAACCTCTGACATTAATTTATATGATGCGGTAAAACGTGTGTTACATTTACCAACAGTTGCTGAAAAAACATTTTTAATTACTATTGGTGATCGAACTGTCACGGGTATGGTGGCACGTGATCAGATGGTCGGTCCATGGCAAGTACCGGTGGCTGATTGTGCTGTTACCACAGCGAGTTTAGATAGTTATTATGGTGAAGCAATGTCAATTGGTGAACGTGCGCCAGTTGCATTACTCAACTTTGCCGCTTCAGCAAGGTTAGCTGTTGGTGAAGCGATTACCAATATTGCAGCAACGAATATTGGTGATATCAAACGAATTAAACTTTCGGCTAACTGGATGGCCGCTGCTGGTCACCCAGGCGAAGATGCCGGACTTTATCAAGCAGTGAAAGCTATTGGTGAAGAGTTATGCCCGGCTTTGGGACTTGCTATTCCTGTTGGAAAAGATTCCATGTCAATGAAAACCACTTGGCAGCAAGATGGTGAACAAAGATCGGTAACTTCGCCGTTATCATTGGTGATTTCGGCCTTTGCTCGGGTTGAAGATGTTCGCAAAACTGTTACACCTCAACTTTGTGTAGATCAAGATAATACATTATTATTTATCGATTTATCAAAAGGTCATCAGGCTCTTGGTGCGACAGCCCTTGCTCAAGTCTATCGCCATTTAGGTCAAAAAACGGCAGATGTTCATGATGCTAAAGCGTTGGCTGGTTTTTATCAAGCTATGCAAATGCTAGTGAATCAACATTTATTGCTTGCCTATCATGATCGTTCAGATGGCGGCTTAGTGGTTACCTTAGCTGAGATGGCTTTTGCTGGACATTGTGGTATAGATGTTGATATTTCGATGCTAGGTCATGATGTGATTGCCGCGCTGTTTAATGAGGAATTAGGTGCTGTTATTCAAATTGCAAATAGTCACTTAGATCAGGTAATGGCGTGCTTTAAGCAGTTTAATTTATCTCACTGCGTGCAAGTGCTTGGTAGTGCTAAAGTTGGGCAGCAGTTTATTATTCGAAATCAATCAGCAGTTGTTTTTAGTGAGTCACGTTTAACGTTAAGAACATGGTGGGCAGAAACCACTTGGCAGATGCAACGCTTACGTGATAATCCGCTATGTGCCGATCAAGAACATCAGGCAAAACAAAATGAAAACGATCCGGGTCTAAATGTGTTATTAACATTCGATCCACAGCAAGATATAGCAGCCCCATTTATAGCCAAAGGTATAAAACCTAAAGTCGCTATTTTACGTGAACAAGGTGTAAATTCACATGTTGAGATGGCTGCCGCCTTTGATCGGGCTGGTTTTGCTGCAATCGATGTGCATATGACCGATTTACTTGCTGGTGACACCAGTTTAGATCAATTTAAAGCCGTTGTTGCTTGTGGTGGCTTCTCATATGGTGATGTGTTAGGGGCCGGTGAAGGCTGGGCTAAATCAGTGCTTTTTAATGAACGTGTTCGTCATGAGTTTGAACAGTTTTTTAATCGTAACGATACGCTATCACTTGGTGTCTGTAATGGTTGTCAAATGATGTCTAATTTGAAAGATCTGATTCCAGGTGCTGAATTATGGCCACGTTTTGTGCGTAATTTATCAGAACGCTTTGAAGCGCGCTTTAGTTTAGTGCAGATTCAGCAAAGCCCTTCTTTATTCTTTACTGATATGGCGGGTTGTCATATGCCAATTGCAGTTTCACATGGGGAAGGACAGGTTGAAGTTAATGACGAAAATCATCTAACTCATTTAGAGGCAGCCAAACTTGTTGCTGTGCGTTATATTGACCACTTTGGTCAAGTTACCCAGCAATATCCGGCTAATCCAAATGGTTCACCTAATGGTATTACTGCTGTGACATCTAAAGATGGACGCGCAACAATTATGATGCCGCATCCAGAGCGAGTATTTAGAACGGTAAGTAATTCATGGCACCCTAATAATTGGGGGGAAGATAGCCCATGGATGCGGATATTCCGTAACGCTCGTCGGCAATTAGGTTAACATAAAAATTATCGCCGATAAAAGTCGGCGATAATGTGTTTTCAACCAATTAAGCGGTTATTGGTTGTTGTTGTCTTTTTAATAAAGGCTCAGCTAACAAGCTATTCATTTTTCGTAATAACTCATCAGTGCTGTCCCAATTAATACAAGCATCAGTAACCGATACACCATATTTAAAGTTTTCTTTTGGTTGTTCTGACGATTGATTACCTTCAAATAAGTTACTTTCAATCATAACCCCAATAATTGAATTATTACCGTTCTCAATTTGCTCAATAATTGAATTAGCTACAATTGGTTGATTACGATAATCTTTATTGGAATTAGCGTGGCTACAATCAATCATTAAATTTGGTACTAAACCGGCTTTTTTCATTTGAATTTCACATAATGATACGTTTTGAGCATCATAGTTTGGCGTTTTTCCACCACGTAAAATAACATGCCCGTGTGGATTACCCATTGTCTGTAGGACAGTAACTTGCCCTTGTTGATTGATACCAACAAAACGATGTGCCATAGACGCTGATTTCATCGCATTGATTGCAACATCTAAACTGCCATCTGTTCCATTTTTAAAACCAACTGGCATCGATAATCCAGAAGCCATTTCTCGATGTGTTTGTGATTCAGTGGTTCTTGCACCGATAGCAGACCAACTAATTAAGTCACCGATATACTGTGGAGTGTTAGGATCTAAAGCTTCTGTTGCCATTGGCAAGCCAATTTGCGCGATATCCAGTAATAATTTTCGTGCTTTTTTTAGACCATATTCAATATCAAATGAACTATCCATATGTGGATCGTTGATCATGCCTTTCCAACCAACGGTGGTTCTTGGTTTTTCAAAATAAACACGCATCACAATAAATAGATTATCTTTTACTTCATCTGAAAGTTTTTTTAATCGATGCGCATACTCAATTGCAGCATCGGTATCATGAATTGAGCAAGGGCCACAAACAACAAGTAGCCGGTGATCGCGGCGTTCTAAAATATCAACGACTGTTTGTCTAGATAAACTAATTTGTTTTTCTAACTCACTTGATAATGGATAAAGTTTTTTTATTTCATCAGGTGTAATGAGCATGTGTTCATCTCGAATTCGAACATTATTCAGTGTGTCTTTTAACATTGTATTTTCCTAGTTAAAATCATTTAAACTTTTTTGTAAAAAAAATATTACAATTAACGGTTAATATGTAAACACAAAATTACATTATAGTAAATGATATTTTGTGAATTTTACAAAGATAATAATTTAATGTTGGTATAATCGATGTTTTTTTGATTTTTTCTATACCAGAAAAGCTATTTTACACTTTATTGTAATGAAATATTTACACTTTATATGTTTGAAATGATTTATTATTAACAAGTCTTTGGTGATGGCTAGATTTTCCTATTTTATCATTGTAAGGTATTAAGATATTAATTTTAGGAACAAAGCAAAATGAACCAAGGTAAGCGCTTGCTTAATTTGATGGGCACGAAGATTCAAATATGGCTAGAACATGATGAGGTTGAACACTTATTGAATCAAGCTCAAAAAATGTTAATCGACTACGAACAGCGCTTTAGTGCTAATCGCTTAGATTCTCAATTAATGCAGGTTAATCTTAATGCGGGTATTAAACCCGTAAAACTGCAATCTGATCTTTTTAGATTAATAAAAATAGGCAAAACTCAGAGTTTAGCAAAAAATAGTTTTTTAAATATTGCAATAGGACCACTTATTCAAGCGTGGCGGGTTGGCTTTAGTGATGCTAGATATCCTTCTGTTTCAGAAATCAATCAGCTTTTAACACTCATTAACCCTAATGATATTCTTTTAGATGAAGATAATTCATCCGTGTTGTTAAAGCATTCTGGAATGGCAATCGATTTAGGTGCGTTAGCCAAAGGTTATTTTGCTGATAAAGTTATTGAATTTTTTAAACAACAAAACGCTCACGCAGCGTATATTGATTTAGGTGGAAATGTATTAACATTTGGGGCGTGTCCTTTTCATGATGATGGATATTGGCGAGTAGGCATTCAAAATCCCTTCTTAACCAGAGGCAATGTGATTACTGTTTTGAAGATTCAAAATCAATCAGTGGTGACTTCTGGTATTTATGAAAGAACATTTAACTATAATGGTAAAACCTATCATCATATTTTTGATAGTCAAACAGGTTATCCAGTTGAAACCGATATTGAAAGTATTACTATTGTGACTGAGCATGCTATAGATGGCGAAATATGGACTACACAATTATATGGTTATTCTGCTCAACAGGTAATTAAGCAAATAAATAAAATTGACCATATCGAAGGGATAGTTATCACCAAAAATCATGAATATGCTAGTTCTAATGGTCTATTGATCTAGGTATTTATATGATGTTACCGCGTTAACACTCGTTTAGTTTTCATCTTTGTATTATTGATTAAAGGAAGAGACGAAAAGGTTGACGAATTCTTTTTCAGCCACGCTAAGCATTTTATTTGCTGAATATGCAATGAAATAACTTAACGAGATGAATTCTAATGGTAGGGGGATCAAATTATATGCTAAATCGCCAGTTTTTCCGCAGATATTGACACTTTCCGGAATAAACGTCACCCCCATTCCTTTTTTTGCTAATTCGACAAGAGTAAAAATGTTACTGCTTTCAAGTACGATATCGGGTTTAATCTTATATTTTGCAATGAGGTATTCAATTTGTTGTCGTATACCTGAACCGTGAGACGTTAGAATAAGTTTTTCTTGCAATAATTTTTTTATAAAAGAATGATTACATTCAATATTACTTGTTTTTTTTCGATAAAGTTTAGAACTTTCTGGTATAAGTGCATAATAATGATGTTTACCACATTTATGACTAATTAAATTTGGGGATATTGTTTCAGGATTTTGCCCAATAAAAAAATCGAGAGTTTGGTTAATGGTTTTTTCTTCACTGTTTTTGGGCATATATTCATGTAATTCGATTTTAATATTGGGATATTTTTGCATAAAAGCAGGTAGAACTAGAGGTAATAAGTAGGTTCCTAAGCTTGGCAATACACCGATTTGAATTGCTGTGTAGTTAGTATCAGTATATTTTTGGATTTTTTTTCTAAACTGTTCCTGTTTGTTGACTAACGACGTGAGATATTCATAATAAATTTTTCCCGCTTCGGTTAACTGTAATGGGACGGTTTGTCGATTGATGATTTCAATACCTAGTTCATTTTCAATTTTTTTTATGGTTTGTGTTAGGTAAGATTGCGAGATATAAAGGTTTTGTGCTGCTTTGGTATAATTACCATGCTTAACTAAAACATCAATATATTGCAGCATTATTAGTGAATTAATTTTAGCCATTCCGCTTGTTTTCATCCTTTTTAAGATTATAACAAATTAGTTATAACCCCATAATTAATCAGCTATTTCACAAATATTTTTTTCTATTTTACACTAGATAACAAATCATATTGCACAATAATTAACATAATTAATAGAACAAGAATTTATTTTACCATTTTGTGTGATTAGCTAAAGAATTTGTATTACGAAAATTAAATATTAACAAAATTGTGCCGCAAGGTACTAAGTGAGGTTTTAAAGTGAAATTTGTTGCTATAGTCGGAACGAATTCTGATCGTTCTACTAATAGAAAATTACTGCATTTTATGCGAACGCATTTTGCCGAAAAAGCAGAAATTGAGGTCTGTGAAATTAAATCATTACCAGCATTTAATGAACCTAAGGATAAAACTCCGCCAGCAGCAGTAAAAGAGCTATCGGATAAAATACTAGCCGCAGATGGTGTGATTATTGCTACTCCCGAATATGATCATTCCATTACCGCTGCGTTGAAAAGTGTTATTGAGTGGTTGTCTTATACTACCCGCCCTCTGATTAATAAATGTGTAATGATTGTCGGTGCTTCACATGGTATGTTGGGGTCATCAAGGGCACAGGCTCATTTACGCCAAATTTTGGATGCGCCAGAATTAAAAGCACGAATTATGCCAAGCTCGGAGTTTTTATTAGGGCAGTCGTTACAGGCTTTTGATGATCAAGGTAATCTTGTTTATGCTGATAAAGTCAAAGAGTTAGATGAATGCTTTGATGAATTTTTATTATTTGTGTCCATTACTAATCAATTACTCAAAACAGCAAAAATTAATACAGATCAAAATAAAAAATTTAGTTGGAAACAGGCCGCAGAAGAAGGAGCATCGTTATGAAATTTATTGGTATAGTAGGAACAAATGCTCAAGAATCTTATAACCGCATGTTATTGCAATTTATGCAAAAACATTTTAGTCATAAAGCCGAAATTGAAATATTAGAGTTGACTGATGTTCCAATGTTTAATGAGTCAGATGACCAATCTAATAGTCCTATCATTCAGAATTTTAATAATAAAATTATTCAAGCAGATGGTGTTATTCTTGCCACGCCAGAGCATAATCACTCAATTCCATCGGCCTTAAAAAGTATCATTGAATGGTTGTCATTTAATTTGCATCCGTTTGATGGTAAACCGGTTATGATTGTTGGTGCATCTTATGATGTACAAGGCTCTTCTCGAGCACAATTACATTTACGTCAAATCCTTGATGCGCCAGGGGTTAATGCAACAGTTATGCCGGGCTCTGAATTTTTACTGGGTCGAGCCCATCAAGCTTTTGATGAGCAAGGTAATCTTAAATCAGAACGAACAGTCGATTTTTTAGAAAGCTGTTTTTTACGTTTTTTGCGATTTACTCAAGTTGTCAATTTACTTAATGTGCCGGAAGAAATCTCGTATGAACCAGGTAAATATTGTGTAACAGCACCGGGTCATAATGGCGATTTACCTATGGTTGTTACTTTATCAACTGACCGCATTGAATCGATTGATATTGATACCGAAGGCGAGTCAGAAGGTATTGCTGACGTTGTGTTTAAACGTATTCCATCTCAAATCCTTGAAGGTCAGACACTGAATGTCGATTTGATTTCTGGTGCATCGGTTACAAGTAATGGTGTTATTGATGGTGTGGCAAAAGCCATTAAAATGGCAGGTGCTAATCCTGATGTATTAAGGAAAAGACCAAAAGCACCAAGCGCGCTTGATAATAGTGATGCGCAATATGTAACAGATGTCGTTGTGGTTGGTGCTGGTGGTGCAGGATTATCAGCCGCGGCAAGTATTTTACAAGAAGGCAAGCGCGTTGTCGTTGTTGAAAAATTTCCAGCCGTTGGTGGGAATACTGTCCGTACTGGTGGTCCAATGAATGCCGCCAATCCTAAATGGCAAAATACTTTCGATGCTATCGCGGGCGAAAGCCATACTTTATCTGAAATAGTAGCAATTGATGAGTCCGTGATTGATCCTGAATATTTGCAAGATTTTAGAAGCTTAAAACAGCAAATTAATGATTATTTATCAGAAAATAAAGGCAAAACCGGTTACCTATTTGATTCGGCACTACTTCATCGTATTCAAACCTATCTTGGCGGTAAGCGTACCGACCAATTAGGAAATGTAATTTATGGACAATATGATCTGGTTAAAATCTTGACTGATGAGGCGCTAGAATCGGTTAAATGGCTTGAAAATATTGGTGTTGAATTTGATAAACATGATGTCACTATGCCAGTAGGAGCTTTATGGCGTCGAGGTCATAAACCGTTAAAAAGTGAAGGTTATGCTTATGTTTCTGCATTGCAAAAATATGTAGAAGATAAGGGAGGAATTATCATAACCGATACGGCTGTTAAATCGTTAATTGTTGAAGATGGGCATGTGTCTGGGGTAATTGGACAAGGTTTAAATGGTAAAAAAGTTACCGTTAAAGCCGATGCTGTCATTTTGGCATCGGGTGGTTTTGGTGCTAATACCAAAATGCTCAAAGAGTATAACACTTATTGGACTGAAATTGATGACAATATTAAAACCTCTAATTCTCCGGCAATCACTGGTGATGGTATTTTGTTAGGACAAAGTGTTGGTGCGGATCTGGTTGGTATGGGCTTTTCACAAATGATGCCTGTTTCTGACCCAGAGACTGGGGCATTATTTAGTGGGTTACAAGTTCCACCACAAAATTTCATTATGGTTAACAAGCAAGGAAAACGTTTTGTTAATGAATATGGCAGCCGAGACAAACTTACACAAGCCGCTATTGATAATGGTGGATTATTTTATTTAATAGCTGATGAAGAAATTAAAAAGACGGCTTACAACACATCACAAGAAAAAATTGATAAGCAAATTGCGGCTGGTACGCTATTTTGTGCAGACACTTTAGAAGAATTGGCCGAAAAATTGGGAATGGATGCTGATATTTTTAAACAAACGATTGCCAACTATAATGCGTATGCTGATGCTGGGTATGATCCTGAATTTGGTAAAGATGTATTTGATTTGAAAGTAGAAGTCGCTCCATTTTATGCAACACCAAGAAAACCAGCGGTGCATCATACAATGGGTGGACTAAAAATCGATACACAAACCCATGTTTTGGATAAATCAGGACAAAAAATTTCTGGCTTATATGCGGCAGGAGAAGTAGCAGGGGGTATCCATGCGGGTAATAGATTGGGTGGTAATTCACTAACCGATATTTTTACCTTTGGACGAATTGCGGGAAAAACTGCTTTGAAAGATATCAAGTCAAGAATGGAGTCTGGACATGGAACAACAAACTAGAAATCTCAATCGATGGCTTGTACTGATAGCATCAACATCAATCTTGCTTTGTACTGGTGCGATTTATGCTTTTAGTGTTTTTGCCGGTCCTTTAAGTGCCGCTAAAAATTGGAGTATGTCAGAGGTGATGACAGCGTTTGCTATTAATTCAGCTGTTGGCCCAATTCCTATGATTTTAGGTGGCTTTTTAACGGATAGAGGATTAGCTAAATGGTCTAGTGTTTTAGGTGGTTTGCTGTTTGGACTAGGCTTTTTTCTGACGGGTTATGTGACCAGTCCACTAATGCTTTATGTGACTTATGGCTTATTAAGTGGCTTTGGTCAAGGGCTTGCTTATTCGGGCTGTTTAAGTAATACCATTAAATTATTTCCTGATAAAAAAGGTCTTGCTTCAGGTATCATTACAGCAGGTATGGGGGGCGCTGCAATTATATCAGCACCAATCGGTAACCATTTGATTGAGCGTTTTGATGTGCTATATGCTTTCCAAATTCTAGGTTGTACCTATATAGCTGTGGTTATTGTTGCCAGTTTCTTTATAAAGGTAGCACCCGCTAATTATCAACCGCAAGGTTGGACTCAAGCACACAGCCAACAAAATGCGCCTATTGTTAACAAAAATTGGCAACAAATGCTACAAACGCCATATTTTTACCTCATATTTTTTATGTTAGGTACTGGTGCATTTTCTGGGTTGATGATAGCTTCGAATGCATCGAGTATTGGGCAAAACATGTTTGGGCTATCTTCTGTGGCAGCAGCATTTTATGTCAGTTTATATTCATTAAGTAATTGTGCTGGGCGAGTTGTTTGGGGAACGGTATCGGATAAACTTGGTCGTAATCGAACATTAGATATTATCTTTTCGGTAATTATTTTGGCTTTTATGGCATTTTTATTTATTCCAACACAAGCAGGATTTGCAATAGGAATTATCGCGCTTGGTTTATGCTTTGGTGGTGTGATGGGCGTGTTCCCACCAATGGTTATGGAAAATTATGGACCGATTCACCAAGGTGTTAACTACGGTATTATTTTTGTGGGTTATTCTTCAGCGGCATTTTTTGCACCAAAATTAACGGCGGATATCCTTATCAATAATAATGGCAGTTATACTTACGCATTTTATATTGCGATCGCTGTAGCCTTTGTTGGCTTAGTGTTAAACATGATTTATAAATTTACTAAACAAAGACAATCGAACAATTAATAATAAGTTCGCATTTAAGCTAAAGGAGCCAGATTTCTGTGCTCCTTATTTTGTATACTTAACTACCAATCTAATAATTCACTATTATATACATTATTATGTTCGTTCTATCGACTCAAGGACGATGTTTTTATCAATGCCATCAAGCACTTCAACTTGTCCAATTTGTGTCGGAATAACCAGCCTGAGTTTGCCTGATAAAACTTTTTTATCGCGTAACATGTGAGGAATATAAGCATCACTTGTCATTTGAGATGGCCGGGTAACTGGAAGTTTTGCTCTAATAAGCAGTGTTTTAATACGATCAATATCAGCGGTTGTAAATTTACCCAACAGTTTAGCTGTTTGAGCAGCCATCAACATACCGACACTGACAGCCTCACCATGTAACCAATTACCATAACCTAATTCTGCTTCGATGGCATGACCATAAGTATGACCCAGATTTAAAATTGCACGCATATCTTGTTCAGTTTCGTCGGCCGCAACTACCTGTGCTTTGAGTTCGCAGCAGCGATAAATGCAATAACTGAGTGCTTCGACATCTAATTTAAGTAACTGGTCAATGTGCAATTCTAACCAATTAAAAAAATCAGCATCCATAATAATGCCATATTTTATGACTTCGGCCAGACCTGCTGATAATTCACGCTGTGGTAACGTTTTTAAACAATTGAGATCGATAACCACTGATTGAGGTTGATAAAATGCGCCAATCATATTTTTACCAAGAGGGTGATTAATGGCGGTTTTACCACCAACAGACGAGTCCACTTGCGAAAGTAAAGTTGTGGGCACCTGTATAAATTTAATTCCTCGTTGATACGCTGATGCCGCAAATCCAGCGACATCACCAATAACACCACCACCTAATGCAATTAGTCTGGAATTGCGCGTATGATTATTGGCAAGCAAAGCGGTAAGAATTTTATTCCATGTTTCCATGGTTTTATATTGTTCACCATCAGGCAAAATGACAGAATCAGTTTTTATACCGTTGTCTTCAAGCATATGAATTAAAGTTTGTAAATATAGTGGGGCAATGGTGTCATTGGTTGCGATTAATACACGTTGACCTGGCTGGAGTTTGAAATGTTTAAATTGAGTTAAAAGATTTTCGCCAATAGTAATAGGATAACTACGTTTTGCTAGCGCCACATTTAAAATTTTTTGCATAATAATACCCAGACAAGTCAAAGCTAATTTATTGTTGCATGTTAGCGATAAAAAAGTAGCAGTGCAACTTAGAATCATTTAAACTTATCGCCAATTTTGTTTAGTAATATTAAATTTAATATGTCAATATCTCTTGTTTTAGCTCAAAAAAATTGGCGCGTAGGCGATATAGAAGGCAATGCTCAAAAAATTATTGAATTAATCAATAGTCATGTATCTTGTGATCTTATTATCTTTTCAGAATTAGCGTTATGTGGTTATCCACCTGAAGATCTTATCTTTCGTTCAGATTTTAAACAACGTTGCCAAAAAGCATTATCAAATATCCAACAAGCTAGCACAAAATGTGCTGTGATTGTTGGTCATCCTGATTGGCAAGGTGATAAAATTTATAACTCACTTTCGTTTTTTGCCGAAGGAAAATTGTTATCAAGTTATCATAAACAGTTGCTTCCTAATTATGATGTATTTGATGAAAAACGTTACTTTACTGCTGGAACACAAACTTGTGTAGTGCAATTTAAAGGTCAAAAAATAGGCTTATTAATTTGTGAAGATCTTTGGCAAAATCAACCTATTGATGATATCAAACAAGCACAAGCCGATTTTGTCATCACTATCAATGCTTCACCTTATGATTATCAAAAACAAAAACAACGACAAGATTTAATTAAAGCACATGCTACTCGTACTCAATTACCGATTATTTATGTTAATCAAGTAGGGGGGCAAGATGAGCTGATATTTGACGGTGATTCTTTTGTCTGTAATGAGCATGGCGATATCATTTGCCAATTGAAATCCTTTCAAGAGCAAGTCGCCTTTTTTGCGTTTTCTTCTAATTACCCATCTCAACAAGTTGAGATAACAGAACAATCTCAATTAGCATCGGTATATGATGCATTAGTTTTGGCAACCCGTGATTATATTACTAAAAATGGTTTTCAAGGGGCGGTATTGGGACTATCTGGTGGGATCGATTCTGCTTTGACGCTTGCTATTGCCGTTGATGCACTCGGTAAAGATAAAGTACAAGCTGTTATGATGCCATTTCGATATACGGCCGATATTAGTATTGCTGATGCTAAAGAAGAGGCTGAAATATTAGGTGTTGAATTTGATATTATCTCGATTGAACCCATGTTTGATGCATTTATGTCTTCATTAACTCCCTTATTTGCAGGAACACAAAAAGATACTACCGAAGAAAATCTGCAAGCACGTTGTCGAGGTGTTATTTTAATGGCACTTTCTAACAAACGTCGAAGACTGGTTTTAACTACTGGCAATAAAAGTGAAATGTCGGTTGGTTATGCAACGCTTTATGGTGATATGGCAGGTGGGTTTGACGTACTTAAAGATGTGCCTAAAACGATGGTGTTTGCATTATCTCAATTCCGCAATACACGTTCTTATGTTATTCCTGACAGAGTTATTACTCGTCCACCTTCAGCGGAGCTTGCACCCGATCAGAAAGATGAAGACAGTTTACCGCCATATGAAATTTTGGATGGCATATTAAAAGGTTATGTTGAGCAAGATCTTACCGTTTTACAACTTAAGTCACAAGGGTATGAAGAGCAAACCATAAGACAGGTAATTAAACTGGTTGATATAAATGAATATAAAAGACGTCAAGCAGCTGTCGGTCCTAAAATTACAACGCGCAACTTTGGAAAAGGCAGACGCTATCCAATTACTTCTGCTTTTGGATTTAACAATTGGCCATCGGCAATTAAGGGCAAATAGATATGAAAAAAATAGAAGCTATCATCAAACCATTTAAACTAGATGATATTCGTGAGGCACTAGCTGATCAAGGTATTACGGGGATGACCGTGACTGAGGTTAAAGGCTTTGGTCGTCAAAAAGGCCATACTGAGCTTTATCGTGGCGCTGAATACATGGTGGACTTTTTACCCAAAGTAAAAATCGAACTGGTTGTATCAGATGATATTTTAGAAATGTGCATTGAAACCATTATGAAAACAGCGCAAACAGGCAAAATTGGTGACGGTAAAATTTTTGTCTATAATGTAGAACAAGTTATCCGTATTCGTACTGGTGAGATGGATGATTCTGCAATTTAATTGAGATTATTTGATATCAGGTCGCTCTTGTTTGAGTAATTCATTAGTCACAATGCCCTGCATAGAACAAATAAGCAGATTCATATTTGTGCCTTTTTCAATTAAGAGTAATTTTTCTGTTGTATCCGGTGCTGGAATTGTTTTTACACCAACTACAGTACCGGTGTTTTCTTTCCATACATGAACATCATCATTAATGTTACGAATCATTGGATTGGCGATGTACAGTAAGTCATCTTCCATATCTTTCCAATTGATAAAATTTAATGTCTCTTTTATTTGATTTATATCGTTATCAATAATAAAACCCCAAAAATAATATTTTCCTATTTTGCCTAAATCCATCGCACTATCATAATAACCTTTAATTGTTAGATTGTTATAGTGGATAGGGGTTTGAAAATAAACATAATTTTTATTAGTGTCACTGCGATTTTCAACGGGAATAAAGGCCTGATTATTATTAATTACATTGACATTTGTTACTTTTAGTAACTCATCTTTATTATCATATATAGCTTTGAAAAAATTGGTATTACAGAGAGATAATGACTCTATTAATGGTAATTTATCGGCTGATGCGACAAAAGAACAAACTATTAGTATTACTGTAATAACGCTTTTGATCATGTTGGTTGGAGTTGACAAAAAATAAAAATTATTAAGTTAAGTTGCCTTGATTGTATAATTTTTAAAGAATAATAACAATGTTAATCCCCCTTTTCTTTTTTAAAGAATTATTAAGATTGGTGAATACTTAACCTTTATTAAAGGTATTGAGTAAATCTAACAATATAATTATATATTTTATCAAGCAATAATCTTATTTATCTTTATTTATGGAAGACTGATCCCAAAATGATGAATTTATTTGAAAAATAGTTTGAGTATTAGAAAAATTACTATAATTTTATTTGAGCAGTAAGTTGTTTATGTTATTCAGTCAATTAATTTTAAATGGAAATAAATTATGAGTTCAACATTTGCAAATAAAATACTAGAAGATTTTTCTTGCTTTGAGGATATTTCAATCAAAACATTTTTTGGTGGATTTAGTATCAATAGCAAAGGAGTCATGTTTGGATGGATTGGTAAAGGTGAGCTATATTTAAGGGGGCATGATCACTATCGTTCAGTTTTTATTGATTTGGATATGCCCACATTAACACTACCAACCGCAATGTCTAGAAAATCACTTGATTATTATAAAGTGAGTGATGAATTGTTAAAACATCCTAATAAGCTTCACGCTATGGTCAAAATGGTCATTGAATATGCTATTTTAGAACATAGTGAGAAAATTCAATTAAAAAATCAGCAAATTAAGACTTTACCTAATATCAACTTATCTTTGGAAAAACTATTATTTAGCGTTGGTATAACCAATATAGAAATATTTAATAAAGTTGGTTATCTGGAGGCTTTTTACCGAATTAAGAGTATAAAATCGACTATTTCGGACAATGTTCTATTTGTTTTGTATAGTGCATTAAATTATTGCCATGTAGAAGTATTATCTAAATCGACAAAAACTGATATTGAAGTTGCATATCAAGATTTTTTAGACAATATATCGGATAATTAAGTTGTAAACTTTTATCTATTATTATGATTATCAGTCAACCATGAAAATAACAGTTATCCTGAAATCAATTCATGTTAGGATAACTGTTTTTTTGTAAATATTGTTATGAAGACGTTCTACGACGTGATGTTCGTTTAAATGGCTTTGGTGTAGGTAAATTCGTTAATAGTGCTGTTGGATCGTATTGGCTAACAGGAATAGCATGATCAATCGCTTTTTCGATAGCGGGTAAATTTTGTGAGTAACGTTCACAAGCAAGTGAAATAGAATAACCTTCTGCACCAGCACGACCAGTACGCCCGATTCTATGTCTGTAATCATCACAGTCATCGGGTAAGTCGTAATTAAAAACATGTGTTACATGAGGAATATGTAAACCTCGCGCAGCCACATCTGTTGCCACTAAAATATCTAAATCGCCTTGCGTAAATTGTTCAAGAATCGATAAACGTTTCTTTTGTGCAATATCACCAGTTAATAATCCAACTCGATGGCCATCTGCAACTAAATGGCGCCATATTTTTTCACACGCAACTTTGGTATTGGCAAACACAATACAGCGATCTGGCCACTCTTCTTCTATTAGTGTTTGTAACAGCGCTAATTTATCTTCATTCGATGGGAAAAATAGTTCTTCTTTTATACGATGACCAATTTTTTGTTCTGGTTCCACTTCAACATATTGTGGATTATTCATATGCTCAAATGCTAATTCACGGACATTATGCGTGAGTGTTGCAGAAAATAGCATAGTTAATCGTTTTTGTGGTGGCGTCATGTGTCTAAAAATCCAACGAACATCCCGAATAAATCCTAAGTCAAACATACGGTCAGCTTCATCTAAAACAACAACTTGTATTGACTCAAGATTTATATAATTTTGTTTAGCATAATCGATCAAACGACCTGTCGTTGCGATGAGAATATCGACGCCAGCTGATAACATTTTTAATTGTTTATCATAACCATCACCACCAAATGCTAAACCTAGTTTTAGGCCTGTCTGTTCTGATAATACTTGAGCATCATGATAGATTTGCACAACGAGTTCGCGAGTTGGCGCGATAATGATTGCTCGAGGTTGGTTGGTTTGATGATCAGGTAATGGTTGATGATTCAATAAATAATTAAACGTTGAGGCTAAAAACGCGATGGTTTTTCCTGTCCCTGTTTGTCCCTGCCCAGCAATATCAATTCCTTTTGTGGTTAACGGTAACGTCTTTTCTTGAATTGGCGTACAATAAGTAAAGCCATTTTGATCAAGGGCTTTTAGTACTAATGGATGTAAAGGAAACTGACTAAAAGTCGTTTTGGTGAGATAGGATTGAATCATTATGGTTTCAAAGTTAATTATCAAAGTTTTTTAATTATAACATATTAGTCATACTGACATCACTAATAATTATCTCCTATTATAATAATTACTAGCGCGTGCTTTGAAAATATTTTAACATTTAAAACCATAAAAATTATATTATTATTGGAGATAATAAAATGAGTCATAATATTGTTGCGTTAACTGAAGCAAGTTTTGAGAAAACCATTAACGAAGCAACTAAACCCGTACTAGTTGATTTTTGGGCTGAATGGTGTGGTCCTTGTAAAATGGTTGCGCCTATTTTAGAAGAAATAGCTCAAGAATATAGTGATCGTATCGTTATTGCTAAACTAAATGTTGAAGAAAATCCTAATATAGCACCTAAGTTTGGTATTCGTGGCATTCCTACATTACTCATTTTCAAAAATGGTGAAGTTGTTTCAACACAAGTTGGCGCGTTATCTAAAGCCCAATTGAAAAGTTTTATTGAAGCACAACTGTAATAGTTGTGATTGCTGCCCTCACAAAATCAATAAAAAACAGTAATAAACGTAATAAAAATTACGCTTATTACTGCTTAAATCAAGTGCGTTGTTATTTTCAATAACATAATTAAATATAGACAGACTACCTTTTTTAGTGTAAATTGCTAACTTCTTACGAAAGCTCCTTTCTGCAATCCATTGTTTTTATTGATTAAGTGGGTGAACAGTCTATATTTAAACGCATAATTATCATTGAAAACTTAGTAATTCATTGCGTTTGTATATTGTAAGAAAGAGATTTTTTTATTAATAAATGAAAGAAATATACAAAAATAGCAGTAATTGCAAACATATCAATTTTATCCTCAAGAATTTTTAAAATTATGAATTTAACTGAATTAAAAAACACTTCTGTTTCCGAGCTTGTAACGCTTGGCGAAAAAACAATGGGTCTTGAAAATCTTGCTCGCCTTAGAAAACAAGACATTATTTTTGCTATTTTAAAACAGCATGCCAAAAGTGGTGAAGATATCTTTGGTGACGGTGTGCTTGAAATTTTGCAAGATGGATTTGGCTTTTTACGTTCTGCTGATAGTTCGTATTTAGCGGGTCCTGATGATATTTATGTTTCACCTAGTCAAATCAGACGATTTAACTTGCGGACGGGTGATACCATTGCCGGTAAAATAAGACCGCCTAAAGAAGGTGAACGTTATTTTGCTTTATTAAAAGTTAATGAAGTTAATCATGATAAACCTGAAGATGCCCGCAATAAAATCCTCTTTGAAAACTTAACTCCGCTTCACCCAAATTCTCGATTACGTATGGAACGAGGTAATGGTTCAACAGAAGATATCACAGCAAGAGTACTTGATTTAGCATCACCTATCGGTAAAGGTCAACGTGGTTTGATTGTTGCTCCACCGAAAGCAGGTAAAACCATGCTTCTGCAAAATATCGCACAAAGTTTAGCGGTAAATCATCCTGAATGTGAGTTAGTTGTCTTGATGATTGATGAACGTCCTGAAGAAGTTACCGAGATGCAACGTTTAGTTAAAGGTGAAGTGGTTGCTTCAACTTTTGATGAACCAGCAGCAAGACATGTTCAAGTTGCGGAAATGGTAATTGAACGAGCAAAACGTTTAGTTGAACATAAAAAAGATGTGATTATTCTATTAGACTCAATTACTCGTTTGGCGCGTGCTTACAATACTGTTATTCCTTCATCGGGCAAAGTATTAACAGGTGGTGTGGATGCAAATGCTTTACATCGCCCTAAACGCTTTTTTGGTGCAGCACGTAATGTAGAAGAGGGTGGTAGCTTAACCATTATTGCAACAGCATTAATTGATACCGGTTCAAAAATGGACGAAGTTATTTACGAGGAGTTTAAAGGTACCGGTAATATGGAAGTACACTTATCTCGTAAGATTGCTGAGCGTCGTGTTTTCCCTGCTATTGATTTTAATCGTTCAGGTACACGTAAAGAAGATTTAATGACTTCGCCTGATGAACTACAAAAAATGTGGATTCTACGTAAGATCTTAAACCCAATGGGTGAAATTGATGCGATGGAATTTTTAATTGATAAATTAGCGATGACCAAAACCAATGACGAGTTTTTTGAAATGATGAAACGCTCATGATTTTGGGAATCAATTAGCTTAGTCAAAAATAAAATAGCCGTATTATATCTTGATACGGTTTTTTTATGGCAAAATATAAGATAATTTATAAAACCCGTTTAAGTTTTAAGTTGTAAAAACCTTATTATCAAGGTCATGTGAGATTATATAAAGGAGCCAAATCATGTCTAAACAACAAATCGGTGTTATTGGAATGGCAGTAATGGGGCGAAATCTTGCTCTTAATATTGAAAGCCGTGGATATACTGTCGCGATTTATAATCGCTCTAAAGATAAAACCGAGCAAGTGATGGCTGAACATCCCGATAAACAATTGGTTCCCCATTTTACGATTGAAGATTTTGTTGCTTCATTAGAAAAACCGCGCCGTATTCTGATAATGGTACAAGCAGGTAAAGGAACGGATGCCGTAATTGATGAGCTACGCCCCCTGTTAGATAAAGGCGACATTATTATTGATGGTGGTAACGCCTATTTTGAAGATACCATCCGTCGCAATAAAATGCTTTCAGATGAGGGTTTTAATTTTATTGGTACTGGTGTTTCTGGTGGTGAGGAAGGAGCACTTAAAGGACCATCTATTATGCCTGGTGGTCAAAAAGAAGCCTATGATTTAGTTGCACCAATATTAGAGAAAATCGCTGCCAAAGCTGACGGTGAACCATGTGTTACTTATATTGGACCCGATGGCGCAGGCCATTATGTGAAAATGGCTCACAATGGTATTGAGTATGGTGATATGCAGCTAATTGCTGAAAGCTATTCAGTATTAAAACATGTGGTCGGATTAGATAATGAGCAATTATCAAGTGTGTTTACTGACTGGAATAAGGGCGAGTTAAATAGTTATTTAATTGAAATTACTGCTGATATTTTTAAATATAAGGATGAACAAGGTCAATATCTGATAGATGTGATTTTAGATGCAGCAGGTAATAAAGGAACCGGTAAATGGACCAGTCAAAGTGCATTAGATTTAGGTGAGCCTTTATCATTGATTACTGAATCAGTATTTGCCCGTTACATTTCGGCTATTAAAGATCAGCGTGTTGCTGCGGCAAAAGTTTTAAAAGGGCCACAACAGGTGACTTATACTGGTGATAAAAAAGAATTAATTGAGAAGGTTCGCAAAGCACTTTATATGGGAAAAATTATCTCTTATGCTCAAGGTTTTGCACAACTCAAAGCTGCATCAACTCATTATAATTGGCAGTTAAATTTTGGTGAAATTGCTAAAATATTTAGAGCAGGATGCATTATTCGTGCACAATTTTTACAAAAAATTACTGATGCTTACGCAGACAATAATGATATAGATAATTTGTTATTAACACCTTATTTTTCTCAAACAGCTCAAGCTTATCAGCAAGCATTACGTGATGTGGTTTGTTTAGCCGTTCAACAAGGTATTGCAGTGCCAACGCTTTCTGCTGCTATTGCTTATTACGATAGTTATCGTTCGCCTGTTTTACCAGCGAATTTAATTCAAGCACAACGAGATTATTTTGGTGCGCATACCTATAAACGTTTAGACAAAGAAGGTGTATTTCACACTGATTGGTTAAATATTGAATCGTAATTGGTCGTAATACTGTTACATCTATTTTTTAGTTAGAGTGTAAGTATACCTTCCGCTCTAACTAAAAAATTCTTTGAATCCGCCCCGCTTTATTAAGCTCATTTCTATTATTAAAAATAAAAACCGTTGCGTGCATTAATCTTAGGCTTGTCAAGCAATTTTATTTTTTTTAAATTGTAGAAAAACACAATATATGGTGTATAATCATAATATATTTACTATATATAGTATCAGTCAAGCGATGTGAAAATTCCGGCGTATATCAAATTAAGTCTAATATTCTAATAAAGATTTAAGAAATCCCGATAATTATAATGAGTATTAACATTGATATATGACCCATTAACCGCTAATAAACCATGAATATTGAGGAGTATATATGCCCGTAGTCATCAAACGTGATGGTTGTCAAACCGCATTTAATGAAGGTCGGATTAAAGATGCCATAGTTAAAGCAGCTGTTGCTGCTAATGTGAATGATCCTGATTATTGTGCTGCTGTTGCTCGCGTTGTGACTAATCAAATGACAGAACGTGAAAGTGTTGATATTAACGAAATTCAAAATGCGGTTGAAAATCAGTTAATGTCAGGACCTTATAAAAAACTGGCAAGGACTTATATTGAATATCGACATGATCGTGACCGAGCGCGAGACCAACGTAGTCGTTTGACTCAAGATATTCGCGGCTTAATTGAACAGAGTAATGTTGCAATTTTGAACGAAAATGCTAATAAAGATAGTAAAGTTATTCCAACACAACGCGATTTGTTAGCCGGTATTGTAGCAAGGCATTATGCTAAACAATACTTATTACCAAAAGAAATATCACGCGCTCATGATTGTGGCGAGATTCATTATCATGATTTAGATTATGCACCATTTTTTCCTATGTTTAACTGTATGTTAATTGATTTAGATGGTATGTTGACCAATGGCTTTAAAATGGGTAACGCTGAAATTGAGCCACCAAAGTCGATTGCAACAGCGACAGCGGTCACCGCACAAATAATTGCACAAGTTGCGAGCCATATTTATGGTGGTACAACTATTAATCGTATCGATGAAGTGCTAGCGAAATTTGTTACCATTAGTTATCAAAAACATAAACAAATCGCTCAAGAGTGGGATATACCTAATCCAGAGGCATATGCAGAAAGCCGTACTCAAAAAGAGTGTTATGATGCGTTTCAATCTTTAGAGTATGAAGTTAATACTTTACATACTGCTAATGGCCAAACTCCTTTTGTTACTTTTGGTTTTGGTTTAGGAACAAGTTGGGAATCACGTTTAATTCAAGAATCTATTCTAAAAGTTCGCATTAAGGGGTTAGGTAAAAATCATAAAACAGCAGTTTTCCCAAAATTGGTGTTTGCCATCAAAGATGGTATTAATCACAAGCAAGGCGATATTAATTACGATATCAAAGCGCTAGCGTTAGAGTGCGCAAGTAAACGTATGTATCCTGATATCTTGAATTACGATAAAGTGGTTGAGGTTACAGGATCATTTAAAACCCCAATGGGATGTCGAAGCTTTTTAGGTGTTTATGAAGAAGATGGTGAGCAAATTCACGATGGACGTAATAATCTTGGCGTGATTAGTTTGAATCTGCCGCGTATTGCCATTGAAGCCCAAGGTGATGAATCTCGTTTCTGGCAAATTTTAGATAAGCGTTTAGAATTATGTAAAGAAGCCTTAATGACACGTATTGCTCGTCTTGAAGGGGTAAAAGCTCGCGTCGCACCTATTTTATATATGGAAGGGGCTTGTGGTGTGAGATTAAAAGAAGATGATAGTGTTTGTGAAATATTCAAAAATGGTCGAGCTTCGATTTCTTTAGGCTATATCGGTATTCACGAAACATTAAATGCACTTTATGGAAATAAAACGCATCCATTTGATAATGATACATTGCGCGAAAAAGGCGTAGCTATTGTTCAGCGTTTACGACAAGCCGTGGAACAGTGGAAAGCTGAAACGGGTTATGGATTTAGTTTGTATAGTACCCCAAGCGAAAACCTTTGTGATCGTTTTTGTCGACTTGATACGGCTGAATTTGGTGTTATTCCAGGGGTAACTGACAAAGGTTATTATACAAATAGTTTTCATTTAGATGTAGAGAAGAAAGTCAATCCATACGAAAAAATAGAGTTTGAAAAGCCTTATCCTGAAGTAGCTAATGGCGGATTCATTTGTTATGGTGAATACCCTAACATGATGAATAATATTAAAGCATTAGAGGATGTTTGGGATTATAGTTATAGTCGAGTTCCTTACTATGGGACTAACACCCCGATTGATGAGTGCTATGAGTGTGGCTACACTGGTGAATTTTCGTGTACAAGTAAAGGTTTTGTTTGTCCAAGTTGTGGTAATCATGATTCGTCAAAAGTCTCAGTTACTCGCCGAGTTTGTGGCTATTTAGGTAGTCCTGATGCTCGTCCATTTAATGCCGGTAAACAAGAGGAAGTAAAACGACGAGTTAAACATTTAAACAACGGTCAAATTGGATAATGTTAATTAAATAGTTATGAATTATCATCGTTATTATCCTGTAGATGTTGTAAATGGTGAAGGCACGCGTTGCGTGCTGTTTGTCGCAGGTTGTGTACATCAGTGTCCTGGTTGTTATAACAAAAGTACATGGGGAATCAATTCAGGTGTGCCTTTTACACAATCGCTCGAAGATCAAATTATTAAAGATCTGCAAGACACAGAGATCAAACGCCAAGGATTATCGCTTTCTGGTGGTGATCCTTTGCATCCACAAAATGTTCCAGCTATATTAAAATTAGTTCAACGGGTTAAATCAGAATGTATTAACAAAGATATTTGGCTATGGACGGGGTATAAACTTGATGAATTAACCGCCGAACAACAAGTAGTTGTGCCTTATATTGATGTATTAATTGATGGTAAATTTATTCAAGAACTTGCTGATCCTCGGCTGTTATGGCGAGGAAGCAGCAATCAAATCATACATCGATTTAAACAATAAAATTATTTGCCATTATTGCGATTTGTGTAAGTTTAAAAGATAAGAAATCGCTTCACGATAATTAATTTCTAGATTTTCACTGCTAGACGAGGTGATGTGTAAGTCAGTAATTTTACCATTATCAATACCATAAACCCATCCGTGCAAATTAACTTTTTGACCGCGCTGCCATGCCGATTGAATAATGGTTGAGTGACCTAAATTATAAACTTGCTCAATGACGTTGAGTTCACATAAAATATCTAGGCGAATATGCGCTGGAAATTCACCAATAAGTGAGCTATATCGAAACCATAAATCTCGAATATGTAGAAGCCAATTGTTAATTAAACCTAAATCTGGGTTTTCAACAGCTGAGCGTATTCCTCCACATCCTAAATGGCCACAGACAATAATATCTTCAATTTTTAGTACATCAACGGCATATTGGACGACAGATAAACAATTGAGATCGGTATGAATGACTAAATTACCTACATTTCGATGGACAAATAATTCACCAGGTTGCAATTTAATCAGTTTTTCGGCAGGAACCCGGCTATCAGAACAGCCGATCCATAAAAATTTAGGATTTTGGGCAATTGCTAGTTGTTTAAAAAATTCGGGATCTTCTTGCTCAATTTTTTCTGACCACTCGTGATTAAAACGAATTAAATCGTTTACATTTACCATTCATCTATTCCTTTAATATTTCATTATTATAAGATTGTATTATTTTTGAAAATAAACTTTATATTATTTAATTGGTTTCAATGTGTTGGATTTTACTTTTCATTATTAATTTTCGCCACATTGGTGTGGTTAAAATTTTGGCCTTGATAATTTTGCTGTATAATTTTAGACGTAATAGTAGTGTTTTTTGGTAATACAGTTTATTGGGTTTTGCTTGGCCGCTATTTAATATTTTACTTAGAATCTCAGCGCTATCGAGTGCATAGCTAATTCCTTCCAAAGAACTTGCACTAATAAAACCAGCCGCTTCACCGATTAAAAATATGTTCTCATTGCCCGTGTAAAAATCACGTAAACGATTTGGATAGATAACGAGGCATTTTTCAGTTTTGACTAAATCACTAAAAATAAAACCTTGTTGCGTTAATTTTTGTTTTAATTTTTCGAAATGTTGATTTGCTTCTTTTTTCGCAAAGGCTCCACCTAAAATAAAGTAACCATCTTTAGACATACTCCATGCATAACAGTTAGTTAAATTGTTGTCAAAAATGCAAGAGTAAAAAGGTGTAGTATGTTTTTCGGCAAACCATTGCTGAATAGCGACATATTGTCTGATGGAGTGTTTAGGGTAACGCATTCGCCTTACAATGGAATTAGCGCCATCAGCACCTACAACATATTGAGCAGTGAATTTTTGTTCTCTATTATTTTCATCAATATAAGTGACTTGGTATCCATCAATGATTCTTCTTACTTCTTTGCATAACGTATTATGTAAAACAGTAACGGTTTCGGGAATGAGTGACTTTAGCCATAGATCAAACTTATGTCGATCAAAGCTGATATAACTGCGTTGATAATTACGAACTAGTTGAGTTTGCAAATCGATGGTTTTAACGCTAAATATTTGTGGATCGGTTAAAATGTCAGCAGGTATGTTTAATTTTTGTCTGACAAAAGATTTTTGCGCATCATTTGCCAGTAATCCACCACATGGTTTATGAAAGCCATCATGACCTGTTTGGTTTTTTTTGTCTAATGCAATAATTTTAAATGAAGGACTAAGTAATCGTGCCAACGTACTACCGGCAGGCCCTAGACCAATAATTGCAATATCGTAATCCATAAAATTATGTTATTTGCCCTATCAATTTTTGACTAATGTTATATTATCACATTTAAAGTGAAATGTGGCTAATCAAGGACGAGAATAGGGTAAGTTAGGTATCGTTGACATAGTATTTATTAAGCTATATGGATATATAATCCCATATAGCTAAGTTAAAATTGGCTATTTTTAACTGGCAACGGTTGTCAAAAAAGCTTGGTTTAATTCTTCAAAGGGTAAAGTTCGGCTAATTATGACTAAACGTGATAGTTTTTCTGCAGAATCTTGCCAGGGTGAACCATAATCAAAGCCAACGACTTTGTGGACACCTTGAACAATTAAGCGTTGTGGATTATTTTTGATAGCAAGTACACCTTTGTATCGTAGCATGTCATTGCCGTATTGCTCGACTAAATTTTCCATAAAAGAACCAATTTTTTTGATATCAAGCTCACCTGCTTCAAAAAGATAAGAGCAAATATCATCATTCCATGATTGAGTTTGCTTTTGTCGAGGCAGAACAGTGAAATCGGCCATAAATTTTTTGGCGGGATTAATGACAAAATAGCCTTTATGAATACTTAGATCATCCGTTAGATCAAAAGCATGTATATCAATCCACTGCGATTTAGGTATTTGCCCGTTTACGGCTTCAATGATTGTGGCTTTATGGTTGATGTTGTTAATTCGATTAATCACTTTTAATTTTTCTGAATTACTAATGCAGTCAGTTTTAGTCACAATAATGCGATCTGCAAACCCAATTTGTGAAAGCGTGACGCGATGCTCATCAAGATGCTGTAAGATATGCTGGGCATCGACTAAAGTAATAATTGCATCAAGTTGAAAGCTTTGACGAATCAAATCATCAATAAAAAATAGTTGAATAATTGGTGCAGGATCGGCAAGTCCAGTTGTTTCAATTATTAATCGATCAAATAATAACTCTCCTGCTATGCGCTGATCGTGTAATTGGTATAAGGCATCGGTTAGCTCTCCTTGTACTGTACAACAGATGCATCCATTAGTCATTTCAACAATTTTAATGTCGGTTGTTACATTTAGCAGATGGCTATCAACGTTTATCGGGCCAAACTCATTTTCGATAATAATTATTTTTTCGTTAGGATTCTGTGCTAACAAATGATTAATTAATGTGGTTTTACCTGAACCTAAAAATCCAGTTAATAAAGTGACAGGTATTGATGGGGAACTGGTTTGTATTGTCATTTCTTCATTCTTTACTATTTAGCAACTAGCAACATTTGAATCCGCCTTTACCACCGTAACGTGCATCTTGCCTTTCTTTAAAAAACTCTTCATAAGTCATAGGCGTTTGTTCTGGGTGGGTAAGTTTCATATGTTGAACATAAGTATCATAATCTGGAATACCGACCATAAGTTTAGCTGCTTGGCCTAGATATTTTCCTGCTTTGGCGATTGAATCAAACATATTTTATCTCTTATTAGCTAAAGATATTGATAAGTAGATCTTATTTCTTCATTATAATCTGTGACACATAAATCACGAATTACTGTTGATTCACTATAAAGTGCTAATTTGTTTGAGTCAATTGCTGATTAATACTAATTTATACAATGCTATAAAAGCTAAAAAGAAAGTATAATTTTGATTAATTAAATTCAAGTGGTGATGTTTTAAAAAAGGTTTCAATAAATTGATTTATCTATGAGTAAATAACTTTTATAATATCGGGCAATTTAATTCTAATAAGAGTCTATAATGGAAAAGTTTCACCTTACTGGTCCAACTTCTTTAAATGGTGAAGTTGTGATTTCTGGGGCTAAAAATGCAGCCCTACCTATTTTATTTGCTGCAATTTTAGCTGAAAAACCCGTCGAAATTCAAAATATTCCTAAGTTAAAAGATATTGATACAACGTTAGAATTACTCAGTCAGTTAGGTGTGAAATGTACCCGCAATGGCTCGATTCATTTAGATGCAGGGCAAGTTAATAATTATTGCGCACCTTATGAGCTAGTCAAAACTATGCGCGCATCAATTTGGGCATTAGGCCCATTAGTTGCTCGATTTGGTCATGGTCAAGTATCTTTACCTGGGGGATGTGCTATTGGTGCTCGACCTGTTGATTTACATATTATTGGCTTGCAACAACTAGGGGCAACAATTACTCTTGATGAGGGGTATGTTAA
Organism: uncultured Gilliamella sp.; assembly: GCA_946477995.1. Taxonomy (GTDB): domain Bacteria; phylum Pseudomonadota; class Gammaproteobacteria; order Enterobacterales; family Orbaceae; genus Gilliamella. The sequence continues at coordinate 5,837 of CAMLAI010000009.1, read as the reverse complement.
AGCAACTGTCGATGGTCGATTAAAAGGTGCGCATATCGTAATGGATAAAGTCAGTGTTGGTGCTACTGTGACTATTATGTCGGCTGCAACCTTAGCGGAAGGAAAAACGATAATCGAAAATGCTGCCTGTGAGCCTGAAATTGTTGATACTGCTAAATTTTTAAATACGTTAGGTGCTAAAATCTCGGGTGCTGGTACCGTGCGTATTGAGATAGAAGGCGTAGAGCGATTAGGCGGCGGCGTACATGAAGTGGTTTCAGATCGCATCGAAACCGGTACCTTTTTGGTTGCAGCAGCGATATCAAAAGGTAAAATTACCTGTCGTAAAACAGATCCAAAATTGCTCGATGCTGTATTATCTAAACTAAAAGAAGCGGGCGCTGATATCCAAACTGGCGATGACTGGATTTGCTTAGATATGCAAGGTAAACAGCTTAATGCAGTTAATATCCATACTGCTCCTTATCCTGGGTTTCCAACTGATATGCAAGCTCAATTCTCTTTACTTAATATGGTTGCTCAAGGTACAGGAATTATTAAAGAAACAATTTTTGAAAATCGATTTATGCATGTTCCTGAACTTATTCGAATGGGGGCTAGAGCCGAGATTGAAGGTAACACTTTAATCACGCATGGAGTTGATAAACTAAGTGGTGCCCAAGTTATGGCAACTGATTTACGCGCTTCAGCTAGTTTGGTTTTAGCCGGTTGTATTGCTGAAGGTTCGACATTGGTTGATCGTATTTATCACATAGATCGTGGTTATGATAATATTGAAGATAAGCTTAGAAAATTAGGCGCTAATATTGAAAGAATTAAGTAGTTTTTAACTTAAAATACTTGTAAATACAACGTAAGGTGATAAAGGAGTGTAATCGTGACAAAACAAGCTTTGGTCTGTTTATCAAATGGTTGTGAAGAAACAGAAGCTGTAACAACAATTGACCTTTTAACCCGAGCGGGTATTAATGTTGCCACCGCAAGTATTTCGCAGGATAGAGAAGTGCATTGCTCAAGAGGGGTGACTATTTTAGCTCAAAAAACTTGGCTTGAAGTTAAAGAACTTAATTTTGATGTTGTTATTTTACCTGGTGGATTAAAAGGCGCAGAAAATTTTCGTGATTGTCCTGCGCTTATTGAAAAACTACAGCAAACCCATCAAGCTGGAAATATCGTTGCTGCAATCTGTGCTTCACCAGCAATGGTTTTACAGCATCATCATTTATTTCCTAACGCTTATATGACTGGGTACCCAACAACGAAAGATGCCTTTCAACTTTGGAAAGATGAAAGAGTTTATTTTGATCAAAAAAATAACGTGATTACCAGTCAAGGTCCTGCCACATCGATTGATTTTGCGCTAAAAATTATTGATGTTTTACTCGGTCGTAAAAAAGCCGCTGAAGTTGCACAGCAACTTGTTCTACCATCAGGTATTGAATGCTATCAATAGGTATCAAATGTCAAATTCACATTTGTATGAAAAGTTAGTAAAACGCGCGACACTTAGTGCTGTTTTAATTTCTATTGTTTTGATCATAATAAAACTGCTAACTTGTTGGCTTACAGGATCAATAAGTTTGTTGGCATCTTTATTAGATTCAAGTATTGATTTGCTTGCTTCAGGATTGAATTTTTTTTTGGTTCGTTATGCGTTAAAGCCGGCAGATGATGATCATACTTTTGGACATGGTAAAGCTGAATCACTAGCTGCTTTAGCACAAAGTACTTTTATTATAGGGTCGGCAACAATTGTATTGTTGTCGAGTGTAAAATCAGTTATTTCGCCTAGTGAAATTCAGGTTCCTTTACTCGGTATCATTATCTCAATTATATCGACTGTCATAACTGCATTTTTAGTCTTATATCAAAAGTACGTCATAAAATTGACAAGAAGTAAAGCAATTGAAGCTGATATGTTGCATTATTCTTCGGATATGTTAATGAATATTGCTGTCATATTTGCCTTAGCTTTAAGTTGGTATGGCGTGGCTTATGCTGATGCTTTTTTTGCTTTCTTTATTGCTTTATATATTTGCTATAGCGCTTATCAAATAGCTTATAATGCTATTCAAGATTTACTTGATCGCGCTTTACCGGATAGTGATAATGCCAAAATTGCTGAAATTATTGCTGCCTATCCCGATGTGCGTGGTTTTCATGATCTTAAAACCAGACAAGCCGGACCATTAAAATTTATTCAATTACATCTTGAGCTAGATGATGATATGCCTTTAATTCAAGCCCATGCTATTGCCGATAGTGTTGAAAAACGTATTTCAGAAGAGTTCTCACCGGCAACTGTTATTATCCATCAAGATCCTATTTCTGTTGTACCTATCGAAATGATGCAGTAGACAATTTCAGCAAAATAGCTTTTATCATCTATTGTTAGATATCTGTTTAAACTCTATAATAGTTAAAATTTAATTAGTTGGAGTTATTTTGTATGATAAAAAAAATAGGTATTTTAACGAGTGGTGGTGATGCTCCGGGAATGAATGCTGCTATTCGAGGAGTAGTTAGAACTGCGTTAACAGAAGGTTTAGATGTTTATGGTGTTTATGATGGTTATTTAGGGCTGTGTGAGGATCGCATATCTCAACTTGATCGTTATAGTGTTTCCGATATTATCACTCGTGGCGGTACTTTCTTGGGTTCGGCTAGATTTCCTGAGTTTAAAGATAAAGAAGTTAGAAAAAAAGGTATCGAGAATTTAAAAAAACACGGTATTGATGCATTAGTAGTTATTGGTGGTGATGGTTCTTATATGGGCGCCATGCGTTTAACCGAAGAAGGTTTTCCATGTATCGGTTTACCGGGTACTATCGATAACGATATTCGTGGTACTGATTATACTATTGGTTATTTCACTGCGTTAAGTACAGCGGTTGAAGCTATTGATAGACTGCGTGACACTTGTTCATCACATCATCGAATTTCAGTTATTGAAATCATGGGGCGCGATTGTGGTGATCTAACCTTAAATGCAGCGGTAGCTGGCGGGTGTGAGTTCATGATCATTCCTGAGGTTTCTTATACTAAAGAAGATTTGATTGAAGAAATTAAATTAGGCTTTGCTAAAGGTAAGAGACATGCCATTGTCACTGTCACTGAGCATATGTGTGATGTTAATCAGCTAGCTAAAGACATTGAAGATGCGGTAGATCATGAAACTCGTGCTACTGTTTTAGGACATGTGCAACGTGGTGGAAGTCCTGTTCCTTATGATCGTATACTTGGCTCACGTATGGGTGCATATGCCGTTCAATTACTTCTAGAAGGGCATGCAGGTAGAAGTGTCGGTGTGCAAAATGGTAAGTTAGTTCATCATGATATTATTGATGCAATTAACAATATGAAACGACCATTTGATATGGATCTTTATAATACAGCAAAACGTCTTTTCTAGCGGTGAGTTTGATCCCGCACGATTAATAGTGTTATGAAAATAAAACAATTTAGGTGAATGCTTATTGGTAATAATTTAACCAAATAAGTATTCACTTTTTTCATTGAAGTTCTTAGTTATCAGCTGATAAAATTAAGTTAGTTCGTTATTCTTAAATAATAGTCTTTACAAAAGTGCAAATTAACTGGTTTATGCACCACTTTAGTCATTAGCATTGATAAATGCTTCAATAAAGTTTCATTTCATTATTATTATCAATTATAAGTAATTAATTATTGAACAGGGGAGATAAATAATGGCATTAAATTATTTAGAAGATCATGAGCGTTTCTATGTTTGTGATGCTAACAATAAGCAAATAGCAGAAATGACGTTTACTAGAGTTGGTCAAAATAAAGCAACAATTAATCATACTTATATTGATCCTGAATATCGTGGCAAAGGGATTGCAGATAAATTATTAAATTTGGTTGTGACCAAATTGCAACAAGAACAACGTGAAATTATTCCTATCTGTTCTTATGCAGCTAAAAAATTGATGAAATAATACTGGAACCATATTCAAATAAACTAAAAAATTTGAATCAAATACTGTCAAGTTTTATTTTGATTATTATTTTTTTCAAATTTAGTTATAGTTAAGTGAATATGTGCTAATGTATAGCAACTCCCTAAACGTAGAATTTCGATATTTAAGATGGAATCTGCAAAATCACAAAAAATTCACTCAATCCACGTTTTACGTGGTGTTGCTATTATCATGATTGTTTTTAGCCACTGTTTAGGTGTGTTTAAAAATAGTAATTTAATTGCAAACAGTTACTTATTTTCTTTTTTAAATCTATTTGCCTTTAATTTCACAACATTTTTTGTACTCATTGCCGGATTTTTATTTCAACATTTGACTTATAAATTTAATACTAAAACTTACTATTTATCGAAATTTAAAACAGTAGTATGCCCATATATTTCAGTCTCTATTTTTTGTTTTCTGTTTTTTCATTATCAATATTTATCTGATTTACCGTGGATTTCATCAACAGAGCCTAGCATATTAAGCACAATAACTAAAATGATGTTGACTGGAACACAGTTATTACCGTTATGGTTTATGCCAATGATTATTATTATTTATTTAATGGCTCCTTTATTGTATATGTGGTCACATAAAAATTTAATTGTTGCTGGTTTAATGTCTATGTTTTGGGTCGTGATTTTTACCAAACCTGATTTTACTCAGCCTATTTTAAATTTATTGCATTATGGTCCGGTTTATCTAATTGGTATGATGATTAAGCAAAATTATCAAACTATTATGAAGGCAGTGAAAGATAACCTATTTTTGTTTATATCCTTTTTCTGTTTATGCTTTTTTGTGCCCTTTGCTTATCGATATATTAGCCAATTGGGTATTGAAAATCTTTATTTTGATACATTGCAAAAAATTATTTTATTCATATTAGCACTCTATTTATTGGATCCACTAAATCATAAAAACAACGATGGTCGAGTTTATAAATTTTTCTCTTACATGGCTAATATCAGCTTTCCAATTTATTTTATACATGAAATTATCGTATTAGAACTTGAGCAGCAAGTGATTAATTCAGCTATAGGAGATGTCATTAAAACTGATAATGGTCAACTCGCATCATTAGGTGCAATTAGCTTTTTAGTATTAACATTATCTATTAGTATTGTTATAGCTAATGCAATAAAATTTATCTTCAAAGATAAAGCTAAATTTTTTATTGGGGGAAGTCGCTAATCCTCAATTATTCGCATTGAAATTCAGCGCTTATGAGATATTTGTTATTATTTGACGGCACAGTAAGTGCTTTGCAATCAGAAACATAAATAGCTTTTTTGGTTAATTGAATACTATTTTCATACTGGCAAACGAAGTAAATCCAATCATTAAATCCCTGATTATAAGAATTTAAATCTTTCCAATGATAGTTTTTATTGCCCTTGTTTTCAGAGGGTATGGGTTTATCATTATTATAAAGATTAATGCTAGTTAGATGTGCTTTTGGTTTAGTAAAAGCATTCACATCGATATTAAAAGGTAAAGGACGATTATGCTCTAATACAACTGAATCAATATAAACCACTTCAGGACAATCAAATACCATTTCATCAGCATAACTATTGAACGTAAAAAGTAGACCAGTAGTTAATAATACAAACTTCTTCATTGTTTAACCCAATATCTTATTAAGCTTTCTATTATTATCAGATAATACGAGGATATTAATTCCTGTTCAAGTTAATAAACTAATATTAAAGTAATAAATTATTTTTTAATAAACTTATTAATGTTTATTTATTTTACGATAATTGTCTATACAACAATTAAATTGAGCAAATAAAACACAAACAGAAAAAAAATAGCAATAAACACTTGCAGGAATTTTTTAAGTGC
>CAMLAI010000008.1 GCA_946477995.1 uncultured Gilliamella sp. | reverse complement strand
ATACCTGCTAGTAAATCGACAGAACTCAATTTACCACTTGCTTTTACGCTTAATTCGTCGTCAACGTTTCTTTTTATAGAAAGTTTACCAGCATCGACATAACGTGCAGTGAAATCGATATCTAAATTATCAGCAACGTTATATGCTACACCAGCAGCAACATTCCAAGCAAACTTAGTTTTTGATTTTGAAAATTGGATATAATCTTCTTCATTATCGAAATCATATTTTTCTGAATATTTATGATCTAACTTAGCAAACGCAACCCCTAGTCCTGCACCAACAAAAGGTGTAAATGCTGTACCAGTCTCAATATCATAATAACCATTTACCATAAGCGTATTCATACGCGCTTTAGTTCTTTCTTTAGAATGAAGAACATCACCATCTTCATCAATAATACTCTTATTCTTTTCTTTATCTAAATTACCACGTAACGTAAAAGACAATTCAGCTCTGACAGGAATTGCATAATCATATTTAAAGTTATAACCTAAGTTCAATGCACCAGCAAATTTTCCTTTAGAAATTGAACCTGTCTTAAATGTTTCAGTATCAACTTCATCTCCATCATCGTATTTCCACTTATCTTGAAGGCTTTTTGCTTTTAGAATACTAACCCCTAATTGACCACCTAAATAAACACCACTATTTTCGGCGTAAGCTACACTTGAGAAACAGGCAATAGCAGTTAATGCAATTAATGTTTTTTTCATTATGTTTTCCTTTGATTATTCTAATATTTTGGGGATTTGGATTATAAACTAAGCAAATCATTAAGTCTATAAATAGCGTAGATATACTCAAAAAATTATGTACCAATTTGAATTTTTTCATAAAATAAAAAATAGCAGCTATGCTTAAACCACAATAAAATTCAAATAAATATTATCTTCAGTTTTTAATGACAGTCTAAACTTATTTCATTATCGTTGCATATAATAAAATGATCACAAATAACTTTGATAAAAATGCAATCAATGCATGGACATTGATTGATCGAATTGACTAAATTATAGTTATTCTGATGATTGCTATTGCTGGTGCAATGACGCTCTTTATTTCGCAATAATTATGGCTGTAATCAACTTAATCGCATTAAAGAAGCTTTTAATCTAAGCTTAAGAGCAATAATGGTACTTTGTAGCGTCATTGTAGTACTATATGTACTATTGTTTCCTTGGTTGTTTCCACTATTTACTTCAATAGTGAACGTAATTGATCTTGCCAGAAAACAAGTACTAATTGGATCATTCTTTCAAGCGACAGCCCACCTACCTGTGGTAATTATCCTGTATATTAAGATAATCATTATTTCTCTATAGGACTATATTTAGTCTTTGTCGAAAAAATGGGAATAAATGGCATTTTTATATCTATGGCTTTCGGAAACATACTTTCATGTTTATTGTCATTTCTTTATGCTAAGAATGCCTGAAGTCATAAAATTCAAGCCGATATTGGAATAAGTCACTTTGCTAACTATTAAATAAAGTACTGTTTCAACAATTAACCTTTGTCTTTTAGAGACAAGTCTTTATCAGTTACTCGACTATTTTTGATCGATTATTCGTTAATCTTTTAATTATTTTTGGCATAAAATTCTTTTTTATAAGAAAAATTGAAAATTTTTGCTGAACACTCATTCGTACCCCAAAAAATAATAAATTTATAGATGTATAGGGATAATAGATATACTAAAAAATATAATATATTGATTTATAACTAAATAGAGATGTATAGATATGAGTTGAAGTGGAAAAGTTGGCTCCTCCAACAGGACTTGAACCTGTGACATACGGATTAACAGTCCGCCGTTCTACCGACTGAACTATGGAGGAACACTTGACGGACAAAATATTAACCATCTATTACGTTTATGTCAATCGTTAAAACACTAAATAAAATCAATTGCTCAGCTTGTAAGCAAATTTGTCTATGTCTATGCTAAAATAAGTTAAAAATGACAAGATAGGTAAAATAAACGTTTATGAAAAAGAATATTTGTGTGTTTTGTGGTGCCAGTGAAGGCAATCGTGCTGAATATCGTGTTGCAGCTGAACAACTTGGTCAAACCATTGCCAAACAAAATAGGCGATTAATTTATGGTGGTGGCAATAAAGGGTTAATGGGGATTATTGCTAATGCCGTATTAGCTAATGGTGGTGAGGTTATTGGTGTTATTCCTGAACGTTTAGTTAAAGCCGAAACTGCGCATCATGGCATTACTCAGTTAGAAGTTGTTCAAAATATGCATCAACGCAAAGCAAGGCTTGCTGAACTAGCTGATGGTTTTATTGCGATGCCAGGTGGAACAGGCACATTAGAAGAAATTTTTGAAGTTTGGACGGCGATGCAAATAGGCTACCATGAAAAACCTGTCGCGCTATTCAATAGCCAATTTTGGCAACCTCTGCTGAACTTTTTAAAGCATGCAGTACAAGAGGGGTTTATTCGAGAAAGTTTTTATAACACATTAATCGTATCGGATGATGCAACAAATATATTACAAAAAATGGATGATTTTATTGCTAAAGACCTACAGCGTTGGGTGAAAAAGTAATTATTATTCATCAAAAAGTAAAAACGCCATTATAAAATGGCGTTTTTTGTAAGTATAAAAATAATTACTGTGTAACTTCTTCAGCAACAACTTCCGGTTTTTTAATAACCGCATAAACGACACCAGCAATGACAGAGCCGACTAAGATTGACAATAAATAACCACCAACAGGTTTAACAACGCCAGGGATTGCTAATGCAAATAACCCACCATGCGGCGTCATCAATTCTGAACCAAAGGCTAATGCCATACCACCTGTAATTGCACCACCAATAATACAACAAGGGATAACACGTAACGGATCACGCGCTGCAAATGGAATGGCCCCTTCAGAGATGAAGCATAAACCTAAAACTAAAGACGCTTTACCACTTTCTTGTTCAGCTTTAGCAAATTTTTTACGAGCAATTAAAGTTGCTAATCCCATCGCTAATGGAGGAACCATTCCACCCGCCATTACTGCTGCCATTGGTGCATAGACTTGAGCAGAAATCAAACCTGTACCAAACGCATAAGCGACTTTATTAATTGGTCCGCCCATGTCTGTACACATCATGCCACCCAAGATAGCACCTAAAATAACGGCATTTGCGGTACCCATTGATTTTAACCACTCAGTTAAAGCATTCATTAACCATGCTATAGGCGTACCGACAATAAACTGCATGACTAAACCTGTTACCAATGTTGCAAGTAAAGGCACAATTAGAATAGGTTTTAATGCTTCAAGCGTTTTTGGTAGTGGTAAATATCGAGTAATTAACAAGGCTAAATAACCAGCAAAATAACCAATGATAATGCCCCCTAAAAAACCTGCCCCGGTTGATACCGCAAGCAAACCACCGACAAGGCCAGGAGCCAAGCCAGGTCTATCGGCTATCGAATAGGCAATATATCCAGAAAGTAATGGCACCATCAGTGAAAACGCCAGTCCACCAATCTGTGCCAAATGTGGCTCACCAATTAATTTTTGTACGCCATCAACAATTTCAAATGATCCGAATGCAAAAGAAAGCGCAATAATTAACCCTCCTGCAACCACCATAGGTAACATATACGAAACACCGGTTAATAGATGTTTATAAACGCTCTTCTTCTCATTACTTGATTTAGCTGATGAGGTATTGGTTGTAGGTTGATAAATTGTTGCTTCTTCGAATGCTTTATCTAATTCCTGAGCGGTCTTTTTAAGAGCAGGACCAGTTTTAGTACGGTATAATTTTTTACCGGCAAATTTGCTTAAATCAACATCAATATCACATGCAGCAATAACGACATCAGCAGAAGCAACTTCTTCAGGTGTTAATTCATTCCCCACGCCAACTGATCCACGTGTTTCAACTTTACACCACCAGCCGCGTTTTTTTGCTTCTTCTTCAATGGCTTCGGCTGCCATAAATGTGTGAGCCACACCTGTTGGGCAAGCAGTAACAGCAACAATGCGTTTAATCCCTGTAGCAGAAGCTGAAGCTGTTGTCGCTGTTTGCTCATAAACTTTTGCTTTATTTGGCGCATCGTTTAATATTTGTTTCGAATTGGCAAAAACATCATCGATATCTTCAACAACATAAACTTTTTTACCCATCACTGACGTATCAGCAATTGATCCTGTACCCACTGCAACAATCACATCGGCATTTGCTGCGTTTTCAACTACATTTAAATTTAAAGCATTAGCAGCTAAAATAAGTTCAGCTTTAGCTAATCGTCCATTTACTGGACCTGTATTACTACCTTCAACAATATATATATTCATGAATACTCCTATCCAGCGTTAATTTCAATTTTGCCGAGCATATTTGTTACAGCTTGACGATCAGAAATGCCTACGCCTGCTTGTTCAACAGATAGCGCTGCAACACTTGATGCAAACACTAACGTATCTTTAATTGATTGATTAGTCATAAGACCATACATTAATCCAGCGACCATTGAGTCACCCGCACCAACTGTACTAACAACTTGGCATTTTGGGGGTTTAGCAATCCACGCTTCATTTTTTGTTACCCATAATGCACCTTTACTGCCAAGTGAGATGACCACATTTTCAATACCACTATCGATAATTTGTAAAGCAGCTGTTTTGATGTCGGTAAGCGTAGATAACTTTCGACCAACCCACATTTCAAGTTCCTTATCATTTGGTTTAATTAACCAAGGGTTGGCTTTAAGACCTGCTACTAAAGCATCACGGCTACTATCAAATACCACTTTAGGGCAAATTGCTTTAACTTGCTTCATCCATTCTGTAAACTTTTCCAGAGATACGCCAGCAGGTAAACTACCACTAATGGCAACCATATCTATATCTTTTAACCATTCTAATGAATCGGTAACGAAAGTCTGCCAATCTTGATCGTTAATCGTAAAACCAGAAAAATTTAGGTCGGTAACTTCGCTATTTTCTTCAGTTAATTTAACATTAATACGGGTGCGCCCATCAATGGTTTGAAATTTATCGACGACATTTAGTGATTTAAACAGTAAGTTAAAGCCATCACGATTTTCTTTACCTAAAAAACCGCCTACCGTTAGCTTAACATCCAGATCTGATAGTACTTTGGCAACATTAATCCCTTTACCAGCAGCCAGTAATGCATTTGTCTGCACTAAATTAACATCACCAAGTTCAACTTTAGGACAAAAACCCAATAGATCATAAGCGGGATTTAATGTAATTGTTGCAACACGATAAGTCATTATTCAGTTCCCTCACCTAATCCGCTAGCAATGGCTTGACCTATGGCATTGAGCGCTTGCTCAGCATCTTGTCCAACAGCAGTAAATTTAAGACGACTGCCTTTTTTAGCACCTAGAGCTACAATCTTCATTAAGCTCGTTGCACTTACAGGCTCACCTTTACCATCTAAATTGGCAACCGTTATTTTACTATTGAATTCTTTTACCAATTTAACTAATACAGATGATGGGCGGGTATGCAGGCCATTTTCATTATGAATAACAAATTCACGACTTAATTCATTATCATTTGATTCGGCTGCATTAGATTGAGCAAGAGTAGGGATCGATTCAACATGCTCAGAATTATTGATATCAGAACCAGAAATAAGTAGCTGACTTAATTGCTCGACATTTGCTGTTAAAAGTTGGTCTAATTTTTGTCTAAAAATCAACGATGCGATGTGATGCACAACTTCTGCAACTGAATCATCAACAACCGACATTGTTATAAGTAATTTTACAGGTTTACTATCTTCACTCAGATGACTAACTGTACGGCTAATGGCAATCGCATTTTTTAAATTACCATTTTTACTATCACTTAACCAAATCCCATTGCCTAAATAATTAGGTTTGTTATCAAGCACATCGGCAATAAAATTAGCATTCACTGCATTGTGCTGTTTTAAACGCGAAGCATTCAATGCTTGTAGGGTTGCTAGGCTATCTGCTTGAATATCTAATAACACTGAATCTTGATGAATGGTAAATTTGTTATCTTGTTGCTCTACTTTGTCAGTTAAAATAGCAATTGCTTCATCCGCTGTTTGAATTTTTTTAATTTTATCTTCAACGCCATCTTCACCAAGAACATGTGTCAATTGGCGAAGTAATTCTAAATGCTCATCAGAGCTTGCCGCAATACCAATAGCCAAGTAAGCTTTTTCACCATCATCACCCCACTCAACGCCATTTGGAAAACAAAATACCTGTACACCTGTTTTTTTCACTAAATGTCGAGTTTTTGTGGTGCCATGAGGAATCGCGATACCAATACCCAGATAGGTTGCAGCTTGCTCTTCTCGCTCTAGCATACCTTTAACATATCCATCTTCAACAAAACCTGCACTCGTTAATGCTGCGGCAATTTTTTTTATTGCTTCTTGCTTGTTAGTCGCTTGTTCATTTAAATGAATATTTTCTTTAACTAAATGAAACATAGAATAAATACCTCTGGGTTAAAATGTTGGGTTTGCTAAAATAACTCAACAATTCTAAATCCTTAATTGAATTATATTGAATCGTTTCAGCAATGATGAATACAATTAAAATATTTATCAAATAAATTATCTCTATTAATAATTAATATGTGATCTAGATCCAATTTTTTGATTAAAACTTAAAAAAGTTATTTTTTATAATCGCTCAGACAGGCTCTACCCAAGCTTCCTCTATATAGCAACCGCCTTGGAATAATGGTTGTACCAGGCTTATAACTTTGTTCACGCAAGCTTTCCATTAATAATGCGATAACAACTTGTGAAACTTCTTGATGATCTTGAGCAAGCGATATCACCTTACACGGTAAAAAATCAAGCAGTTCATGATCACCAAAAGTAGCAATCGTCAGTTGATTGGGTAGATAGCCAAATTTTTTTAAAATTGAATCAATCGCGCCTTGTAATAATGAAAAGGAGGTAGTGAAAATACCATCGGGTATATCATGCGTTTCTAACCAATGACTAAATACAATTTCGGCGTCACAGCGACTATAATTATTTGCATATAAAAAATCAACTTTATTAAACTGGTTTGCTGCAATTGATTCAAATCCTTCAAGACGTAATTGACTAACCGATAAATTAGGCAAAGCACCAATATAAACGACAGTTCCATCAACAAATTGACTAAACGTGGAGCCTAACGTTTTGGCATCTTGTTTATCAGATCCAACGATGTTTCTAAATTGATTATTGGATAATGTTCTATCTAAGGCAAATAATGGAATTTGGTTATTTTGCCAACCATCATAAAACCTATAATCTTGAGGAGACACAAACGATGAAGATATGACTAAAGCATCAACTCGCCGCTGCTGAAGATGCCTTACGCACTCTTGCTCAATACTTGGTTTATCTTCAGAACATGAAAGTAATAATTGATATCCATTTTTGCGCGCTAATTGCTCTAAGTAATTGGCAATTGTTGTATAACTACTATTTTCCAAATCAGGAATAATAATACCTATTGTGCGTGTTTTACCAGCTCTTAGTCCTGCTGCGACTTGATTTGGTTGATAGTTATGCTCTTTAACGACCGCTAAGACTTTTTCAATCGTTCTATCACTAACACGATATTTTTTTGCTTTTCCATTAATTACATAGCTAGCTGTAGTTCGAGAAACACCCGCTAACAAAGCAATTTCGTCTAATTTCATAATATAGTCTCAGCAAACATATTGTTGGCAATTAAACATGAATAAAGAGAAATTGTAAACCTTAATTGTTTTATCTGATGATTAACAGTGTTAATGCAGGAACAATCATTGTTCAACTGGTTAAAGTTTGAATTCGTTTATGTTCGATATCAAGCATAAAAAATAAGTTAATAATAAATCGCAATATTTTGATTTTGGACATTCTCAATTTTTATAGGAGTATCAAATATATCCTCTAAAAGTTGTGAATTCATAATTTGCTCTGGACTACCTTGATAAACAAGCTCACCATTTTTCATCGCCAAAATATAGTCTGAATAAACGGATGCAAAATTAATATCATGAATGACAATAACGATGGTTTTACCGAGTTCATCTGCTGCTCGACGTAATTGTTTCATCATAGCAACCGCATGTTTCATGTCTAAATTATTGAGTGGTTCATCGAGTAAGACATATTCGGTATCTTGACAAAGAATCATAGCCACATAAGCACGCTGGCGCTGACCACCGGATAACTCATCAATAAAACGATCTTTATATTCGGTAAGATTCAAAAAATCCAGAGCTTGATTGATATGCTTATAATCATCAGCATTTAAGCGCCCTTTGGTATAAGGATAACGCCCAAAGCCAACAAGTTCAAAAACAGTTAACCGACTGGTAAACCGATTTTCTTGTCTTAAAACAGATAAATAGGTCGCAAGTTTATCACTTGGTGTATTAACAACATCCATATTTTGAATTTTAACAACACCTTCATCAGCCACTAAAAGTCGACTGATAATTGATAAAAGCGTTGATTTACCTGCACCATTCGGTCCAATAATTGCCGTAATCCCACCTTGCGAAATAGTCGCATTGACATTTTTTAATACGGGTATAGTTTGATAATTTTTACAAACATTTTCAATTTCAATCACATTGGAACCTTTTTCAATAATAAGAAAATAAACAAAGAACCACCAATAAATTCAATCACTATAGATAAAGCGCCAACCATATTTAACACACGCTCTAGAAACATTTGCCCACCGACCAGAAAAATGATACCCAATAAAAAAGCGGTAGGCAGTAAATAACGATGTTGGCTTGATCCGCTAATACTATAAGCAAGATTAGCGATCAATAGACCCAAAAAAGTAAACGGTCCAACCAATGCCGTCGATATTGCGACTAAAACAGAAACGAGTAATAAAATTATTGTAACGCTCTTTTGATAATCGATACCTAAACTAATCGCATTATCCCGACCTAAAGCAAGTACATCGAATCGAAATCGCATTTTCCACAAAAATACACCAATCACAGCGGCTATTATTAATGAAAAGATAATCAAGACAGGTTCAGCACGGGTAAATGTTGCAAAAATTCGACTTTGTAACACAGCAAATTCTGTTGGCGTCATTAAACGTTGCAGTAAGTTAGAAAAGCTACGGAACAACGTACCTAAAATAATACCGATTAATAAAACTAAATGTAGATTTTGTTTGAGTTTAGTGAATAAACCACGGTATAAAAAGAGAGAAAATAAAATTAATAATAATGATTCAAATACAAATTTACCAATAATCCCAATATAGGGAATACCTTGTGTATCAATAAAAAAGATCACAATCGTTTGGATTAACACAAACAAAGATTCAAATCCCATAATTGATGGAGTCAAAATTCGATTATTGGTCACGGTTTGAAAAAGTAAGGTAGAAGTCGATGCAGCAAAAGCAACCAGAATCATGGTTAGCACAATCCAAGTTCGGTGCATCAATATATAACTAATATTGCCTTTAAGGTTTAAAGTCATAAAACAACTTATACAAATTAAAGACAGAATAAATAACAAAAATACTCTTTTTTGACTTATTGTATAACGTTTTTGATTAACTGACATGGCGTCTTCGACTCAATAATATTAAGAAAATAATAGCGCCAACTACGCCAAGAATAACACTCACGGGAATTTCAAAGGGATAACGAATTAGCCGACCAATAATGTCACAAATTAATACTAATCCACTGCCAAATAAACAGATCCAAGGTATCGTTTTACGAACATTATCACCAAATAATAAACTTACAATGTTTGGCACAATCAATCCTAAAAAAGGTAAAACACCAACGACCACAACAACAATCCCACCAATTAATGCAATAACAATAAGTCCCGTCAACATGACTCGACGATAATTAAGACCTACATTAACTGAAAAGTCGCGTCCCAAACCTGCAACGGTAAATTGATCGGCACTCCAACAAGCAAGCAATGTCAAACCGCCGACTAACCATAATAATTCATAACGGCCTTGTAAAATACCTGAAAAGTCGCCTGATTCCCAACCACCAAGCGATTGTAATAAATCAAAATACATAGCGAAAAATGTTGTAATCGCGCTAATGACTGCCCCCAACATAATACCAATAAGCGGCACCATCAATGCTGATTTGAAAATGATTTTTCGGGAAATCGCCATAAAAATCATTGTACCCGCCATAGCAAATAAGCTGGCAACAACCATTTTTGTCATCACACTTGCACTTGGTGCAAGCACCATCATAATTAATAAACCAAGACTGGCTGATTGAGTAGTGCCAACTAAAGTAGGTTCAACAAATCGATTTTGGGTTAACAATTGCATTATTAAACCGGCAACACTCATGGCACTACCTGCAAATAATAAAGCAACGGTTCTGGGAACGCGGCTAACAAAAAAAATCTCTCGCATCGTACTATCGATCCAAAGATCAGATAGCGTGACATTCCCAGCCCCAATAAATAAACTTATTACAGACATTATCAACAAAATGAAAATGCCTGTAATAAAATAAAACGACTTAACCATATCTTTGATTAATTAGCTGATGTTTTTTGTAAAGCTTCGCTTATTTGATCCATTAAGTGGCTATAAGTTTGAATACCACCAGCAATATACATTGAGGTTGAATCTAAATAGACAATATGATTATTTTGCCATGCATCCGTTTTTTGAATTAAATCATTATTTAAAACTTGTTGAGCTGATTGCGCTTCTTTATTTCCAATAGCATTATCTCTATCTAAAACAAAAAGCCACTGTGGATTAACACTTAAAATAAACTCAGAGGTAACTGCGTTACCATGACGCCCTGCTTCTTGGAATGTTGTGGCAGGTTTAAAACCTAATATATCAAAGATAAAACCAAAGCGAGATTTTGGTCCATATGCTGACATTTTGCCACCATTAACCATAATGACTAGTGCACTTCCAGCGGTATTTGTTTTTGGTTTAAGTTGTTCAATTTTTTGATTAAAATCAGCTATAAGCTTTTTAGCTTGATCTTGTTTATTAAACAACGTGCCTAATTGTTCAGTTCTTTGTGTTAAACTTGCCAAAAAGTTATTTGGATCAATATCAAGAGAAATAGTTGGCGCAATATCATTTAATTTATTATAAACATCGTTCGCACGACCACCTGCGATAATAACATCAGGCGCTAATGAACTTAAAACTTCATAATTTGGCTCAAATAACGTCCCCACATTAGTATAACTTTTATCACTATATTTCGATAAAAAATCAGGGAAATGCACATCAGATTGAGGAACCGCTGAGACAGGAATATTCAAAGCATCCATAATATCGAGTGTTGCGATATTAAAAACAACCACCTTTTTAGGGTTTTCAGGTACATCAGTTTTACCTTGCGCATGCTCAATGGTTATTTTATTAACTGAACTTTGCTCATTTTTTTTATTATCATCACATCCCGCTAACACAAATAGCGCTGTTAACAACACTATAAACTTAAATTTGATACGTGAATACATTTTGGCTCCTAATCATCATTCTTGATAAAAAAAGAAATGATAAATATAACAATTATCATTTGCATTAGATTGTAACGAAAAAAATAAAGCTATTCAATTAACTTTAATAGAATAAAAGAATGGGTGTTTTAGGTAGATTAGAAATATAACAATCGAATAAATACATTTTATCCAGTGAAGATGACAATGTTATTAGTGCGACTCCTCACACCGTTATAATTGGCTGTGAGGAAATAATTTTCATACTAAATTTGTGTTAAAGCTATCAGTTAACGCAAGCAACTCGCTGTTTATTACCACCAAGATAACCATGATATACATCACCGGTATCTGAATGGACAAGATAAGGCTCATTCAGATTGTCGTATATTTGCCCAGTCCAATAATCACCATACTCTAGATCACTATTTGTATAATAATTCTTATCAGTAAATCCCCATTCAGCAAATAAAGTTTGACCAATTCTACGCTGGTAATTATTGGGTTGATTAGGCAAACCACCTTGCCATTCCCAACCATTTGCATTAGTTAAGTCAATAATACTAGCTATTTGGTAACCTAAATTTTCACAGTAGGATTTAGCAGAAGGATAGTCAATATAACCAGGTTTTGCTATAAACCATTTACTTATTGTGAAGCGGTATATCATATTTTTTTTATTCTTATCTGAATAAATGGTAAAAGTAGTTGGATCTTTTGCAGTTGCAGCTTCTGCAGCACTTGAACCATTATCTGGTCCTTGAAATTCTACTTTAGCAACATTGATTTGTTTAATATTATCGGTAGTAATATTTAAGCTAATCCCAGAGTTTTGTGGCGATTTACTATAGCTTAATTCACTTGATAATGCCCCTGCTACCGTTAAATAAAAATACAGTCCTTTTGATGCTGTGGTTGGAAAATTGGTCGAAGGTTGATATAAGGTTTGAAGTTTAAATCCTTTACTACCATCCCATTGACTTGTTGGTCCCGACATAGATGTAAAATTTGGAAAAGGATCGCTATCATTATACTTTAAATTAGGCCGAGCAAAGCAAAAATAAGGAGTGGTCACTTTATTAGGGATAAGATAGTAAACTGCTTGATTACCAATAAAATTAGAAGAATTTGGCAAGCCATAGCGAGTTGATAAAATGCCGCTATCACTGGTTAAACTGAGTTGATAGGGAGAATTACAAGCATCATTCAAAAGCTGCTCAGGGTTATTTACCATTTCACCATCAGCGCTTTTAACCGTTAACGTTAAATTGCCAGAAACAGTATACAACTTATCACCATCATTATCTTTCCAATAACCCTTACTTGAAATTAGATCTAACAAGCTGATTTTCAGTTTATTTAAAGGAAGTTCAGTTTTAATATTTTTTAATTTTTCGCCTCCAGCAGGAAGTCGAATTGGGTTGCTTTTTGTCGATAAACTATCTTTGATGCTATAACTTCGACCATCGTAAAGCGTAATATTCAAAAGCGGATCTGTTTTATTTCTGCTAGTAGCTCCATTATCAAAAGTTAAATATGGTGCATTGCCATGAATTGCAGCTGAAGTGGTGGCAGTTAACGAATTAACTGAATTAGCAGTGATTAATCCTAAAATGATACCAATAAATTTTAAATAAAAAGAAACTGAATTAAATATTTTCTGATTAAAAAGAGCTGTTTTTCCTCTTAAAAAGGAGAATAAGAAGTTAATTGAGGATCGAAAATGATTAGAGTGAAAGAATAAACTTAAATATAACGATTTATCTAACGATAAATAGGGTTTTACAGGTTTTGCGTTTTGCGTTTTGCGTTTTAAACATTATATATGTTTCCCTTCCTAAATGTCAATATATTTCTGCATAAATTCGTTTTTTTATGCGAAAAGTTATTTTTTGTTTTTTTTAAAAGAATAACAACCAAAATCATATTAAATGAATCACATTGCTCTAAAAATAGAAAAATGTTAATTATGGTTCTAATTAATAATGAGAGAAAATCAGAAATAAATATACAAATTTTTTGTTAAGAATTGAAAAGTCGTTGTTCAAATAAACTTTAATTGAGTTAGTTTAAAAACTTTAATTCAAAAGTAATCAAACTAACTTATTTAATTAATGATCAAAGCTCATCTAATTTATTTTGTGTATCATCTGATAATTCTTTCAACTTCCTTGTTAACGTGTTACGTCCCCATCCTAATAAATGTGCGGCATCTTGTTTATGACCACGCGTAAAGTTTAACGCACAATTTAATAAAATACGTTCAACATCGTTTACTGCTTCGGTTAATATCCCTGTTTTACCTGCAATTAATGCTTGTTTAGCCCAATTTTCAAGTAAATTTTGCCAATTCATTTCAAGTTCTGGTTGATGAAATGGTTGAGAGTGGGGTTCATACTCTATTGAATTTTTAGGCATAGACATTTGTAGTAGTTCAGGTGGCAAATCCTGTACCAGTATTTCTTTACTTGAGGACATAACTGTGACCCATCGACAGGTATTCTCAAGCTGCCTAACATTCCCTGGCCATTTTGACATACATAAAATTTTTAAAGCTTCTGGACTAAAAATTTTACTTTCAACACCTAATTCTTTTGCAGTTGTATGCAAAAAGTGTTCAGCAAGTTTTGGAATATCTTGTGCTCTGTCTCGTAACGGTGGTAATAAAATACGAATAACATTTAAACGATGAAAAAGATCTTCTCTAAATTTACCTTCTCTTACTCTCGCTTGAAGATCTTGATGGGTTGCGGCAATAATCCGTACATCGACTTTAACCGGTGAATAACCACCAATTCGATAAAATTGTCCATCAGCAAGTACGCGTAATAATCGCGTCTGCACATCTAACGGCATATCGCCAATTTCATCCAAAAATAGGGTTCCACCATTAGCTTGTTCAAATCGACCATGTCTGATTTGAGCAGCGCCAGTAAAAGCGCCCTTTTCATGCCCAAAAAGTTCGGATTCAATCAAATCTTTAGGAATTGCGGCCATATTAAGAGCAATAAAAGGCGATTGTGAACGCGGACTATGGATGTGTAACGCCTTGGCAACTAACTCTTTACCGGTTCCTGACTCACCATTTATTAATACACTAATCGATGATTTAGATAACCGCCCAATAATACGAAAAACCTCTTGCATCGCGGGGGCTTCACCAATAATACCGGTTGAGGCTTTTGCTGTTGTGGTTTGACTTGTCTTGTTTGTTTGCGTTTGTAAAATTGCGCGTTCAACTAATTGAATGACTTCATCCACATCAAATGGTTTAGGAATATAGTCATAAGCACCTTTTTGATAAGCATTGACCGCTGCATCAAGATCTGAATGGGCTGTCATGATAATTACAGGTAAATTCGGTATTTGTTCCTTCACATAATGTAACAAGGTTAACCCATCAAGTCCTGGCATTTTGATATCCGAGATCAATACAGCAGGTTTTTGCACATGCGTATCTAACGCATCAATCACTTCTTGACCATTCGCGAAAGTAACGCAGTTAAAGTGAGCATTGGTAAGTGCTTTTTCTAATACCCATCGAATTGAACTATCATCATCAACAATCCAAACATTCATTTTAATTTACCTCATTGTTTAATTGGCAAATAGACAGAAAATTCAGTATGTCCAGGCCAACTATTAAATTCAATTTTTCCATGATGTTGATCGACTATATTATGTGCAATCGAAAGTCCAATTCCTGTTCCCCCCTCATAACCACTCACCATTGGATAAAACAAGGTATCTTGTATATGAACCGGTACGCCAGGCCCATTATCTTCAATATCAATGCGGGCACAAAGTCGATAACGTTGTCCATGTAAAGTCACCTGAAAGGCCGTTCTTGTTCTTATCGTTATTGTTCCTGTTTTTGTTCCTATAGCCTGCAATGCATTACGGACAATATTTAAAATCACTTGTTCTATCTGTTCAGAATCATGAATTAACTCAGGTAAGCTTGGATCATAATCACGTAAAATTTGAATATTAATTGGCTTTTCTAAACAGAGTAAAGCATAGATTCGTTCTATTGCTTTGTGAATATTTTGTTCTTTTTGCTGTAACCGCTGCTGAGGGCCCAGTAATCTATCAACCAGGTTTCTGAGTCTATCGGCTTGCTCAATAATAATTTGTGTATAATCTTGTAATTCATTTTTAGGTAATTCCCGAGATAATAATTGAGCCGCGCCACGTAGACCACCCAATGGATTTTTAATTTCATGAGCAAGCCCTCTAACTAATTCTCGAGCAGCACTTTGTTGAGCTTGTTGTAATTGCTCTTGGCTAAGGCGCTTATGGTTATTTAATGGCGCCATTTCAATAAGAATGCGTCCATTTGCTAATAATTGTGCCGTTAATGATAAAATATGCAATTCATTATTAATCACTAAATTGACTTCATTATCCGTAAAACCTTGATTTTGTTCTAACGCACTTAACATGAGTTCAAAATCCAACGAATAATAGCTCAATAAATCAGGCAAATAACTCTCTAATAATTTTTTTGTGCTTTGCGATAATAATTGCTGAGCTGCCGTATTGGCATAAAGAATATGAAGATTTTTATCGAGCAATAAAATACTTGTGATTATTGAATCGAGAACAAGATTAGCATCAGATTCATTATCAAATGTCATCGTTTCAATTCCCGCCCTCGCTAGACACCACCGCTGATTAGCGGTGGAGTACTTTAAGTTAAATCGAAAATAACTTATAAACTATAGTACAACTCAAATTCAACAGGATGTGGAGTCATACGAACACGATCAACATCTTGACGTTTTAAATCAATATAAGCATCGATAGTGTCATTAGTAAATACGTTACCACGAGTTAAGAACTCACGATCTGCATCTAAAGCATTAAGTGCTTCTTCAAGTGAGCCAGCCACTTGTGGAATTAATTTAGACTCTTCTGGTGGTAAATCGTACAAGTTTTTATCCATCGCATCGCCCGGATGAATTTTATTGATAATGCCATCTAAACCAGCCATTAACTGCGCTGCAAATGATAAGTATGGGTTACCGGCTGGATCTGGGAAGCGAACTTCAATGCGACGTGCTTTAGGGCTAGTCACAACAGGGATACGAATTGACGCAGAGCGGTTACGTGCTGAGTAAGCAAGCATCACTGGTGCTTCATAACCTGGGACTAAACGTTTATACGAGTTAGTTGCAGGGTTGGTAAAGGCATTAATTGCTTTAGCATGTTTAATAATACCACCGATATAATATAGCGCCATTTCAGATAGACCCGCATATTTATCGCCTGCAAATAAGTTTACCCCATCTTTGGCTAATGATTGGTGGCAGTGCATACCTGAACCATTATCGCCAAACATCGGTTTAGGCATAAATGTCGCTGTTTTACCATAAGCATGCGCAACATTTTGTACTACATACTTATAAATTTGCACTTCATCGGCTTTTTTAGTTAATGTATTAAAACGACAAGCAATTTCGTTTTGACCTGCTGTTGCTACTTCATGGTGATGCGCTTCAACAACTAAACCTAATTGCTCCATGATTAAACACATTTCAGAACGAATATCTTGGGATGAATCAACGGGAGGAAGTGGGAAGTAACCACCTTTAACTGCTGGACGATGGCCTTTATTGCCTTCTTCATATTTAGTGCCTGAGTTCCAAGCTGCTTCGATATCATCAATATGTACAAAGCTACCTGACATTGGCGTACCAAAACGCACATCATCAAATAAGAAAAATTCTGGCTCTGGTCCAAAAATAACCGTATCAGCAATACCTGATGATTTTAAAAACTCTTCAGCACGTTTAGCGATTGAACGGGGATCGCGATCATAACCTTGCAATGTCGCAGGCTCTAAAACATCACAACGCAAATTTAACGTCACATCTTCAAAAAATGGATCAATTACCGCACTTGATGCATCTGGCATTAATACCATGTCTGATTCATTAATACCTTTCCAACCTGCAATTGATGAACCGTCAAACATCTTACCATCTTCAAAGAAATCAGCATCAATTTGGCTAACAGGAATTGTTACGTGTTGTTCTTTACCTTTTGTGTCGGTAAAACGTAAATCAACAAACTTAACATCGTTTTCTTTAATTAGTGTTAAAACTTTTTGTGTAGACATGTATCTTCTCCATTAAGGACAAATAATTGTTCAGTTTAAAAGGCATTTTTGCCAAGTTGTTTACAGTTATGCAAATATGATGCCATTTTTTAACCATGCTTAAGTGGTCAATAAGCTAACCTGATAATAACACAAATATTATTATTGCACCAAAATAAAGCAATAAGCACCAAAGTAATGCACCAAAACCAATCATTGCTACCTAATCAAAGATTACAAAAGCTTAAACTAAAACCAATATAAAATAAGTTATATACAGTTGCAGCTTTTATAAACTTTCAGTATTGGTGCATACAGATATTTTGTTTGAACTTTACTCCAGCATTTTTTAATGCCTCATGATAATTCAATAATAATTTTTAGTTTTTCTCAGTGTTATTTTAGTATTAGAAAAAGTAAGTGCTACTTGTTGTCTGTTCGATGGTTAATATTGAAACAAACCAGAAAAATTGGTCACCATGATATGCAAAAAATAGGAGAAACTAATAAAGATTCCTTGCGTTATTTGGAGGATATTTGATTGGAATTCATATCACTAAATTAGAAAAACGTAATCAATTGAGTAACCACTTATCAATATCATTCTGTTTAAAGTCATCTATTTTTAACTTAAAAATCGAATAATCATCATGACATTAATAATGTTTTCACATAATGGTACTATATTTCACCGCATAATATCGCTATAATCTTAGCTTATATCGAAAAAATCAGGTAATCACATAAGTATGGACTTTATTACACTCGAAATTATTCCTTTTGTAAAAAATCACCTTTTACTTTCACTCGGTTGGATTGTGTTATTCATTGCAATCATTGTATTAACGATTAAAAGCAAATTATCGAAAGTTAAGATTATTAATAATGCTCAAGCAATCAATATGATCAATAAGCAAAATGCCGTTATTGTTGATATTCGTTCTGCTGATAGCTTCAAAAAAGGGCATGTGACTGAATCTCATAATATCTTGCCGATTGATATTAAAAATGCAAGCGCCAAAACCATTGATAAATTCAAAGAGGATCTTATTATTTTAATCGATGAAAATGGCTTATCATCAACAAATATTGGTGAAATTCTTGTAAAACAAGGTTTTTTACATGTTTATGCCTTAAAAGATGGCATTGCTGGATGGAATGGCGAAAATTTACCATTAGTTAGAAAATAATATAATTTAAAAATAAATAAGGTTTTATCATGACTGAACAAAACAATACACAACAAGCCGAAACACAATTCGCAATTCAACGTATTTATACTAAAGATGTTTCGTTCGAAACCAATAATGTGCCAGAAATTTTTACAAAACAATGGCAACCTGACATGAATATTGAACTTAATTCATCATCTCAAATTTTGAATGAAAGCGTGTATGAAGTTGCTTTGCGCGTCACAGTAACAGTGAAGTCACAAGATGAAGTTGTGTATATATGTGAAGTTACTCAAGCCGGTATTTTTTCATTAATTGGCTTTGATGAAAACCAAATACAACACTGCGTTGGGGCTTACTGTCCAAATATATTGTTCCCTTATGCTCGAGAAGTCGTGTCAAGTTTAGTGACCAAAGGTACATTCCCTCAACTCAATTTAGAGCCAGTAAATTTTGATGCACTATTCCTTAACTATCTTCAACAACAAGCTGAAGCTAGTTCTGCTGAAACACTACAATAGTGGTTGTTTGGCAATAAATTTTTAATCAGTTTATCGGATTATTCATGAAAAAAAGCGCTGTAGTAACAGTCATTGGAGCAGGTTCCTATGGAACCTCTTTAGCAATATTACTGGCTCGTAATGGTCATCCAACACTATTATGGGGTCATAACCCTGATAAAATGACTATTTTGCAGCAAGATAGGCAAAATAAGCAATTTTTACCAGATATTGCTTTTCCACCTGAATTACAGGTTGAAACGGATTTACAAACCGCTGTTAGTGCTGCACCCATCTTACTTATTGTAGTACCTAGTCACGCTTTTGCTACTATTTTAAAGCAAATTAAACCTTTTTTACGTAAAGATTCAAAAATCGTTTGGGCGACAAAGGGTTTAGAAGCCGACACAGGACGTTTATTACAAGATGTAGCAAGAGAAATTCTAGGTAATGAAATTCCTTTAGCAGTCATTTCTGGTCCGACCTTTGCCAAAGAAGTCGCATCAGGTTTACCCACTGCGGTAACCGTTGCATCGACCGATGATTTGTTTTTAACTGAGTTACAGAATTTATTTCACTGTAGTAAAAGTTTTCGTGTTTATAGCAGTAAAGATTTTATTGGCGTACAACTAGGTGGCGCTGTCAAAAATGTTATTGCTATTGGTGCAGGTCTATCTGATGGACTTGGTTTTGGTGCCAATGCTCGAACAGCGCTAATTACCCGAGGATTGGCTGAAATGATGCGATTAGGTGCTAAACTTGGCGCTGACCCTGCCACCTTTATGGGGATGGCTGGGCTTGGTGATCTGGTCTTAACTTGTACTGATAATCAATCACGTAATCGTCGCTTTGGTATATTATTAGGTCAAAATAAAACCATTGAAGAAGCACAAAAAACGATAGCTCAAGTTGTCGAAGGATATAAAAACACCAAAGAAGTCTGGCTATTAGCTAAAAACAATCACGTCGATATGCCAATTACAGAACAGATATATCAAGTCCTATATGAACATAAAGATCCAAAACAAGCGGCAATGGCATTACTTGGGCGTTCGCAAAAAGAAGAATTAAAAAGTTAAGTTTTATATCGATAAAAGGCTATTGCTTACTTAAAAATTTGTGTAAAAAAAAGGGCTATTGCCCTATTTTATATTGTTAAGCCGATTGCTTTTTGTTTGGCTTTTAAGTAAATATCATAGCCAACGTAAACATCTAGCACAGCGGTACCAACGGTTTTAAATAACGTAATTTGCTGATCATTTTCACGACATAGCGTAGAGTCCATCACTAAATTGCCTAATTCTAAAAAATCATCTTTAGACACTAACTTTTGATTGATCGGATCGATGATATCGCCGGCTTCAGCAAAAACACCTGCTTTAGTATCAAGAACACGAATAGACGATTTTTTCACTACATCACTTGGAATTTCATGCATTTCTGGCGTATAAGCACCAACACCATTAATATGAGTGCCTGGTTTAACGTTAGCACCATTAAACGTCGCTACTTTTGAAGTCGTCACAGAAGTAATAATATCGGCTTGACTAATATCTTGATCCAAGTCCTGTGAGCAATAAAAATTAGCAGAGAAATGTTCAAATTGTCTTTTCATCGCTTCGGTGAACTGTTTGGCTTTTTCACTATCAATATCAAAAATGGCCACGTCTGTTAGTGGACGAACAGTTAGCATTGCCTCCAACTGAGATACAGCTTGTCCTCCCGTACCAATTAATACCGCGCGACGAGCATCTTTACGCGCTAATAAATCTGTTGCCGCGCCTTGTACCGCACCAGTTCGAAGTTGAGTAACATAAGTGCCATCTAACATTGCACAAACTTCACCTGTTTGTGGATTAAGCAATAAGACTTGTGCCGGTACTGATGGCTTACCTAAGGTTGGATTATCAGGAAAGACTGACACAATTTTAATGCCGACAATATCGCTCCCTTTTATATGTGCAGGCATAAATAAACTCTGCCCCTTTTGCATATCAAAATTAATCCGTAATGGTACCTCACTGTTACCCTCGGTATAAATTTTCAAAGCTTGCTTATCTGCTGCAATCGCATCTTGCATGGTATAAACTTTTTTAATCTCATTAGCCGTTAATATTAACATTTTATCTCCAGTCCATTTTTTAATGCTTATTTTTTTGAGCAACATCGATTGTCTAATTATTCAATAGCCCTAATGGCATTTATAATAATGTTTTGTTTTAATTGAAATAACAGGATAAATTGCTTATCTTGTATATTGCTTACTTTTTCACTATTATGACAAAGTGTAATTTTGCACGACAATTGAGAAATCAGATGTTATTTAAAATACTAAAATTTTTTCTTAAGATTTTATTTCATGTTAAAGTTCATGGCAATCTAGATAATTTAAAACAAGATAGGCTTCTTATCACGCCTAATCATGTTTCCTTCCTCGATGGCGTTTTAATCGGTGTTTTTTTACCAGTAAAACCTGTTTTTGCTATCTACGCAGGCTATATAGACCATTGGTTGGTACGTTTAGCAAAGCGTTATGTTGATTTTGTGCCAATGGATCCTATCAGTCCTATGGCAATAAAACGATTAGTTCGTGAAATTGAAAAAGGCCGGCCAATTGTGATTTTCCCTGAAGGCCGAATCACAATAACAGGTTCGTTAATGAAAATTTATGATGGTGCGGCTTTTGTTGCGGCTCGTTCTAAAGCGACTATCGTACCAGTTTGGATTGAAGGGGCGGAGTTTACCTTAACCAGTCGTTTAAAAGGATTATTCAAACGGCATTTGTTTCCAAAGATAACTATTCATGTTCTTGAGCCGACCTCTATTCCAATGCCAAATGCGCCAAAAGCCAGAGATAGGCGTTACATTGCAGGCGAAAAACTGCATGAAATTATGATGAATGCTCGCATGGCAAGTCGCCCCAAATTGACACTATTTGAAGCTTTACTTGAAGCACAAGTAAAATACGGGGTTAAGTCACGTATGGTGCAAGACCCGACAACATCGGAAGCGTCATACCGAAACCTTCTTAAACAAATTATTGGTGTTAGTTGCATCATTGCTAAAATAACGAAAAGAAAAGAACGAGTCGGACTGTTATTACCAAATGCAACAATTACTGTTGCAACTATTTTTGGTTTATCGGTTAAAAACAGAATTCCAGCAATGCTTAATTATACAGCAGGCACCAAAGGCATAACCTGTGCGGTAACAGCGGCTGAAATTAAAACCATTATTACTTCTCGAAAATTCATCCAAAAAGGTAAGCTTGATTACTTACTTGAAGAAGTCAAGGGTGTTAAATGGTATTTCCTTGAAGATTTACGTAAAAGCTTAACCTTCAGTGATAAATTATATATTTTAATTCATCAATATATTCCACGTTTGGTTCAGCGTCGTCAATCTAGTGATGACGAAGCATTAGTACTCTTTACTTCCGGCTCTGAAGGTAATCCTAAAGGTGTGGTACATAGCCATAATAGTTTGATTGCCAATGTAGAACAAATTCGAACAGTTATCGATCCAACACCAGCAGACCGTTTTATGTCAGCTTTGCCACTGTTTCATGCTTTTGGTATTACTGCTGGTCTATTTTTACCGCTGTTTTCAGGCAGTCGAACCTTTTTATATCCAAATCCATTACATTATCGTATGGTTCCCGAAATTATCTATGACCAAAATTGTACTGTTCTATTTGGTACACCAACATTCTTAGCTAACTATGCGCGATATGCACACCCTTATGATTTTATGCGCTTACGTTACGTAGTTGCGGGTGCTGAAAAACTACCAGATTCAGTTCGAGAACAATGGAAAGATAAATTTGGTATTCGTATTTTAGAAGGTTATGGTGTGACCGAATGTGCACCGGTTGTTGCCCTTAATGTGCCTATGGCCTTTAAAGCGGGCACAGTTGGACGATTACTACCGGGTATGATTTCACGATTAATTCCGATATCAGGGATTACCGATGGTGGCGAACTACAATTAAAAGGGCCTAACGTGATGAAAGGCTACTTACGTGTTGAAAATCCAGGTAAACTTGAAGTCCCTGCTGCCACAGATGAAAACGGCAAGGTCGAAAAAGGTTGGTATGATACTGGCGATATTGTCGCTATTGATAACGAAGGTTTTGTTACCATTAAAGGACGCTTAAAACGATTTGCTAAAATTGCCGGTGAAATGGTGTCATTAGAAAGTGTTGAAGCTCTAGCCAAAAAAGTCGATCCCGATTCGATGAATGGCGCAACAGTGAAAACAGACTCGGCTAAAGGCGAAGCAATTGTACTGTTTACCACATCGTCTAACATTAATCGAGAATTACTCAATCAAGCCGCTCAAGAACTGGGTATACCAACATTAGCCATTCCACGTGATATTCGGGTTGTTAAAGAGTTACCATTACTTGGCACGGGTAAAATCGATTTTATCACGCTAAGAAAAATGGCCGATGAATAAGTCAGAATCTACTATGAAACAATATTCACTATTAAGCAAAGGCATGGTAGCAACCATGCTAGCGCAGTTTTTTTCAGCATTTGCGGATAATGCAATCTTTTTTGCTATTCTTGCTTATATTAAAAATTTGCATTACCCACAATGGAGCCAATCAGTATTACAAATTAGCTTTGTTGTTCCTTTTATAATTCTTTCACCTTTTGTTGGCCAATTTGCCGATAGTATGTCTAAAGGCAAAGCGATGATGATAGCCAATGGTCTAAAATTAATTGGCGCAGCAAGTATCTGCTTAAATATTAGTCCCTTTATCGGTTATTTTTTAGTGGGTATTGGCGCTGCCGGTTACTCTCCAGCAAAATATGGTATTTTAGGCGAGCTGACATCGGGTGATAAGTTAATAAAAGCGAATGGTTTAATTGAAGCATCAACAATTGCAGCAATTCTGCTGGGTTCTTTGGCTGGTGGGCATATTGCCGATATGAATGTCAGTGCATCCTTACTTACTTGTGTTTTAATGTATGCACTCGCCGTAATTGCTAACATATTTATTCCCAAGTTACCTGCTGCAAGAAAAGATATTCACTGGAAATTTACCAGTATGGTGAAAGATTTTACCCGCACAGTCAAAATCATCTTCAGTAATAAACAAGCTTTATATACGCTATTAGGCACCAGCCTATTTTGGGGAGCAGGCATTACATTACGTTTTTTATTGATTAGCTGGGTGCCTGTGGTTTTAGGTATTGTTGACAATTCAACCCCGACCAATCTTAATGCCATTGTTGCCATCGGCATTGTAATTGGCGCTGGTTTAGCTAGTGCATTTATTTCGATCGATAAAACATTACGTTGTATTCCTGCTGGAATCATGATGGGCATTGCCGTTATAGCTTTTACATTGCAAAGCCATATCATTTCATCCTATATTTTATTAGTGATCATTGGTGCACTAGGTGGATTTTTCTTAGTACCACTCAATGCCTTGATCCAAAAAATGGGCAAAGATTTAGTTGGTGCAGGTAGTGTCATATCAATCCAAAACTTAAGCGAATATAGTGCAATGATGATCATGTTAGGGCTTTATACCTTAGCCGTTGCGCTCAACCTCCCTGTTATTGCTATTGGTGTAGGTTTTGGTTGCTTATTTACGCTAATAATATTTCTTCTATGGCTAGGATTAAGAAAACATGCAAAATATTAATTTATCTTCTATGTTAACCGAGAGCCGCAATCTCAATAGTGAACAAATTGATAATTGCTCTACATTAGAAATTCTTAAAATTATCAATAATGAAGATAAAAAAGTTGCCTTAGCAGTAGAGCAAGAATTAAGCAACATAGCTCAAGCAGTAGATGTAGTTAGTCATGCTTTGTTAAATCAAGGTAGATTAGTTTACATTGGTGCTGGCACATCGGGGCGTTTAGGCATTTTAGATGCCAGTGAATGCCCACCAACTTATGGCACACCGCCTGAACTGGTCATCGGCTTAATCGCTGGTGGTCAGCAGGCAATCTTTCATGCTGTTGAAAATGCTGAAGACAATCCACAATTAGCTGAACGTGATTTAACCAAGATCAATTTATCAGCCAACGATGTTTTAGTCGGAATTGCAGCTAGTGGGCGCACACCTTATGTTCTTGGTGCCATGCACTTTGCTAAATCACTGGGGTGCAAAGTTGTAAGCTTATGCTGCAATCCCAAAGCTCCCATGCTTGAATTAGCCGATATCGCAATCACTCCCATTGTTGGTGCAGAAGTGATCACCGGCTCATCTAGAATGAAAGCGGGCACGGCACAAAAGCTTGTACTAAATATGTTAACCACAGCAAGTATGATTAAAATTGGCAAAGTTTACGGTAACTTGATGGTAGATGTTGAAGCAACCAATGCTAAACTGATTGAGCGCCAAATATCAATTGTTATGCAAGCAACCGATTGTGACCGACAAACCGCGACTTTAGCATTACAACAAAGTAATCGACACTGTAAAACAGCTATTTTAATGATTTTAGCTAATCTATCTTTTACGCAAGCCAAAAAGGTCCTATCAGAAAATAGTGGATTTATTCGTCGTGCGCTAAAAGATCATGGTTTATAAAATAACGATTAAAATACCTTTAAAAAAGGTGATTTTTAGTTCAAATGTATTTTTAAAAAATAGCAATATAGTACATTTGACGAAAATAATCTCAATTTAATTTTTACAGTTGCATTTGGTAAATCAAAAAACTAAGACAATCTAATTTAGCGTATAGATCACATCAGTTATCTTTGACATTGTTTGATGTGATCTAAAGTTGAGCGATAAAAAACTCCTTAAAATTAAATCAGCAGCAATATTGAGTTGCATGTTAGCAAAACATACCTGACGAAATGGACAAAAACCAATCAATTAGCTTTGAAGAAAATCATCTTAAAAGTCTAAAATGGTAGATGTTTTAGTCAACAACTTGTTGATTTAATATCAAAATCCATCATTATGGATTAAATAACTGATAATTAATTTTGCGTCAATAACCAGTAATAATCATCATATAATAAGATTAAATACTGATTATCAATAAGCATAAAATAACAGTATCCATTATTAGATGGATGATCAATAATTAGCAAAATTTCGTAACAAGAATAAATGATTTTTTAAAAATAGATAAAATTCTTCTATAAAAAAATAGATTATCTATACTTAACTTATTAATAAATGTTATGATTTAACAGTTAATTATATAAAAATTAGGAATATAAACATTTGTTTTACAAACAACTATGTACCTCATATTTTTTATAAACAGACTATTTATGTTCAATGTTTTTACATATGACTTAACTAAACCAAACTAGTTTTTGGTGCTCATTTAAAGTAATTTATTATTATCCAATGAGATAAATATTTGGAGGAAGATCTATGGTAGGAATTATTCTTGCAACTCATGGCGAGTTTGCAGAAGGGATTCTACAATCAGGAACAATGATATTTGGTGAACAAGAAAACGTTAAAGCGGTTACCTTGCATCCAAGTGATAGTCCTGAAAGTTTAAAAGAGAGAATGCTTGCTGCAATAGCAACATTCGATAATCAAGATGAAGTGCTTTTTTTAGTGGATTTATGGGGCGGAACACCTTTCAATCAAGCGAATAATTTATGTGGTGAACATAGTAATTGGGCGATTGTAGCTGGTTTAAACTTACCTATGTTAATTGAAGCTTACTCATCACGCTTTTCGATGGAAACAGCCAAAGAAATTGCATCAGCAATTTTAGAATCTGCTAAAGAAGGCATTCGCGCAACAGTTGAACCTGCCAAAACACAAACATCTAAACCCGCTGCAGCTATTCCAGAAGGTACAGTTGTCGGTGATGGAAAGATGAAAATTGTGTTAGCTCGTATCGATTCTCGCTTATTACATGGTCAAGTCGCCACTTCTTGGACAAAATCAACCAATCCTACCCGTATTATTGTCGTATCAGATTCAGTTGCTAAGGACCAGTTAAGAAAAAAACTGATTGAAGAAGCGGCGCCTCCTGGTGTGAAAGCAAACGTGGTTCCTATCAAAAAAATCATTGAAGTTTCGCATGATCCTCGTTTTGGCAATACCAAAGCTTTATTGCTATTTGAAAACCCTGAAGATGTATTAAGAACCATTGAAGGTGGTGTTGATATCAATGTTGTCAATGTTGGTTCGATGGCACATTCTGTGGGTAAGGTCATGGTTAATAAAGTGTTATCAATGAATGCACAAGACGTTGAAACCTTCGAAAAGTTAAAAGCTAAAAACGTCAAATTTGACGTTCGTAAAGTACCTAATGATTCTAACGATAATATGGATGAATTATTAAAGAAAGCGAAACAAGAATTAGCTGAGCAAAAGAATTAGTTTATTTAAGGGGTTATATTATGACATTATCAATTATTGCTATCATTTTGGTGATAGTTATTGCCTTCCTAGCTGGTATGGAAGGGATTTTAGATCAGTTTCAATTTCATCAACCTTTGGTTGCTTGTTCGTTGATTGGACTTGTGACCGGAAATTTAGAAGCGGGTATTGTATTAGGTGGATCATTACAAATGATTGCATTAGGTTGGGCAAACATTGGGGCAGCAGTCGCACCTGATGCAGCATTAGCCGCAGTGGCTTCATCTATCATTTTAGTTTTAGGTGGGCAAGGTGTCGCTGGTGTTTCAACCGCAATTGCAGTTGCCATTCCACTTGCTGTAGCTGGATTATTCTTAACTATGATTGTGCGAACTATTGCTGTTCCATTAGTCCATATGATGGATGCTGCAGCAGAAGAAGCAAATATTCGTAAAATAGAATTATTGCAAATTTTGGGGATCTGTTTGCAAGGTCTAAGAATCGCAATCCCAGCAGCAGCTCTTTTATTTATCCCTGCTGAAACGGTAAAAGGCGCATTAGAAGCGATGCCTGAATGGTTAACAACAGGTATGGCAATTGGTGGAGGAATGGTTGTTGCGGTTGGTTACGCCATGGTCATTAATATGATGGCAAACCGCGAAGTATGGCCATTTTTCATTATTGGCTTTGTGGTTGCAGCGATATCACAATTAACCTTAATTGCGCTAGGTGCGCTCGGCATTGCCTTGGCGTTAATCTATCTTAGCCTTTCTGAACGTGGAAACTCTTCAAATGGCGGCGATAAAGGCGATCCACTTGACGACATTTTAAATGATTACTAAGAACTTGGAGAAAAAAAATGACTGATAGAATTCAATTAAGCAAAAAAGATCGTTTAGCGGTTGCTTGGCGTTCGACTTTCCTCCAAGGTTCTTGGAATTATGAACGTATGCAAAATGGTGGTTGGGTTTACTCAATGATCCCAGCTATCAAAAAATTATATACCAGCAAAGAAGATCGTTCTGCTGCATTAAAACGTCACTTAGAGTTTTTTAACACTCATCCCTATTTAGCATCACCTGTGCTAGGGGTAACGCTTGCGCTAGAAGAAGAGCGTGCCAACGGCGCTGCGGTTGATGATGTTGCGATCCAAGGGGTGAAAGTTGGGATGATGGGACCGTTAGCTGGCGTGGGTGATCCAGTATTCTGGTTTACAGTAAGACCAATGCTTGGTGCACTTGGAGCATCGCTTGCACTTAGCGGTAACATTATGGGGCCAATTCTATTCTTCTTACTTTGGAACATTATTCGTTGGAGCTTCATGTGGTATACCCAAGAGTTTGGTTATCGTACTGGCTCAAAAATTACCGATAATTTATCTGGTGGTTTACTCCAAAAAATTACGAAAGGTGCGTCTATTTTAGGGATGTTTGTACTGGCGGCTTTGGTACAAAGGTGGGTATCGATAAAATTCCAACCAGTCGTTTCAACCGTAAAATTAGATAATGGTGCATTTATTGATTGGAATGCATTACCCGCTGGTGCGGAAGGCATTCAAAAAGCATTACAACAAATGCAAGCTGGATTATCTTTGACACAAGAAAAAGTGACTACCTTGCAAAATAACTTGGATCAATTAATACCAGGACTTGTACCATTACTTTTAACATTTTTATGTATGTGGTTACTACGTAAAAAAGTCTCACCTATTATCATTATCCTTGGATTATTTGTTGTAGGTATTATTGGCCACGTTATTGGTCTTTTATAAAAGATAATGTTTTAACCAACGTATTTTTAAAATATACCGTTTTAGTTTAAAGCAACAAATTCTTAATAATCAAACTATCCTTTTCATCACATAACGATGATGAAAAGGATATCATCACTAATTCAAGTCTGGTTTAGGGACACAATAGATGGTTCAATCATTAAACACGAAGATTGATTTAACGGTAAAAGCAACAGCATTTACTGGTTTAACGGAATATGGCAATATTATAATCGGAGACAAAGCTTTTGAGTTTTATCATCAGCATGATCCGCGCAAATATATTCAAATTCCTTGGAATGAAGTCGATTTTGTTATTGCATCGGTACTATTTGGTGGTAAATGGATTCCACGTTATTCAATTCAAACCAAAAAAGATGGTACTTTTACCTTTGCTTCTAAACAACCTAAACAAGTACTTAGAGCTATTCGTGTTTATATTGATGGACAAAAAATGGTACGTTCACTAGGTTTTTTTGACGTGTTAAAACGAGCTTTCTTTAAGAAAAAAACAAAAAATTAAGACAATATTAAGTACAATATACAAATAAATTAATATATTAATTTATCATGTTATTATTCCTAATAAATTGATAAAATTTTTAAGCTGATTTTAGTAATTGTCGATCTCTTTGCTTAATCAGATAAACTGCTCTTTTGAGCAAGATGCCTTCAAGTAAGATTACCGCAATATTGTCATGTTCAAATTGAAATAAGGTTAACCTAGTTGTAATACTAATCCCATGATTAACTGAAACTAATCCCATCATAAATGTCTACAGCCTAACTTCTATAGCATATTGAATGTTATAGCTGCGTCAATTGTTTTAGTATAAATACAAATAATTATACCTTTTAAAAAAGCAATAAATTTATGCCTTTCTAACCCCTTTAATTCAACCGATTGTTTCTGCTCAAGAACATTATCTTTGTGGCAAATCAAATAAAACTCACCTGAAAACAATAAATCTGCATGAATATCTTTTAAAGTCGGTATTTCTGCTAATATTGTCATTACAGAACGAGTTGCCGATTTTTCGCAAGTAACGTTTAAACAAATAGCCAAAGATCATGTTACCGTCATGGGTGATGTGCTCGTAAAGCTGTCAAAGAGATTATTGCAATTGACTCAACGCTAATTGAATGACAGCTAGTCAAACAGTTATCAGCTATTTGGAGGTATAAAAAAATTGTGCAATCACCCGTGGCATAACTTGCTCTTTAGCGCTTGATATGCATGGAAAAGGGCTAAGTGCGGCATTAATGGGTAAAGATATAGATTAAAACGACTGTTAATGATTGTTTTTTGAACCGAATCAATCCCAGTAATTATTATTGGTGAGATTGATTATTTATAGATATTGATTAATAAATGTATTACCTTTTATCAGCCATAAACAGCCATTGCACTTTTTGCCAGAAAGAGTATAATTTCGGGGCTTTGATTTTGTCCATGTTGGGCAAAAGAAAGATTATTTTTTAATTTAAGAGGATGTTATGGTAACTATTCGTTTAGCTCGTGGTGGCTCTAAAAAGCGCCCTTTTTATCAAGTAGTTGTCACTGATAGCCGTAACCCACGTGATGGTCGTTTTATTGAGCGCGTTGGCTTTTTTAATCCAATTGCACAAGGTAAAGCAGAAGAATTACGTTTAGATCTTGATCGCGTAAATCATTGGGTAGGTTTAGGTGCAACCGTTTCTGATCGTGTTAATACATTGATCAAACAAGCACAAAAAGCTGCTTAATATTAGTAACTAATAGTAATTGTAATGATGAATACTGAGAATCTAATTGTTGTGGGTAAACTTGGTTCAAGCTACGGCATTCGTGGATGGCTCAGGATTTTTTCGTTTACAGAATTTCCAGATAGTATTTTTGATTACACACCTTGGTATATTCAGCGTGCTGGGCAATGGCAAGAAGTAATCGTAGAAAGCTTTAAACCCCATAATCAAGACATGATTGTGAAACTCAAAGGTGTTGACGATCGTGATCAAGCCAATGCATTAACTAATGCCGAAGTATTTGTCGATGCAGAAAAATTACCAGAACTTAATAATGGTGATTTTTATTGGAAAGATCTGATTGGTTGCCGAGTAAAAACAATTAATGGTTATGACTTAGGTCAGGTTACTGATTTAATGGAAACCGGTTCTAATGATGTGTTGGTTGTTAAAGCAAATCTAAAAGATGCATTTGGAGCAACAGAACGTTTAATTCCTTTTGTTGAAGAACAATTTATTAAACAAGTTGATTTAACAACAAAAATGATTGTGGTCGATTGGGATCCTGCTTTTTAATTGGTAAGGTAAGATTATGTGGATTGGCGTAATAAGCCTTTTTCCCGAAATGTTTCAAGCTATTACTAGTTATGGCGTTACTGGTCGAGCAGTTAAAAACGGACTGTTAACAGTAGAATATTGGAACCCGCGCGATTTTGCGCATGATAAGCATAAGACTGTCGATGACAGACCTTATGGTGGTGGTCCCGGCATGTTAATGATGGTACAACCACTTAGAGATGCCATTCATGCAGCGAAAGCAGTAGCAGGTAACGATACAAAAGTAATCTATCTTTCCCCGCAAGGGCGCAAATTAAACCAACAAGGTGTTTGCGAGTTGTCACAATATCAAAAATTGATTTTGATTTGTGGTCGATATGAAGGTATAGATGAACGCGTTATCCAAACCGAAATTGATGAAGAATGGTCAATTGGGGATTACGTGTTAAGTGGCGGTGAATTACCGGCAATGACCATGATTGATGCTCTAGCAAGATTTATTCCTGGCGTGTTGAATCATGAATCATCAGCAGAAGAAGACTCTTTTGCTAACGGTTTACTTGATTGTCCACACTATACCAGACCAGAGGTGTTAGATGGAATGGCGGTGCCCGATGTGTTAATGTCTGGTCACCATGAAGCGATTCGTCGCTGGCGATTGAAACAATCACTAGGACGAACTTGGTTGAGAAGAGAAGATCTTCTTGAAAATCTAGCTCTGACTGATGAAGAGCAACGTTTACTCACTGAATTCCAACGGGAATATCGTGATAAACATAGCGACTAAAATTTCAGTATAACTAGTAAGAGATAATATTATGAAAAATGCAATTATTCAGCAATTAGAACAAGAACAAATGAAAAAAGACATCCCGTCTTTTCGCCCGGGTGATACGGTTGAAGTAAAAGTATGGGTTGTTGAAGGTAACAAAAAACGTCTTCAAGCATATGAAGGTGTGGTTATTGCAATTCGCAATCGTGGTTTACATTCTGCATTTACAGTACGTAAAATTTCGAATGGCGAAGGTGTTGAACGAGTATTCCAAACTCACTCACCAATTGTTGATTCAATTACTGTGAAACGTCGTGGTCAAGTACGTCAAGCTAAACTTTACTACTTACGCGAACTTCGTGGTAAAGCGGCTCGTATTAAAGAGCGCCTTAACTAATTCAAATTGGTTAATATTTAATAAACTATTAAAATTATATCCAATTAAATATGGTCACCTTTATGGTGACCGTTTTTATGTGTATAGTTGATTCCCGCCAACAATTGTTGACAGATTTCAAGCAATATCTAAAGCTATAAAGGGTAATACTATGGATAACTATCTTGTTGAAATTCTCGCCACCACAACCAAGTTATTCGCGTTAATGACACCACCAGCAGTGCTAAGTGCATTCTTAAGTGGTACTAAACAATATGATGAACAACAACGCCGAAAGACTGCACTTAAAACATCGTGTGCCGTTTTTATTATTGGTATTGTGTTATTCTTTTTTGGTAATACTATGTTTAGTGTTTTTGGTTTTACTCTTGATGCATTTAGAATTGGCTCGGGCGCTTTACTCTTTATTACAGCGGTTTCGTTGATGAATGACTCACCAGAAAAGAATAAAATAAGTAGCGATGAAGATATTAGTGTTGTGCCCTTAGCAATTCCTTTATGTATGGGGCCGGCATCCATTGGTACCATCATTGTGTTAGGTTCGAGTTCGTTGGGTGTTGTACAAAATTTGATTGGTGCAATTTCATTATTCATTGCATCTTCAGGTATCTATGCTATGTTGCTATGCGCTAAAACAATCGCTAAAGTGCTAAAAAATACCGGTATATCAATTTTATCAAAATTGACTGGATTACTTATATCCGCTATTGCGGCACAAGTTGTTTTTACTGGTGTAGCTGCTTTTCTAAAATAGTACAGACAAATTGAGATATAATTAACAAAACGTGATTATATTTGATTTCAACAATAATACAGTTTGTTACTAATAATCAGTCCTATGTAATCAAGACAATATGTTTATTGACTCGATTACATACAAAGTGCCGATTAATGGCTTTTGTCGGGATTACGTTTTTTATAGAAAAAGTAAGAAATAAGAATAATAGCAATTAACACTAGTTCAGATAATAGAATGAAGTAACCTGACTCATCAAACCAAACCCCCATAATAATCACTGTATTTGCAATAATTGATATAATGGCTAACCAAGGAAATAAAGGCGATCTGAATTTAATCATCTCTTTAGGGTACTGACCAGTATTGACGCCTTTACGAAAACGGTACTGGCACCAAGCTATAACAATCCAAGCAAAACAACCGACCTGTCCGGTACCTGCAACTAAATAGATATAAAGTTTTTCAGCCGCAATATATTTAGAAAATAAGGATACTAATGCAATCAGTGCAATAAATAAAATCCCTTTTGTTGGTACACCTCGTTTATTGACATCTGAAAAATATTTAGGGGCTAAGTTATCTTGAGCCATAGACCATAACATTCTTGAGCTAGCATAAATTGCTGAATTAGCAGCTGAAATGGCAGCACAAAAAATAACAAACAGCATCCCATAAGAAGCAAAGCTAATACCTGCCTTATTAAATACCCATATAAAAGGGCTGATCTCGGTATGTTCTGTGCCATAAGGATAAACCAGTGCTAATACCGCAATCGCTAACACGTAAAACAAAATGATTCGAAAAGCAACGCCAGTAATAATTTTGGGTAATACTGCTTGTGGTGATTGCGCTTCACCAGCAGCATTACCAATTAACTCAACACCTTGAAACGAATAAGTTACAATGGTCATACAGACAAAAATCGATAAAAAACCATTTGGAAACCAGCCATGTTCTGTCTTAAGTGTTGGTAACACGTGGGTTTGGTTATATTCTTGACATAACAAATAAATGCCAATACAAATAAACGCAATAATCGCCAAGACTTTAATGGTTGAAAACCAATATTCACTTTCACCAAATGCACGAACAGAAGTTAAATGCACACAAGTAATAACTGTAAGGATTAAAAGACTAAAAAGATAAATAGGAATTGCAGGAAAAACTTGATGGGCTATCATAGCAGCAGCAGTCAAATCAGCTGCCATCGACAGCACCCAACTTAACCAATATAACCAACCAATGGTATAACTCCAAATTGGGTTCGGAATAAACATTAATGCATAATGTTGAAAAGAACCAGCGTGGGGAAAAGCACAAGAAAGTTCACCTAAGCATAACATAGTTGCAAGCATAATACTGCCAGCCATTAAATAAGCAATAATAGTACCTAATGGGCCTACTGTACTAAGCGGTGCTGCAATACCAATAAATAATCCCGTACCGATTGATCCCCCTAACGAAATCATCAATAAGTGACGATTTTTTAGATTTTTCTTTAAGCTACTGGGATAAGGACTTTCTTGTGATTCTGATGTTGCCATGTAAACCGCCTAATAATTAATAACAGCTGCTGGCGTAACCAGCAGCTAA
This sequence comes from uncultured Gilliamella sp., assembly GCA_946477995.1. Classification (GTDB taxonomy): domain Bacteria; phylum Pseudomonadota; class Gammaproteobacteria; order Enterobacterales; family Orbaceae; genus Gilliamella. The sequence continues at coordinate 1,543 of CAMLAI010000008.1, read as the reverse complement.
CACGAATTAATAAATAAAACGTTTTTCTACACCATTTGTTTGGCAAGCCATAAGTAAGGCTGTGTAATCAAGTTCAAAACCAATGGTATCGCCAACACGCAATGTTTCAGTAACATCTTCAATATCGACAATAGTATGATCACTGGTCTGTCCTAAAACAGTAATACTATCATTAATCGGTACACAGTTTTCAGACGGTACATCTTGACGTCCAAAAGCGAGAAGTGCGCGTTTACGCGTACCATGATCAACAAAAGTTTTACTATTTAAAAACGCATCTACACCTAACTCACCAACAGGAACAGTTGGTTTACTATTGAGTTCAATAATTTGCGCATACAATTTATACAAATTACTGCATGCTTTATCGACAGGTTTATTTGAGTGATGGAATTCATCTAAATACTTCATATCCACATACTCAATACCAAACTCATGTAAACCACCAATTCTGATGTGATTTAAGCCTTCAGGCCAAACACCTTTATCAAGTAAATGATAACTCGTACAGTTACCCGCTGATAAATATTTGATCTTAATGTTACAAGCTTGCTCTACTTTACGCGCAATTTGTAAAAAGTCTACTCCATTTTTTACAGTCGGTAAAACCGTACCATAGCAATTGAAGTTTGTTCCAAGACCATAAAGTTCAACACCCGGTAACGATAAGATAAGCTTGACAGTATCGATGATATCATCAACATGTTCAAACCAAATACCTTCACGTAAATCACCCATATCCACCATTAATAAAACCTGATGAATTTTCTGCTGTTTAACCGCTTCATCAGAAAGTGCTTGGATAACTTGTTTTTCACTGTTTAAGCTAATGTCAGCATATTTAACAACATCACTAATTTCACTCAAACAAGGACTACGTAATAAACACGTTTTGCAATTTAACGCGTCTTTAAGTTTTTTTAGATTGTAAGTTCTTGACTCAGCAATTACATCAATACCACCATCAAGCACCGCTTTGGCGGTTTCAACGCAACCGTCAAAGACTTTATTGACCGCCATCACTTCAATGCCGTGCTTAGCAAGTATCTCTTTTTCGACTCGCGCATTATTCCTTAATTTGCGCAAATCAATTTCCAATATAGGTTTGTACATACTCTTACTCCTCTATATTATTGTTGTTGCAAACGATTACGTTTTTGTGCTCGGTAATATATCCATTCAGCTAGGACAATTGCAAGCACTGCACCACCAACAATTTTCGCAATATACTCAACATAACCACCCATATCAATTTGTGCAGGTGGAATAAAGACTAAGATCACCGCAAATAGCGTAGATAAGAATCCTAAACCGGGTAAAACAATTGGTAATACTTTACCTGGTATCTTAAAGCTACGTGGTACATCTGGTTGAGTAATACGTAAACGATAGTAAGCAATAAACATCACTAAGTAAGGAATAAAGTAACAAATTGTTGTTAATGCGGTTAACATCCAATAAGCTGCCGCAATACTTGGTGATACAAACGTTGAGAAACAAAGTACCGTTACAATTATTGCTTGGATAACTAAAGCAAATGCTG
>CAMLAI010000007.1 GCA_946477995.1 uncultured Gilliamella sp. | reverse complement strand
TTGCATGCCATATTGTTGTCCAGTTTGCATTAAAGAATAAATGTGTTTAACTTTGCCTTCTTTGATTAAATTACTGACAGCAGGGTTGTTAATCAGTACTTCAAATAAAGCTTTACGTCCATTTTCGGTGGTGACTAGTTTCTGACTTATTATTGCCTTTAAACTATGTGATAATTGAGTACGAATAAAATCTCGTGAACTGTCTTCAAATACATCAATAATACGATTAATAGTCTCAATAGCAGAATTTGTATGCAACGTAGCAAAAACTAAATGTCCTGTTTCAGCTACTGTTAATGCGGTTTGGATAGCTTTTTTGTTACGTAATTCCCCAAGCAATATTATGTCAGGATCTTGCCTTAAAAGGCTATCAACAGTCTGATCCAAATTTGTTAACTCTCTTTGTTGGATTAATGATTTTTGATTATGATAAATAAATTCAATCGGATCTTCTAAGGTTAATATGTGCTTTGATTGATTAAAATTAATGTGATTAATTAAAGATGCTAGTGTGGTTGACTTACCACTCCCTGTTGAACCGGTAATTAAAATAATGCCACTTTCATAATTGATAAGTTGTTTAAAAATTTCAGGCGCCTTTATCTCGGCAAGCGTTGGAATGTGTTGTTTAATTATACGAAAAACGGCTGAAATTCCCCGATATTGATAAAAAATATTCACTCTAAATCTGCCTAAGTCCTTTACCTGATAAGCGAAGTCAATTTGTTTATTTTGATATAATTGTTGTTTTTGATCGCCAGTTAATAATGATAATAGTTCAGTCTCTAAACTTATTGGTGATAACCTGTGTTCTGATAAAAATTGTAATTGCCCATTGATTCGAATACAGGCAGCTTCACCACTTGAAAGGTGCAAATCAGAGGCATTTTGCGTTACACTAAGAGCCAAAAATGAATTTAACATTCAATTATTCCAACTAACTTTGATTCGGGATTCACATGAATACAGTACATGACAATATACTCACCATTAAAAACAAAATTAAAAATATTGCGTTAGAATGCGAAAGAGATCCCAATAGCATTGAACTAATTGCCGTCAGTAAAACAAAACCTGTGACATTAATCGAACAAGCTATTAGCGCAGGTCAGTTTGCCTTTGGCGAAAACTATGTTCAAGAAGGCGTCGAAAAAATTCAATTTTTTAAACAAAATATGCCCAATGCCCCTTTAATTTGGCATTTTATTGGCCCATTACAATCAAACAAAACAAAATTAGTGGCAGAAAATTTTGATTGGATGCACACAATTGATCGTTTTAAAATCGCTCAGCGATTAAATGAGCAAAGGCCAGCCAATATGAATAAACTTAATGTATTAATTCAAGTAAATATAAGTCAAGAAGCGAGCAAGTCTGGTATTGCACCCAATCAAGTCGCTGACTTAGTTAAGCAAGTTATAGCATTACCCAATTTGAATTTACGTGGTTTGATGGCTATTCCTGAAATCGAGAATGATTTTAACAAGCAATTAGATGTATTTAAGCAGATGCAACAACTTTTAAAATCACTACAAATAGATTATCCATTTCTTGATACATTATCTATGGGCATGTCTGCTGATATGCAAGCAGCAATCGTTGCAGGCAGTACTATGGTTAGAATTGGCTCGGCGATCTTTGGCGCAAGGCAGTATTTATGATATATTGCAAACTTATAAAATTTTTAGGAGTGTTAAATGATATCACTGATCTTCTTGGGAAGAGCTGTTTTAACTGTTTGTCTGTATGTGATCATTTTACGTCTATGGATGCAGAGTGTAAGAGTTAATTTTCATAATCCATTTACTCAATTTATAGTTCGCATTTCTCAACCCATTATTGGACCATTACGTAAAGTAATTCCGTCAATAGGAAGAGTTGATAGTGCAACCTGGTTAATTTTCTATCTGGTCGCGCTAGTTAAAATTATTTTTATTTTACATTTTGCCATGATTAATGCGCCAGTTTGGAGCCCTGAGTATTTAGCATATGCCGTTGCTGCTATGATACACGCCTTTGGTCATTTATTATTTTGGTTACTGTTATTTAGAGCTATCCTAAGTTGGGTAAGCCGTGGACAATCGGTCGCTGATGAGCTACTGGCAGAGTTGACTGAACCCTTTATCGCACCCATTCGACGCATTGTTCCCCCTATTGGCATGATTGATATTTCATTTATGATTTTTATTTTTATTCTAATGTTCTTGAATTTATTTGCCATCGATATGGTCGGGAGTATTTGGCTAATATTATAAAAGCTTTTAAAAAAGGGAGTATACTCCCTTTTATAGAATATGATCTTCCCAACAAATTACATCTTTTTCATACACAATACGTTTTCTAACTGATATTTTCAGCTTATGCATAAGCTTTTTATCACCGGTAATGAGTGGATGCCATTCGGGTAGCTGCCCTGTTTGTAAAAAGTAACGATAAGAACAAGTTAACGGTAACCATTCAATCGTAAGAAGATTTTCACGCGTTAACTTAATACAATCAGGCTCATATTTAAAACGATTGTGATAATGCTTACAACGACACGTATTAGAATCAAGCAAGTTACAAGCAACATTGGTGTACAAGATTTCTTCGGTGTCCTCATCCATCAACTTATTAAGACAGCACTGACCACAGCCGTCACACAACTGTTCCCATTGTGCATCAGTTAATTGATCTAACGTTTTAGATTCCCAAAATCGCTCTGTCATACTTTAAAATCATCTTCTTTTAACATTTGTAAGAAAAAACCATCTGCTTTTATTTTTTCTTCTATTTCATCCGAAGTACCAACAACAAAACGGCGTTTACCGTCTAATAATACTTTCATCACCAATACAGGTGAACCAAAAATTGACATTACTTTTTCAGGAATAGTAGAAAAATCATTCTCCTTTTCCAGATATAAATAACAATTTTCTTTTTTTGGACTTCGATAAATATAACACCACATCATAACCGATGAACCTACTCCTTCATTTTATTAAGACTATTTTGTAAATAAACACCTGCACCTAATAGACCGGGATCTTCATGAGTAATGACATAAACAGGGATTTTTTTAACCAAGTACGACATTCGTCCTTTGTTTTCAAAAGCATGCCGAAAAGGTGAAGATTTAAAAAACTCGATAAAACGTGGTACGATGCCACCAGCAATGTAAACGCCACCTTGTGTGTTCAGTGTTAATGCTAAATTGCCACCAAATCGTCCCATAAAAGTACAAAAATAGGTTAGCGTTTCTAAACAAAGTGGACAACTATTGGACAACGCTTTTTTGACAATTACATCTGGCGTAATCTCTTCTATAGGTTGATTATTAATGTTTAATAATGCTTGGTATATATTTACAATACCATTTCCAGATAAAAAACGCTCAGACGATACGCGTCCAAACTTTTTGCGTAACTCAGCTAAAAGACGATCTTCTTTCTCATTGGTCATTGGTAATTCAGTATGCCCACCTTCTCCAGACAAGCTGATCCAATGTTGATTAACTTTTATTAAATGCGACACACCAAGACCAGTTCCAGCACCATAAATCGCAATTGGGTAATTTAAATCGGCGTCATCCCCGCCGATTTTTACTAAATCTTTATCGGTTAATTGTGGAATAGAAGTCGATACAGCCGTAAAATCATTAATTACTTCAAGTTGTTTTAAGTTTAATGCTTTAATCAACGCTGAACGTGAAAACGACAAATTATTATTGGTCATATTCACCATATCTGTATCATCAATAGGGCAAGCAATTGCAATACAGGCCATATCGACACTGATTGATTGATTAGCAAGATAGTTTTTAATCAAAACTAATAGATCATCATCTTTTGAAATCAGAATTTTTGTGATAGCAGATAATTTGTTAGTGGTTAAATCGTACAACGCAAAACGGGCATTGGTTCCACCAATATCAGTGACTAAAGCATATTGACTCATGTTATTCCCTTCTATTACAAATTGTGTTTAAATCCTATTGCTGCGTACAAAATCATCGGTATTTAAAACATTTTTGAGCTACTCGTTACAAGGCAAGTCAAATAAGTTAAAAATCTCACCGCTAGCAATGATTTTTGGCGTGAAACATAACGTTATTTTAAGATGCGCTGCTTCTTACCGATGCAATTTTATTGTACGCCTAAAAAAGTAAGCAAGAACTGTTTGAATTTCGCTTTATTCGGCGTTATTCAAATGTAGCCATTGTACAAATGACCGTTCTTGTTTAACACTGGTCATACTATTTATCAAGTAGTACTAATAAACTAATTGTGATCCTTTACTCTATTTGATTTCAAATTAATTGATAATCTTTACTCATAAACTTAGTCAAAGCATACCAACAGTTTGAACAGTAATGATAGATAATAAGCATCAAAATGAACACTTTCTACTATCAGTATATGCATAACTAGTTCACCTTGATTAACATCAAGGCGATAACTCGAGAATAAATCAATATAGTTAATAATTACCAACTATATCCAATATGCTTTATCTATAACCATTTTTTTAATTTAAAATAGATATAAGGTGCAACGCCAGCAAGTAACATTAATATTAATGAGAATGGATAACCATATTCCCATTTTAATTCAGGCATGTTTTCAAAGTTCATTCCGTAAGCCGAAGCAACTACCGTTGGCGGTAAAAATACAACAGATACAACTGAGAAAATCTTGATAATCCGGCTTTGTTCTATATTAATAAAGCTAGTTGCAGCTTGCATTAAAAAGTTTACTTTTTGGAACAAGGATTCATTATGTGGAACAAGCGACTCAATATCACGAATAACTTCACGTGCTTGTTCTAACTGATCAACTGGCATTTTTGCTCGTCGAACTAAGTAGTTCACCGCTCTTTGGCTATCCATTAAGCAAAGTCTTACCTTCCATGCGGTATCTTCTAACTCAGCTAAAGAGGTAATCGCTTCATCATAATGTTCTTGTGAAGAGCGATCCATAATAATTAGACTCAACTCCTCTAATTCACTATAGATATTTTCAATCTGATCGGCTAACTGCTCAACTTTAACTTCAAATAGATCGAGTAATACTTCCCAAGGGTTACCGTCTATCATGCTCTGATATCGTGACCGCATTCGATATAAACGAAACGCAGGAAGATCACGTTCTCTTAAGGTAAAAAGACGTCCATTATGGACTGTAAATGCAACAGTAGAATTACCTGCTCGATCTTCTGCATCTTCATAAAAAAAGAACGAGTGCACATGTAATCCTTCGTTATCTTCAAAAAAACGGGCTGACGCCTCAATATCATCTAACTCTATACTCGTTGCTAAGTTTTGTCCTAAATGGGTTAAAACAAAATCACGATCGGCTTCTTCTGGCTCAATTAAATCAACCCAAGTCGCATTATTTATATCGCCTTCATTAATTTTCACTAACTGTTTGTTTTTTAGTCCAAACGCATTAATCATAAGGCCTCCAGTAAAAATATGTTTAGAACACTACACAACAAATGTGTGGCATTATACCTGTTATAATAAGAAATTCCTATGGTGAGACAAATCTTTCTCAATGTTTAAAAATGGATAATAGCTCGCATAATTGAATTAAATACGGTGATGTTACTTCTGTCTCATGCTACAATATCGAAATTAAATCTTTATGCAATTTTTAGGAGTTTATAATGGCAAATCGAGGAATAAACAAAGTCATTTTAGTTGGTAATTTAGGACAAGATCCTGAAGTCCGTTACATGCCAAATGGTAATGCTGTCGCTAATTTTAGTGTTGCAACATCAGAATCATGGAAGGATAAACAAACCGGTGAAAACCGTGATCGCACTGAATGGCATCGAGTTGTCGTGTTTGGTAAATTAGCTGAAATTGCTGGCGAATACATTAGAAAAGGAACGCAAGTTTATCTTGAAGGACAATTGCAAACTCGAAAATGGCAAGATCAATCGGGAACAGATCGGTATACCACTGAGGTAGTTATCAATACTATGGGGGGTACCTTACAAATTTTGGGATCGCGTGGCGCGAGTAACGAAGGCTTTGATGATGGCTCACAAAATTGGGGACAAAGCGCAAATAATTTTTCGTCAGCGCCAGCGTCGACCCGACAAGCAGCTCAAAGTGCGCCAGCACCACAACCTAAAGCCCCTGAACCACCAATGGATTTTGATGACGATATCCCTTTCTAATCAACCAAATGATTTTTTGGGCGTTTTATTACGCCCATGTATCATATCTTATCAATTTCAATTATACTTATCTTAATGTTTTTTATTAAGTCTTGAAATTGATATGCTGGAACTTATACAAACTATTGGCTTTGGTCTAATTCTTTTCATACCATTAACTAATCCATTAACGACTGTTGTGTTACTATTAGGTTTATCCGGTGATATGACCAATGAAGAGCGTAACTATCAGTCTAAAATGACTTGTATTTACGTGTTTATTATCATGGTTGTCTCGTTTTATGGTGGGCAATTAGTGATGAATACTTTTGGTATATCAATTCCTGGATTACGTATTGCGGGTGGAATGATAGTCGGTATTATCGGTTTTAGAATGCTATTCCCCCAGCAACCATCTCATAAAACGTTAGAAGCCGATGCAAAAAAACGAGAAACGTCAAATAATATCGCGTTTGTCCCATTAGCAATGCCCAGTACTGCTGGTCCGGGTACGATTGCGATGATTATTAGTATGGCTTCAACGGTTAAAGGTGGTGGTTACAACGTATCGACTTGGGTTGTTTATACCACTTCAATAATGGTGCCATTATTATTGTGTATTATTTTATGGTTTTGTATGCGTAGTGCTGGCAGTATCATGCGATTTATGGGGAAAAGTGGTATTGAAGCAACTTCTAGAATTATGGGATTTTTATTAGTTTGTGTCGGTACCCAATTTATCATTAACGGCGTAAAAGAGCTGGTATTAAATTTCCCCAATATTTAACATATTAAATAATATACAGATAGTTAACCCAAGCACTGACGAATAATGAGACATAGGGCACGTTGATGCCCTACTGTTCTGACATCAATTAAAGTTTAGGTATATTTTTGATCATTTCAACCCGCATTAAATAATCATATAGAGGGACGATTTTTTTAAATCCTTTTATCAATTTATTTGGCAGATCACTATCTAATACATCAGCTATATGATTATTGGTTACCATAACAGCTAAGCTTTTACGGTTATACCATGTTGCTATCTTTTCATCTTGATCTTTAACCAGCGGTCGTTTATAACTTTCACCAACCAACTCAAAAGGTTTTTTGACGCAACGAATCATCTCTAAAAACTTAGCAGTATCATTAGCAATCTCTTCTCGAAAAATATCCATAGTTTGTTTTGATGCACAATAATAACCTAAACCATATTGATAACTATCCGGACTAATTTCAAAAAAATAAGCTGGCGCTTCTTTCCAGTCCTTATTTGGTCGTTTAAATGTTAGCCACAATCGACTTCGATATAATGTCTTATCTTTGGAAAATCGAGTATCACGATGAATGCGTGATATGGTTTTACCTATCGCTGGCTTGGTTTCAAACCACTCATCGATTTTTAACATTTCTGGGGTTAATTGTTCAACCAATAACTTAAATGGTTTAACTAAATCGTTATCATAAATAGAACGATGTTCATCAAACCAGGTTTTACTATTGTTAATCCAAGCATCTTGTAAAAAATTTAGCCCCGCTTGAGAAAAGCCGTTAAATATGGCCATTATTGCTCCTTAAATAACTCTCTGACTTTTTCTAAATCTTGTTGCGTATCAACACCAATGGCGGGTGACTCTTTAGCGACTGCAACATGAATTTTTTCACCATACCAAAGAACTCTAAGCTGTTCAAGCATTTCAATTTGCTCAAGTGAAGAAGGTGCCCAGTTGATATACTGACGAATAAAACCTGCTCGATAAGCATAAATACCAATGTGGCGAAGGTAAAAATCACCAATACTGGATTGATTGAATAAATTGCTAGCTTTCGCGAAGCGATCTCGCTCCCAAGGAATAGTCGCTCGAGAAAAATAGAGCGCATAACCATCTTTATCCATCACAACTTTAACAGCGCCAGTATTAAACGCTTCTTCAACCGACTCAATAGGTACAGCTAAAGTAGCCATACCTGTTTTATATTTGACTAAATTTTCAGCGACTTGATCAATAATAATAGGGGGAATCAGTGGCTCATCACCTTGAACATTAACAATCACTTCATCATCGGCAAATTGAAAGGTATTAATGACTTCGGCCAGACGCTCAGTCCCCGAGTTATGTTTATCACTGGTTAGAATCACTTCTCCACCATGCTTTTTTACCACCTCGAAAACTTGCTGATGATCGGTTGCAACAATGACTCGATTTGCCGATGACTTTTTTGCTTGTTCCATCACTCGTACAATCATCGGTTTACCGTGTATATCTGCTAAAGGTTTTGCAGGTAAACGGCTTGATGCATATCTTGCTGGAATAATAACAGAAAAATTCATAACTAATCCTTGTAATGTTCTATTCTTGATTAAATTTTACTTGAGTCAGTGCCATCGCCTCGGTTTCAAGTAATACGGGAATACCATCCTTTACAGGAAAAACTAATTTATCAGTTTGACAAATTAGCTGATTATGTTCTTTATCATATTGCAATTTGCCGTGACATTTAGGGCATGCAATAGCATTAAGAAGAAGCGCTTTCATATTTTATTCTCTATGTGATGTTATATCCGCTAATAATGAACAGATATGGTTAATTGCTGGCATAGGTATAATGGCATCTACAGGTAGATACCACCAATTTGGTAATGCAAATTGCTGACATTTTACTGCATCTTTTTCTGTCATTAAAATGATTTGTTGATCAGTTGCAATATCTGCTAACAATGGCAAAGTAAATTGTTGATGATCAGCAAAGGATACCGTTTTAATTAAATCCGCATTCATCATTGTTAACATATCAAAAAAACGTTTAGGATTGCTAATTCCAGCAATAGCACAGATATTTTGTAACGAAGATAATGGCTTTTTTTCCTGAGTAAGCAAATTAATGGCACAGTTGGGAGCCAATTGCATAGTATAAGTTTTATTGGGATATTTCTCGGGTAACAGACTATCGCTATCACCATTAATGATGATCACATCGACTGATCTTAAACGGTTTTGTCGCTCTCGCATTGGACCAGCAGGAATCCACCACCCATTGCCAAATTGACGTTTACCATCGACTACAACAACTTCTATGTTACGAGCTAGCGCATAATGTTGTAAGCCATCATCAGTCAAAATAACATCTAACTGATAGTGTTTTAATAAAGCTTTGACCGCATCAACTCGTTTCGGTGCTACCGCAACAGGCGCCTGAGTGCGTTGATAAATCAGAACCGGTTCATCACCCGCTTGGGCTGTTGTTGTATTGTTATCTAAAATTAAGGGATAAGAATCAGCCTTACCGCCATATCCCCGTGAAACGACACCAACATGGAACCCTTTAGCTTGTAAAGCTTGAATCAAACCAATCGTGAAAGGGGTTTTACCATTACCGCCGACGGATAAATTGCCAACAACAACAATCGGAACAGGTGAATGCCATGATTTTAAAAGACCGAATCGATATAACTGGCGACGAATAAAAACAATCAAACCATACAACAAAGAAAAAGGAATAAGTAACCAATATAATCTATTTTTACCATACCATAATTTTTCAATCATCATTTATTATCACTTGATTATGTTTTGTTACCATTACTGCTATATTTGACGTAATATAAATATTGCGATATTGGCTATTATTTTACTCATAAATAGGTAAACGCCCAAGCCAATCATGATACCACCTAGGACGAACTTGTTCCCGCATTGTTTTGATATTCCACGTTAATTTATTAAAAAATAGACTAATTTGACCTGTCCTTGCAGTAACATGATAATCTAAGTTAAGTTCATGATAACGTAAAGTAATCTTATCTGCGGGTAAGTTCCAAGCATTATAGCGCGAAGTCGACACCAATGCACTTTTCGGTTTTACCCGATTTATAAAGGCATAGCTTGATGAGCTCATACTACCATGATGGGGAACTTGTAAAAATGTTGAAGATAATTTAACTCCATATTGTTCAATTAACTGATACTCTTGCGTTCGTTCTAAATCCCCTGTTAACAATACCGAGAATCGACCATCCGTTATTTGTATCACACATGAGTCTTTATTTTGCGCATAATTAACCAGCTTTTTAGGCCATAAAATATTAAATGAAAGCTGGTTCCAACTAATGTGATTCCCCGCTAAACATAAATAATCATTATTCAATGATGATGATGAACTCATCAACCACGCATTTGGATAGGTACGCTTTAAAATATTCAGCCCACCAATATGATCATTATGTTGGTGACTAATGATAATGCCTTCAACTGTTAAATTATGCTGCAATAAAAACGGTATAATGACCTGCTCTGCTACTGAATTTTTATCCCATTTAGCACCCGTATCATACAAAATAGCTGACTTTCCATTATGAATCACAATAGCCAGTCCATGACCAACATCTAACATGTCTACTCGCCAAACATAATCAAGAACGACAAAAAAAGGTGAAATCATTAAGCATAAAATAGACAATATAGTCACGAAAAAATGACGCCAAAGTTCAGTATGAATAACAATAATCATCAACCAACCAATTAAACTTAGTAGATAAAAATTAGCCGGTAATGTCAACCACAATACATTCATTGCTTTTAAACATAAAAATAATCCTTTAAGAGAACTATCTGCAACAAAGCAAAACCACAAGGATAAATAAAAACAATGTACCAAACTAAATAATAGTGCCAATAAAATAGCAGGAAAGGTACATAGTGTGATAAGTGGAATTGCTATTAAATTCGTGAATAATGCAACAGTACTTATCCCGTGAAAAATAAAAAATTGTATAGGTAATAATAATAACGTTAAGCCAAATTGTAGATGCAATAACCGTATTAAATACCAACGTTTTTTTTGTTTAAAACGGTTTGGTAAAGGCATCCATTGGGATAGAAAGAGTAAACTGATAACCGCGTAGCAAGATAACCAAAAACTTTCTGATAAAATCATCAACGGATCAAATAAAAGTAATATTGCAATAATTCGGTTTATTTTTTGCCAAGCACTTAAATGATAACTTTGATAGCGTAAGTATATCCATATTGATAGTGCGAATATCGCACGCAGTGTTGGCGGATTAAATCCTGTTAACCAAGCATAAAATAATGCACTTAGCCAACCAACTATGATTGGTACAAAATAATGTATATAACGATTTGGAAGTAAAAACAGACTTGTTTTAACAATAAAGCAGCAAAAATAAAAAACTAAAAGAATATGCATACCGGATATTGCCATTAAATGAGCTATACCGGTTTGCATCATTATTAGGCGATCTTCACCACTTATTTGTGTGCGTTCGCCAAAAGCAAGCGCAATCAGGATTCCTCGGTAAACACATAGATTAATATAGGGTAAAGCGTAATCTGCTATAACTTGTCTAACATTACGCTTATCATCAAGTAATTTAGCTTGTTTTAATTTTGCTGATAACAGGCGCCTATTGGCAATTGCAAAGCGTTGACTATCAAAACCTCCTTCATTCAAATAACCTTGGCTAACTTTGGTTTTCAACGTAAGTTGCCAAATTTGACCGGCCTTAGGAATAATTGGCTGATCCCAATAGACTGAAATAGTCGGATTAAAAGACAAATAATGCTGGTCAGAATTGATTAGGGCAAATTTTATGTAATACGGTTCTGTTATATTGTCGGCTTGAACATCAATTGTTTCGACTTTAGCTTGCACAACCAAGGTCTTATCGATATAAGGTTCAACATTTGATAAATATTGATGACTATAAGCAGTAGACCATAAAAAGCTAAGGATTAATACCGCAATCATTATTGTAAAGCGATAAAACGTTGATGGAACAATCAAAATAAAAGTAATAAGAACAATAGTCAGCATATACCACTGTTCATAAGAAGGTAATGAAGGTAAAAACATAAGTGGCAAACAACCTAAAGAAAAAATTATTGCTAATAGATCCAGTGAAAAAAGTTGCCGCATTGATTTTGGATAGGGTTAATTTTGATTGGCTATCAAACTATCACATAACTGTTTTCTCAAAATATTCCATTTGCTAATTTCTAGAGGTTGCTTCCATTTTATTAATTAGTTGAAAAACTTTTACAAAACTAAACTGATTTTCAGCTAAACTTATTTTTTACGTTAATACGAATCACAGCTAAAGAGGAGGTGTCGGTAATCTAGAATGGTGCTGCAAGCATTGATTGATAAATACCCGAATTGTTATAAATAAAAAAACCTTTGATTTTAGTCAAAGGTTTTTTTGTAATATTATGCAAACTTATGCTTTGGCAGCATTATTAACTCGTTCACGTAATTCTTTACCCGGTTTGAAATGAGGGATATATTTATGTTTAACTTCAACATTACCACCTGTTCTAGGATTTCTCGCTTTACGTGGGGCGCGATAGTTCAAACTAAAACTACCAAAACCTCGAATTTCAACACGATCATTACTTTCCATAGCTAAAGCGATCTGTTCGATAATATCTCTTACAGCATCATCAACTAGTTGTACAGGAAGGTGTGTCCGCCAGTTAACTATCTTTTCGGCTAAATCTGATCTGTTCATGGTCACTCCTAATTTATTTTGTGTGGTAAATAACTGATTTATTTTATACCACAAAAGAAAAAGAGGGCAAGCCCTCTTTACTCTTTACATAAACAATTTTTACTCAGTTTTTGAAGCAGCTTTGAAAGCTTCAGCCATTGCATTAGTAAATGATGCTTCTTCTTGAGTTGCAGTATTATTTACAGCAGCAAGTGCTTCTTTTTCATCAGCTTCATCTTTAGCGCGTACTGATAATGAAATCGCACGAGACTTACGATCGATATTAACAATCTTAGCTTCAACTTCGTCACCAACTTTCAGTGCAGTAGTTGCATCTTCAATACGTTCACGAGCAATATCTTGAGCTTTTAAGTAACCTTCAATACCATCAGCAATTTCGATAGTTGCACCTTTAGCATCGACAGCAGTTACTTTACCTTTAACAATAGTGCCTTTTTTATAGTTTGCAGCAAAATTATTGAAAGGATCATCTTCTAATTGTTTAATACCTAAAGAAATACGTTCGCGCTCTGCGTCAACTTGTAACACAACCGCTTCGATATCGTCACCTTTCTTATAAGCTTTAACCGCTTCTTCGCCAGGCATATTCCAAGAGATATCTGAAAGATGAACTAAACCATCAATACCGCCATCTAAACCAATGAAGATACCAAAGTCAGTGATTGATTTGATCTTACCGCTAACTTTATCACCTTTATTGTGTGATTCAGCAAATTGTAACCATGGGTTTGGTTTACATTGTTTAAGACCTAGAGAAATACGACGACGTTCTTCATCAATTTCAAGAACAACAACTTCAACTTCATCACCTAAGCTAACCACTTTAGATGGGTGAATGTTTTTGTTAGTCCAATCCATTTCAGAAACGTGAACTAAACCTTCAACGCCAGTTTCGATTTCTACGAAACAACCGTAATCAGTTAAGTTAGTTACTTTACCAGTTACTTTAGTACCTTCTGGGTAACGTTTAGCAATTGAAACCCATGGATCTTCGCCTAATTGTTTTAAGCCAAGAGATACACGTGAACGGTCTTTATCAAATTTAAGAACTTTAACAAGTAATTCTTGACCCACTTCAACCACTTCACTTGGGTGTTTAACACGTTTCCAAGCCATATCAGTGATATGAAGTAAACCATCAACCCCACCAAGATCAACGAATGCACCGTAATCAGTAAGATTTTTGATGATACCTTTAACTTCAGAACCTTCTTGTAGATTTTCAAGAAGTTGTTCTCTTTCTGCGCTATTTTCAGATTCGATTACCGCACGACGTGAAACAACAACGTTGTTGCGTTTTTGATCTAATTTAATAACTTTTAATTCGATTTCTTTATTTTCAATATGAGAAGTATCGCGTAATGGGCGAACATCAACAAGCGAACCAGGAAGGAACGCACGAACGCCATTAAGATCAACCGTAAAGCCACCTTTAACTTTACCATTGATAACACCTAAAACTGTTGCAGCATCTTCAACTGCTTTTTCTAATGTCAGCCACGCTTCATGACGTTTAGCTTTTTCACGAGATAAAATTGTTTCACCAAAGCCATCTTCAATTGAGTCAAGAACAACGTCAACAACGTCGCCAACTTGAACTTCTAATTCGCCTTGGGCATTTTTAAACTGCTCTACTGGAATTGCTGATTCAGATTTTAAACCAGCATCAACTAAAACAACATCTTTGTCGATTGCAACGACAGTACCACGGATCATATTACCAGAACGAGTGTCTAGTTGATTTAAAGACTCTTCAAAGAGTTGAGCAAAAGATTCAGTCATATTTATATACTTAAATTAATATTAACGTCCACATTACATCATGTCTTGTGGGGTTGTTTACGGAACTCCACCTATCCTTTTGTGGAGCTTGGTTCAAGCAATAAATAAATTTATTGCCCGAGTTTTTGGTTTATATACTTAATAGATTGATTAAAAACATCTTGAATAGAAAGTGATGTGGTATCAATTATAAGTGCATCAACAGCAGGTTTTAACGGCGCAACGGCCCGATTGCGATCACGCTCATCACGCGCTGTTATTTCCTGCAAAATTTCGGCGAATTTAGCATGATTTTGCTTATCTTGCAACTGTTTCATTCTTCTTTCTGCTCGAGATTGCGCACTGGCATCGAGAAAGATTTTGACTGATGCATCTGGGAATACGACAGTTCCCATATCGCGACCATCAGCAATCAAGCCCGGAGCCTGTTTAAAATCTCGTTGTCGTTGTAATAATGCAACTCTCACTTGACTTAACGAAGCCACTTTTGATGCGGCTCCGCCTGTTTGTTCAGTACGGATAGCGTTAGTGACATCGTTATTCTGTAATAAAACTTTTACTTCAGCCCCCGTAGAATCGAAGGTTAAAGGCAGATTTAACGCCAATTTAACAAGCTGACTTTCATCATCAAGTGCGATGTTTTGTTGCAAGGCTGAAAATGCCAATACTCGATAAATAGCCCCCGAATCTAAAAGGTGCCAATTAAAATGATTAGCTAATGCTTGGCATAATGTGCCTTTACCTACGCCACTAGGTCCATCAATGGCAATGACGGGAACAGTTTTAATCATATTAATATTCGCTTAATCGTTCAAATTGTTCAAAGTAGTCTGGAAAAGTTTTCATAGTGCATTTAGGATCTAATATGGTCACCGGCGTATCGGATAGTGCAACTAATGAAAAACACATTGCAATGCGATGATCGTTATAGGTTTCGATTTTAGCATGCGTTAATTTTGCAGGCGGAACGATAGTAATATAATCAGGTCCCTCTTCAACCGTAGCTCCAACCTTCCGCAGTTCAGTTGCCATCGCATATAAGCGATCGGTTTCTTTCACTCGCCAATTGTAAATATTACGAATTGTCGTCGATCCTTTGGCAAATAAAGCAGTCGTGGCAATAGTCATTGCTGCATCGGGAATATGGTTCATGTCCATATCAATACCGTTTAATTCCCCCCGAGTACATTCAATATAATCATCTGCCCAAATCACTTTAGCACCCATTTTTTCAAGTACATGTGCAAATTGGGTGTCGCCTTGTAAACTTTTTTTACCTATACCGGTAACACGCACTGTACCGCCTTTAATTGCCGCTGCGGCTAAAAAATAAGAAGCGGACGAAGCATCACCTTCGACTAAATAATTGCCAGGAGATTGATAACATTGTTTGGCTTTAATGGTAAATTTTTGATAATCATGATTGGTAACTGTGACACCAAAAATCGCCATCATTTTGATTGTAATATCAATATAAGGTTTCGAAACTAAATCACCAATAATGGTAATTTCGGTATCTTTATCCGCTAGGGGTGCAGTCATTAATAAAGCGGTTAAAAACTGACTTGAAACCGTTCCATCAACGTTGATATTACCCCCGCTAAAACCACCATGAATATGCAGTGGCGGGTAACCTTCGTTTTCAAGATAGTCAATTTTAGCACCACCTTGACGTAAAGCATCCACTAAATGCCCTATTGGGCGCTCTTTCATACGAGGTTCGCCTGTTAATATAATATTATTGTTACCCAAACATAATGCCGCTGTTAATGGACGCATCGCTGTGCCAGCATTTCCCAGAAACAATTCCAAAGGGTAAGTCACTTGCAAGTGACGACCGATGCCCTGAATATCACAAATAGTACGATCATCAGATAGTTGATATTTAATACCTAAAGCCTTTAAAGCATCAAGCATGTAACGGACATCATCACTATCAAGCAAATTGGTCAAACGGGTATTACCTTTACTCAGTGCGGATAATAGTAATGCTCGATTAGAGACACTTTTTGACCCAGGTAAATTGATTGTCCCATTAATTTTTTTTATCGGTTGTAATGTTATAGATAACATAATCACTCTCTATAAATATTTTTTAAAATTTTTCTAGCGTCGCTTTTAACAAATCTATAGCTTGCTTATCTTTAGCACTATTTTGCCATAATTTATCAAATAAAGAACGATATCGCTTGATTGCATCAAATGATGAAGTAATTGAAGCAATACCCGTTGTCACATTGGGTAATTCCCCCAAACGAAATGGACTCATCGCTAAAGAGATCGGATTTTGATCTTGATAAAAGATTTGAAAAGCTATTGACGGAATAGCCTGCTCAGTAATAGCAATTGTCGGCGCATAAGATTGGTGTTCTAAAAGTTCAATTAAATGATAAACTTCTTGACGTGCTAATAACATTCTTTCCGATTTTTTCCCCGGCGAAATGGTTAAATTACCGACTAAACCAATATGCAAAAAACGCTCAACATTGCGTAAACTAATTAAATTAATCACTTTAGGAACAGACTGATAAAATTGCGTTTTACGATGTTTCAAAATTGATAAACTCACCGCATATTTATCTGAATCAATCGCTTCACCAGACTCCTCAAGCATCATGGCCAAATGCGATAAATAGTGTGGTGAAGTTAGCAAAAAAGAGAAGGGATCAAAGTGTGAATAAATATGGGTTGATTGTTCTTCCAACTGACGCATACGTTCAAAAAACCCTTCGCCACTTGAATAATATTCCGTATCAATACCAAGTAGGCTCGCTAAAGAAGTGTCTAACAATAGTGCTAATCGCTCTAATGTTTCAATTTTAACGATTTCACCTTTTTCTAAGCGATAAACTGCAGCTCTTGAAATTCTTAAACTCTCAGCTACATCTTCGGCTTTAAGTGAGGCGGCAATACGATAAGCGCGTAATCGCTGCCCTATTGCCAAATAATCAATTGCTTCACTAATCATAATTGACTCAAAATATTCGAATCTTGGCAGTGTATCACAAGGTGATAACAATGCCAATTTTCGCTAAAAATGTTTAAGGTAACATCCACATTTTAGTCAACTATTTTAGCAAAACATCTTGTAAGTTTGATGCATCTGCAAATTCAGTATATTCAGTAATCGCTTCAGGTTTTTTCGAAGCTTGTGACGCTTGCCCTAATACTTGCGAAGCAAACACCAAACCTTTTTGTTTAACAATAGCGTTATTATAAAAATCAATTAAGTCTTGCTTATCAATTTTTTTCACTTCGGCTATTTTCTTATCGCGTGAATCAAACGAAAAATTCGATAAACGATAATCAGCCAGATAGCGTTCTAATTCTTCATTTAACGTTTGAGGTGGCATTGTCAATTCCTCAAGCACCGCCTTTTTATATTGCTCTATATCATTTTTGGATAATGCTTGTAATTTTTGCAGCATAATTGGATAGAAATGCTGATAACGTCCTAGCAAATAGGCTGGGTCGTATTGATTACTTTGTATAATAAAGCTAATACCTGAAGAATCGCCTACTGACATTGATACAGCAAAAACGGCATAACCTAACTGTTCATTAGATCGTAATTGATCGAAAAACCAAGGCGATATAATCTTCGAAAGCGTATAACTCAAGATGCGGCTCGAATTTCGATCATAATTAGTCGGAATATAGCTCATCATTAAAGCATTATCAGTTGCTTTCGCCGTTTGAGTAATGCGTGCTGTTAATGGTGCATTTATTTTAAGGTTATCAATTGGTGTAAATTGAGCGTTAGACGCAAATTTTTCTTGAATTTTATGATAAAGATCTAACGAGCGTTGATTCGATAAATTACCTAAACTTAGCATATAAGGAACTGAATGCGTCATTAGCGCATCACGATAAGCTACAATATCGTTAACACTGATATCTGCTGTGATTTGTCTTCTTAAATTACGTTCATAGTAGTGAGGTAATACAGACAATGCATTGACAGGATTGGCGGCTAACTGATAACTATTCGCATGCTCAATTGCATCTAATTTTTGGATATACCACGATTTAGCTAAGGCTAAACTTTGTTCATCAACAATTATTTGCTGATACCGATTAAGTACCGCTAATACCATTTCGGGAAGGTGCTGATTAAAACCATCAGCTGTCACCATCAAACCATTATCACGGCTAGTCGACAATTCAATACCAGCCACATTAGCTTGGAATTGAAGTTGTGCTAGATTACGACTAACAAGATAATCGAGCAAATCAAACGCAACTTGAGATTTAGCATCACTAAAAGCTTGATCATTACGTAATGAAACGACAATTGCGGCTTTAGGTTCTTGACCAAAATATTGGCTAACAAAATGGATATGATTACCGCGCTTATTAAATTCTAAAGGCTCAGATTGATTGCTATTTGGGTTAACAATCGTAAAATCATCTGGAATATAAGGATTGAGTTCAGGTAAAGTAAACGAAAAGCTTTTTGCTAAATTCGACCAATTTGATTTTTGTTCACTAGTTATAGCATCAATTTTATAAGGTGCTTCAACAAAATAGGCAACTTTATCGGTAGGTTGATTTGGTGCAATGGTCCAAATTCTAGCATTATCTGGCGTTAGGCTCTTTAAACGGTTTACTATCGCATCTTTATCAAAATGCGATGCAATAAAGTCAGCGTTTAAAATATTTTGGATTGGATAAAGCAACATCTGATCAGATAGCCATTCAACATAAGACATATCTCGTTCAATATCTTGGTATTTAAATTCAAGTGCTAATACTTTTTTAAGTTCTTCGTAATAAGTATCCTTTACCCCATCTTTTTGTATTAATTGTAAGTAATTGAAAATAGCCGCTATCACTTTATCTTTTTGAGCAAGGCCGTCATCAGTCAAACTTACATTAATGCTCAAAACACCACTATTACCATAACGAATAGGATCGCTTGATGCACTAATGTTTTCAATCAATCCTTGCTTTTGTAATTGTTCTGACAATGTGTTTTGACTACGATTGCTAATTAAATAAGCAATATATTCATCACTTTTATCGGCAAATTTAACTAAATTATTTTCAATTGGAAATTGTAAAAGCATCAATTTTTTAGGCTGAGCGGGTAACATAGTAATTTGTTTAGCTAATACGTCACTTGGCATAGCGGTTTGATCAACTTTTGGGGCTTGAATATTTTTATTAGGAATTTGACCAAAAGTAGTTTCAGCAAGTTTTGCCAATTTATTAATAGATTGATTGCTATAAACAACCCCGACCATAATGTTAGCTGAGTAATAATTATTATGAAAATTAACTAACGCATCGTGTAATTTACTCGTTGATTTATCACTTAGCGTTTCTAAATTTCCCCCTGAAAATTGTGACGCAGGGTGCTTTTGATTAATTGTTTCAGAATCAACTTGTCCAATACGAAAACCATCATTCGATCTGGCCATTGTCAGTTCAGCATTAACGGCATTTCGCTCTTTATCTGCAAATTTTGGATCTAAAACAGGATTAGCAATCGCTTGAGCTAAATAATCTAACGCATGATTAAATGCGCCATTTTCCACCTCAAAATAAAATGCAGTTCTATATGAAGCAGTACTCGCATTATAACTACCCGCATGGCGATTTAAGAATTGAGAAAAACTAGCGGGTTCAGGATACTTTTTAGACCCCATCAAGACCATATGTTCGGTATAGTGAGCTAAACCTTGTTGATCGGCAGGATCTTGTAAAGAGCCAACAGGTAAGGCGAGCGAGGCTAATGATTTCACAGCTTTAGGATCGGATACTAATAATACACGCATTTTATTGGCTAGTTCGATGACTTCGTATTGGCGATTATCGCGATCACTTTGTTGAACCTTTTCTAATAAAACGGGATGTGAAAGTTTGTTTTCAATCGCAAAAGAGGAATTGAAGTAAAAAAAAGCTAGCACAATTAAGAGCGTTATTTTTATCTTATGCATATATTCTCCGCCTAAAATGTCATATTCTATGATGAATTTAATAAATTACTAAAAAAGACAACTGACAGCAATTTCTAGTAATTTTTTCAAAAATTTAATCCTATAAATTTATCTGATTAAAAATTGAGGTGTAAGTTTTCTATTATCTATCTTAACTAAAAGATAATCTAGTAATTCATAATATGAAAGCACAATGTATCACTAATCTATTAGGGCAATTTACTCACCACATTTTTGACGACATGACTAGATTAAAAACGGTTTGGTTAAATGTAAGTCATCAACTAAGTCAAAAGTTGCGTTCAATAACAATATTGGATTGAGATAGAAAAACGAGTCAATTACAACGTAATCGATCTTGATTTTCTTGGTCGACTATTTATCTAAAAATCAGGCACTTTAAATCTTGTCGTAAATGTTGACAGTCAACTGGTCAGCCATGTTATTGCAATAAATTGAGTCATCAAAGTACCAATACTAGAACTGACAGTCGCTTTTATTTTATATTGTTTCAATTTCTCTACAATATAAAAAAGCTGGGAAAACCCAGCTCTTTATTTTTTTAAACAACAATGGAAAAATAATAACAATTAATGTTCCCGTGTTTTTCTAAATTCGACATCTGGATAACGTTCTTGAGTTAGATTTAAGTTAACCATACTTGGCGCAATATAGGATAAATTATCCCCCCCATCTAACGCTAAATTTTGCTCACATTTGCGTTTAAACTCTTCGAATTTCTTCGCGTCACTACATTCTACCCAGCGTGCGGTGGTCACATTTACCGGTTCATAAATGGCTTCAACATTATATTCAGATTTTAATCGAGCAACGACCACATCAAACTGAAGTACACCAACTGCCCCGACAATTAAGTCATTGTTGGCTAATGGTCGAAATACCTGCACAGCACCCTCTTCAGACAATTGCACTAATCCTTTTAATAATTGCTTTTGTTTTAGCGGATCTTTTAAACGAATTCGGCGAAATAGTTCCGGGGCAAAGTTAGGAATACCGGTAAACTTAAGATCTTCACCTTGGGTAAAGGTGTCACCAATTTGAATAGTACCATGATTATGTAATCCGATAATATCACCGGCATAAGCCTCTTCTACATGTTCACGATCGCCAGCCATAAAGGTTAATGCATCAGAAATATTGACATCTTTAGCAAGACGAACATGACGCAATTTCATACCTTTTTCATATTTACCCGACACAATGCGCATAAATGCCACGCGGTCTCGGTGTTTTGGATCCATATTGGCTTGAATCTTAAAGACAAAACCACTAAATTTTTCTTCGCTAGATTCGACTTTTCGCTTATCCGTTTGACGAGCTTGCGGTGGCGGAGCCCAAGCCGTTAAGCCATCTAACATATGATCAACACCAAAATTACCTAATGCAGTACCAAAAAAGACGGGGGTTAAATCACCGGATAAAAATGCTTGTAAATCGAACTCATTCGATGCGCCTTGCACTAATTCAAGCTCTTCACGAAGCTGAGCGGCTAAATCATCGCCAACAGTTTTATCCAATTCAGGATTAGTTAACCCTTTAATAACTCGGACTTCTTGAATGGTATGTCCTTGACCTGTTTGATATAGATAAGTTTCATCTTTGGCTAAATGGTACACACCTTTAAATAACTTGCCACAACCAATAGGCCAAGTAATCGGTGCACACATAATATTGAGCTCGTTCTCAACTTCATCGAGTAATTCTAAAGGATCACGAATATCACGATCTAACTTATTCATAAAAGTCAAAATCGGCGTATTACGTAAACGCGTTACTTCCATTAATTTACGCGTACGATCTTCAACCCCTTTTGCTGCATCAATCACCATTAAACAACTATCAACGGCCGTTAAAGTTCGATAAGTATCTTCTGAGAAGTCTTCATGCCCTGGGGTATCAAGTAAATTGACTAGACATTGATTATAAGGAAACTGCATGACAGAAGTTGTAATCGAAATACCACGCTGCTTTTCCATCTCCATCCAGTCGGATTTAGCGTGCTGGGCATTCGCACCTCGACCTTTTACCGTTCCAGCTGTTTGAATGGCATGACCAAATAGCAACACTTTTTCTGTAATGGTTGTTTTACCAGCATCGGGATGTGAAATAATAGCAAAAGTGCGACGCGCATTTACTTCATCTAAATAAGCTTGTTCTGTCATAAAATTAACGATAATTATCCTGCACAAAAATAATCGGGCATTTTAACAGAACTTGTTAATTTTTACCATTGCAGTTATTTGCGTTATTGGTTTATCTATGCATAATGTTTGCATAAACTAGTATTGATTAGGTGCTGTTTTGCAAGTTTGCAAAAAAACCTAGCTTTCAGTATAAATTGGATTTTGTTATGAATATTCGTGATTTAAAATTGTTCTTACATTTATGCGAAACATGCCATTTTGGTATGACCGCCGATGCTATGCATGTAAGCCCTTCGACGTTATCCAGACAAATACAACGCTTAGAAGAACATTTTGGTCATGCCCTTTTTATTCGTGATAATCGCCAAGTACAAATAACGCAAGAAGGGGAAAAGGTAAAACGTTTTGCCCAGCAAGTAATCAGTTTGCATCAGCAAGTGCGCCAAGAATTAGATCAATCCAATCAACAATTAGTTGGCGAATTAACCCTATTTTGTTCAGTAACAGCCGCTTACAGCCATTTACCTGAAATACTTGACCGCTTTCGAATTAATTATCCTCTTGTAGAAATTAAACTCTCAACCGGCGATGCGGCAGATGCGGTTGAAAAAATCCAGTCCAATCAAGTCGATTTAGCCATTGCAGGCAAACCAAAACAATTACCTTCAGGAGTCGAATTTTTAAAATTTGGTGAAATAGAGATGGTGTTACTCATACCCAAGCTCAATAGCTCATTTAGTGATAAATTACACCAAAAAAAACCGGATTGGCATAATATACCCTTTATTTTGCCGGAACATGGCCCAAGCCGGCACCGCATTGATTTGTGGTTTAAACAGCAAAAAATCATGAGCCCCAAAATTTATGCAACAGTTGCAGGTCACGAGGCAATTGTTTCTATGGTTGCACTAGGTTGCGGTGTAGCCTTATTACCTAAAGTTGTTATGGAAAATAGCCCTGAAAGAATTCGGGAAAGAATTACTGAATGGTCAACCAATTTAATGGAACCGTTTGACGTTGGGATCTGTGTTCAAAAAAGACGTTTATCAGAAAAAATTATCGCGGCGTTTTGGGGATTATGCAATCTTAATTTACCAAACCAATCCCAATAAACAAAATATCGTGTATAATCATTTACCTAGAAAATAGTTACATTATTAATACTGCAAGCAACATAAAAAATAATTTGACGACAAGCTTGGTTGTTAAAAAAGGAAATATTTTCATGAACACAAGAACTATAAAAATATTAACATCATTAATTCTGCTTACTACAACTACGATTGCTTTTACAGTACAGGCCAAAGGTAATACACGTTTAAATATTAACCGTGAAGAGAATAATACTATTGTAAAACCTCAATGGTTAACCATCGAAAGTACAAACTATTATGATGGTGATAGCGATGACTTAGCCACAGCGGGTTTAGGCTTTACACCGCTATCAACAACTAAAATCAATCTTAAGCAGGCTAACCCTACGCAACCAACAACTCAAGAACTAAGGCAATTAAAACTTAACCGATTTATTGATACTAAAACGGGAGAAGGCACTCTTTTTGGTTATCAGCGTAAAACCTTAACCCCATTATTTGATGGCAAAGTGGCAGGTACTGAGGTTTTAGCTACCCTTAAAAATAAAGAAGAAACTGTCGGTTTATTATTACAAATCCCCTTGGATTTTGATAAAAACAAACCTTGTATTGTTGCGGTGCCTGCCACCGATTCCGATGGATTATTTAATGCCCACGATGTACAAATTAGAGGATTATGGGGATTACGTCACAACTGTGCAGTTGTTTACAATGATAAAGGATTAGGCAACGGTATTTATGATATCACTAACCAGCGTGGATTTGCCATTGATGGCAAAACACAAACAGATAATCTTCTTTTTAAACCAGATATTAACAATCGAGAAAGGTATGTTAAAGCTTATCCCAACCGCTACGCCATAAAACAACTGCATTCAAGACAGAATTCAGAGCAGCGTTGGGGGGAATTTGTTTTACAATCCATTGAATTTGCATTTTATCAAATCAACACATTATATTCACCGGATAAAACAATCAAATACAACAAAGACAATACATTAGTATTAGTCTATGGAGCGAGTGATGGTGGCGGCGCAGCACTCAAAGCGGGCGAGCTTGACAAAAATAACATTATAAAAGGAATCGTTGCAGTTAACCCACAAATTGTACCTTATTCCAAAAAAATAGCCGCTAGCGTACAATTCGGTAAAAATACACCTGTTAAAATTCAATATCAATCGATAGCAGAATACAGCGCATACGCTTCACTTTATATCCCTTGTGCTGTGCCAGCAATTATCGAAAACAATAAAGATAAGTATATTCCTTTTGCCGATAAATATGTTTTTTCACAAAACCGCTGTAATGACTTAAAACAAGCAAAACTATTAAAAGAAGGCACACCTGAAGAAGCGCTTGAAAAGCTGCATAAATATGGGTGGACGCCTGAAATGGATATCCAATTACCCTATTTTTATTTTAAAGAAACGGTCAGTTTACCTTATCAATACATTAGCGCTTACGGACACTACGACATCACCGAAAGAATGTGCAACTATTCGGTTGCTAGCACACAACAAAATCCCATTTACTATACCGGTAAAGTTGCACCATTAAAGGAAGTCGCCTTTGAACAACTTTGGGGATTATCTGATGGACATTTACCTGTATGGATTGGTAATGATTCAACTGCATTAGCATTGGTCAATAATGAAGATGTGATTTCACCTAGAAGGGATTTCTATTCTAGCTCTGAAAGCAAAGAAAACATTGATTATAATAGTAAAGGGGCTATATGTTTATATAAAAAAATAAACGATCCGCGCGTTCAATATGGTATGGGTCAGATCATTGCTTCGGCTAATTTAAATGGAATTAAAACCTATATTGTACATGGCCGTAATAATGTCAAACAATTACCGGATTACACATCACGAGCTTATGTCGCATTAAATAGCCAAGTTGAAGGTAAAAATTCACAATTACGTTACATAGAAGTTGAAAACACTAGCTATTTAGATGGTAAACCGCCATTTGAAAACATTTTACTTCCTATAGATTATTATGGTGAAGATGCAATGGAGTGGTTATGGGCAAATCTAACGAATAAAGCAACCCTGCCTGAAAGCCAAGTTGTTCATACAAAACCACGAGCAAGTAATAATGACATTACCCTTGATGCTACCATTAAAAACTTAGTGCCGATTTCACAATCACCAAATCGTAACAATGTCATTAAGAAAGAAAACGGTAAACTTACTATTCCAAATTAACAACTAAAGATTATCGGGTAAGTTGATTAACTAAACTTATTTCGATAATCGCCTGTTTTCTTGAAAATGATTGGAACTAACAAATTTTACCATTTGGGGATATAACTTAAAAAAAAGTGATTCAAGCGCTGAATAATGTAGCTTAATATCAACAATTGTCTCTTTTAATAAACTGAGTCTAGGTCTTCGCGCGGCCATACCTTTAAGTACTTTTTCAATAAATTCGATATCAGCATAATTTTCAAGCCATTTACCTTGCCACATTGACTGCATAAAATATTGATAATCGGGTGGATAATCAGTAATAAAAGGGGCAATTTGCTCTTTAGTCAACTGGTTAAATTCAGCTACGGCAGCATAAGATTTTATACCATACTCTGACCAGTATTTAGACAAAAAATGATCCCAAACAATATCTAATGCAATAGGCGCCACTCGCTGGTGAGTTTTTCTAAATAACTGTTTAGCTTGCTTCACTTCGGGTAAAGAATCGATTAGGCTATCGATTCTTCGGTGAAGCATAATGCCATCTGCAATAGTTTGTGGATAAGCTAAATAGGGATCACCTTTCACAAAATCGGCAACACTATTCCCAATCAAGGAACTGTTTGCCAATGTTGCCAAATGTAAATGTGCAAGAATATTCATACAATAAGAATAATTAATTATTCACGGTGTTTAAATTGCCCTTCAGCTAATCCTTCACGCCAATAGCTGGTAATTTGGAATGCGTCGGCTGGCAAATTACTATATTTGTCTTTTAGCGCTCGACGCAGCTGCTGTGCTAGCGATGCCTCCATTCCCCCCCAAAAAAGGAGTGGTGGATTATCCGTAAAATCTGTCGCCAGTATGCTATCAATCAGTTGACTTGGTTGTCCTTTGTCACGGACTAACCAATGAATTTGTTGGTTGTCACGAACGGGTAAGGGTAATACATCGGTTGGATGATTAACTTCAATAAAGGCATTGACTTTTTGATAATCAGGCAAGTGCTCAATAGCGTAACTAATAGTAGGCACGGCAGCGATATCGCCCATAAAAACTAACTGCTGATCATCAACGTTTAATTTAGATACAACCCCAACTACACCAACTTGATCACCAACAGTTGCCCGCTGTGCCCATAACGTTGCCAAACCTTCTGGGTGAATAGCAAAATCAATTGCCAATTGTTGTGTTGCTTCATCAAAATAACGCACACTATAAGTTCGAGCCAATTGGCGAGTTCGTTCATTAACAATAATTTTATTATTTTCATCTAACTGTGGAAAAGGAATCTGACCAGATTCAGGATCAGTAAAGAGTAATTTAATATGTGGACAAACCCAAGACTTATCAATCGTGAGTGGCTTACTACAAGTAAAGTGTAATCGAATAAAACTATGGGATATTTTTTCAATTTTAACCACTGTCAATATTGCATTAACAATCACTCTCTTATGTTGTTCTGTCATATTTAAGATCCTTTCATTCCATGTTATTAGCATTATCATACAATAAAATAACCAAAATATAGCCAACTTTTTATTTAACCGTTTTGCGTTCAATACCGCAATTAAACCTTAGCTTTACAAGCAATGCACGCAATAGTATTGACAGTTTGACTTAGTAAGTTAAGGAACCAAAAGCACGGCACCAATCTTGCTCAAACTTTACTATTGCTGCATCAACAGCCGGATCAGAAATAAATTGTTCAGCCACATCAACAGGTAACGTAATTGATTGACATCCAGCTAATAAACAATCCAACGCTTGCCGTGGTGTTCTAAAACTGGCAGCTAACACCATAGATTCAGGACAATGTAAATCTAATAATGTCTGTAACTCTTGAATTGTCTCTTTACTATTGCCGCCTTGCGCATCAATACGATTAACATAAGGCGCTATATATTTTGCCCCAGCAAGCGCGCCTAAAAAACCCTGTCCCGCTCCATATACCGCCGTGCCTAAAGTTGGTATTCCTTGTTTGCTCAATTCCTTTATGGCAATTAAACCTTCGGCATTAACAGGTATTTTAGTTACAATAGTTGGCACGGCTTTTCTTAGTTGCTCAGCTTCTTTTATCATCTCTTTAGCCTGGTTCGACAATACTTGAGCAAAAAGCACTTTATCCGAACCTAACAGATCTTGTAACTCGGCTAACAATTCAAAAATCGGCTTTTCTGATTTTGCCACAATACTTGGATTAGTCGTGACACCTTTAATTGGCAATATTGCAGCAAGGCGTTTAATTGCTGAAATATCCGCTGTATCTAAATATAATTCCATACTATGCCCCTTGGTATATAGGTTAATTATCTAAGTGATAAGACACTAGCATAGTAAAAAATATTGTTTTGTTAGCCTAGAAGACGATTTTGCTATTTACTGGATTTTTGTACGCTAAATATAAAAATGAGATCTTGATCACATAATTAATACATTTAATTATAAAGATATTTTATTATTCTTTGCTTTCATCATTCACGGAATATACTCTATAAAACAGCGTGTATTTCTTGATATCATACTCACTTAAATAGCATGAAAATATCCATCAACAACACACTAACTAAGCTGGTTAACGGACAAATGAAGATCAATCACATCTTCTTTGCCGATAATAGCAATGCACCAACACTGCAAGCATTCCAGCTTGATTTTCCGAAGATAGAGATTGTGCTGGAAGGTACACAACAAATTCAATTGACTGATAATGCCGGCAATATTATTCACAAAACGCTTTCAGCCCATGATCTCTTATATACTGTGGTCCATAGTTGGAATAAACCCATTCTAGAAGAGCCTGTCACCACTTTAACCATTTTATTTGCCAAACAACAAATTAACCTCAGTTTACTACATTGGAATGGCAACCAATTTACCTCTTATGGTCAAATCAATACGTTAAGGCGCGGTCCACGAGTCGGTGCTTTTATTATTCAAGCACTCGCCGAACTAACTTGGCATAATCAACCAGCAGAAAATAATCAAACCGCGCATTTTTTGATACAAAGTCTACTGAGTAATACCTTAGATCTGCTCAATGTCAATGTCGAAACTGCATCGAAAACGGCAAGCATTTTTCAAGCGATCCGACAATATATCGATACCCATTTTTGTGACGATATCACCCGCGACTTTTTAGCCAATATGTTTTATATCTCGCCTAACTATTTATCTCATCTATTTCAACGCGAAGGCAAAATTGGCTTAAATGAATATTTAAATCATGTACGTATAGAATATGCCAAATCACTATTGAAAAATTATGATTTAAATGTCAAAGAAGTCGCACAAGCATCGGGCTTTCAAGATAGTAACTACTTTTGCCGAATTTTTAGAAAAAAAACCGAACGCACACCAACCGAATACCGCCGTCAATACCACAGCAAATTATCACAAAAATAATAAATAAGGTTTAAAAACTAAATCGATTGGTGTTGATAACAATAAAATGCAATCAAATACTGTTCATCATTAAATTTTTCAAAATTATCTTTTTGCAAAAATAACGGCAATAATGCAATTCCCTGCCCTTTTTCGACAAGGTTCAACAATTGGCTTAAAGAATCAACGGTAATAATATTACTCGTCTGTTGGTATAGAGCTAAAGTCTTAGCTCTTAGCGGACAATCAACATCATTATTAATCAAAATAGGCAGTTGTTGATGAGTGATATTTGAATGGCTTTTTAAAAAAGTAACAGGTAAATATTTTGTAGCCACTAAACAATAATCAGCATGATTAAATTTTTTAAACGTAATGACATTATCAAAAAATTGCTCATTAATAACATGGTTCATCTCACTGGTTCTTTTTATAACAATCTCTGTTGAGCCAATTGCATATTTTTGTTGTTCAATCACAATAAATTGGAAAAGAAGTTCAGAAATTAATAGCGTAGGTTGGCGAAATTTAAATGATGTCTTAAGCTGTGCAAATCTATCGAGTGTTTGAATAGCGAAATGATAAAACTGTTGCCCCTCTTCTGTAGGTATGACACCATCAAATCGACGAATAAATAAGCTTGCACCTAACTCATGCTCTATCTTTTTTAAATGAGCCGTCAAGTTTGATTGAGTATAACCCAAAATTTTAGCGGCTTTATTAAGACTATTCACCTCATAAACCGTTTTAAAAATCAATAATCCTTTAAAATTCATTTAAAAACAGTACCTATCACTTTTTTTGATACCCCAATCATAAATGAGGATTATTCAAATCTCAATTCCTTTTCTAAACTAAATCAAACATTGAAAGGAGACAAATTATGCAAGCAATGCAATATAAAATAAATTTACCGGCTGATTATGATATGAAAATAATCAAACAACGAATTATGACTAATGGCCACAAAACGGATGGTTTTAAAGATTTATTATTTAAAGCTTACTTAATTTCAGAAAAAGATAACGATAATATTGCCAATAGCTATTGCCCACTCTATATTTGGCGCCGTACAGAAGGCATGACAACGTTCATATTTGACGGTTATTATGACAATATTCTAACTTCATTTGGTTGGCAAAATATTCATATAGGCGTAGTTGCGCAAATCAATCTCAGTGATCGTTTTGTACAAAGTAAATACATGTTAGAAGAAAACTTTGTCATTGCGACTCAGCCACAATTAAAAGGGTTCGACTTCAAACACCCTACACATCAAAATCAAACAGGACAGATAGTAATCTATAATCCTGATAAATGGATGTATTGTATTTTCACTTTTTTTCATGAAAAACCGACATTAGTTAATCACAATCTCTATCAGGTATTACATCTTTCACTCGGTCAATAATCAACTAAAAGCCAACAGCAAAATAGTGCCGTTACCATTGGAAAACATTTAAATAACAGCCTGTTAATGAATGCTATAAATTGTTATTGTTAAAATTAGTTTCATTTGATATAGTTTCAATTGAAACTAATTTAATAAGGCTTTTTTATGGCGATCCCTATTACAACCGTTGAAAAACTGATTGATAAATTTAAATCTCGTGGACTTTCATTCAACTATGATGAGATTTTTTTGACTCGTTTATTGCAGTTTAGTACCGAAACACTGTTAGAAAATCTTAACCAAACTTATCAACAGTATCAGCTTGATGACAAATTATTTGCTATTTTACTGGTGATTTATTGGCATCAACCTGACGGCGTGAAGCCGTCACAAGTCAGTCAGTTAACCAATTTTTCGCGTGTCCAAGTTAGTCGTAGTGTCGAAACCTTGGTCGCAAATGGTCTGATTGAACGTCAAGATGATGCGAACGATCGTCGTTCCCACTGTCTGGTTTTGACAAATAAGGGGACTAATTTTTTTAAAAAAGAGTTACCCCCTATCGAACAGAAAGTGGTTGCTGCCTGGCAAATTATTTCGCAGGAAGAACGGCAGCAGTTACGTTCAATCTTAACTAAACTTTTAAAGCACCTTACTGAATAACGATAAGCGAGAATAGTTATGAAGAAAAAACAGCTCATACCTCTAATATTATTATTCATTTTGGCAATAAGTTGTATCGTTTGGTTTATTTATAAAAGCCCGGCTTCACTGGTTTTATATGGTAATGTCGATATTCGCACTGTGAATAGTAGTTTTCGTGTTTCAGGTCGCTTAATGCAGTTGAATCATGAAGAAGGCGATCATATCAAACAAGGTGATCTATTAGCTAAACTTGATGCTAAACCTTATCAAATTGCTTTAGATCAGGCGAAAGCCAATTTAATGATGCAGCAAGCGCAATTGGATTTAGTCACCACCGGCTATCGTAAAGAAGAAGTCGCGCAAGCTGCTGCACAAGTCTTACAGTATCAAGCGAGTTATGATTATGCCGAAAGCAATTATCAACGCATGGCAACATTGATTAAATCCGCCTCGATATCTAAAGATCAACTGGATAACAGCTTAACCTTGCGAAATCAAGCCAAAGCCAATTTACAGACAGCAAAACAAAAACTAGATCAACTCACTAACGGTTATCGCAAAGAGGAAATTGAATCAGCACAAGCAACCGTTGCAGTGGCAAAAGCTCAGCTTGAACAAGCTGAACTTAATTTATCGGATACCGAACTTTATGCTCCTACTGACGGCACCATTTTAACTCGCGCAGTTGAACCCGGTACGATGTTGAGTGCAGGCACACCGATTTATGCGATTTCGTTAGATAGGCCAGTTTGGGTACGGGCTTATATCGATGAAGTCAATTTAAGTCAAGCCGTACCGGGTCGAACCGTTTATGTATATACCGATTCTCAGCCGGACAGACCCTATATCGGCCAAATTGGCTTTGTGTCTCCTACGGCAGAATTTACCCCGAAAACGGTTGAAACCCCCGTATTACGCACTGATTTAGTTTACCGTTTGCGAATTCAAATTAACCAAACCGGTGAAGGGCAAGCAGATGAGATGTTACGTCAAGGTATGCCGGTAACCATTAAATTTTCACAATAATGGTGACATTATGCAAAATCATCAGCAAATTGTACTCGACAAGGTCACCAAACAGTTTGTGCAAAACAATCAACCGGTAACAATTGCTATAAAGCCGTTATCGATAACCCTTTCCGCACATGGGGTGACTGGTTTGGTGGGTCCGGATGGCGCCGGCAAAACTACCTTGTTACGAATGTTAGCAGGGTTGCTTACGCCAAGTGAAGGCAAAATTACTGTTGCAGGATTAAACCCGATAGAAAACCGCGATCAACTACGGACAATTGTAGGCTATATGCCCCAAAAGTTTGGTCTTTATGAAGATTTGACCGTGTTAGAAAATCTTAATTTATTTGCTGATCTACGTGATATCAAAAGCGAAGATCGTCAGCAAATTTTCGATAAACTGCTTAAATTTACCGATTTGGCGCGCTTTACTGAACGACTAGCCGGTAAGTTATCCGGCGGGATGAAGCAGAAACTTGGTCTAGCTTGTACTTTATTGGGCGATCCACAAATTTTGTTACTTGATGAACCGGGTGTTGGCGTTGATCCGATTTCACGCAAGGAACTATGGCAAATGGTGCATCAGTTAGCCAATGAAGGGATGCTTATCATCTGGAGTACATCTTACCTTGACGAAGCTGAACAATGTAAATCCATTTTATTGCTTAATAAAGGTGAATTACTTTTTCAAGGACAACCGCAACGGCTAACCCAGCGCGTTGCCAATCGAGTTTACTTGCTTTCTTCATCTACATCAAATCGAACGTTATTACAAACAGTTTTAAAATTACCCGCAGTAAGTGACGGTGTGATTGAAGGCGATAATATTCGCTTGATTATAAAATCAGATCAATCTATTGAGCAAATATTAAAGCATCTGCCTATCCCCGATATTACCAGTAAACCCACTTGTGGGCGTTTTGAAGATGCATTTATCGATTTACTTGGCGGTATTACTCATAAAGAATCGATATTGACTAAAATTATGCCGAAAATATCGGGATCACTCGATGATATTGTTATCGAAGCCAAAGATTTGACAAAAACTTTTGGCAGCTTTATTGCCACAGATCAGGTAAATTTTACCATTAAACGCGGCGAAATTTTTGGTTTATTAGGTCCAAATGGCGCAGGTAAATCAACAACGTTTAAAATGATGTGCGGCTTATTGCCTGTTAGTCGCGGAAAAGCCTTAGTCTTGGGGTTAGATCTGAAAAAAAGTGCGATCCAAGTACGTGAACGAATTGGCTATATGGCGCAACGCTTTTCGCTATATGATAAATTGAGTGTGTATCAAAATCTGCGCTTTTTTTCGGGGATTTATGGCTTGATGGCAGATGAACAAAAACAACGTATGAACGAGATGATAACCGCATTCGATTTAGAGCCAATGTTAGCTAAAAAACCTGAATCATTGCCACTAGGATTCAAACAACGCTTAGCTTTAGCTTGTGCTTTGATGCATAAACCCGAAATTGTCTTTTTAGATGAACCGACATCAGGTGTCGATCCGATAACGCGTCGTGAATTTTGGGTTCATATTAATAGTCTGGTTGAAAAAGGTGTAACGGTTATGGTGACAACGCACTTTATGGATGAGGCTGAATATTGTGATCGTATCGCTTTAATTAATGGTGGCAAAGTGATTGCTTTAGGTTCACCAAATCAATTAAAGCAATCCGTCGCCGACAATGCAACTATGGAGCAAACTTTTATTAAACTGGTCGTTGATGCTAAATCAGGAAAAACATTATGATGTTTTCATTCAGCCGTACATTGACACTGTGTAACAAAGAGATTAAGCAAATCCTTCGTGATCCAAGTAGCTGGATAATCACCATTATTATTCCCTTGTTATTATTGTTCCTATTTGGTTATGGTATTAGTTTAGATTCCAACAAAATTCGTATTGGTGTATTAGTCGAACAACAAAGTCAGCCGGCTCATGATTTTGTACAAGAATTGAATGGTTCCCCCTTTATTGATCCTGTGTTTTCAAATAACCGCTATGAATTATCAACAAAATTAAGCGCCGGACAAATTCGAGGGATAGTTGTCATACCCGTTAATTTTGCGCAAGCAGTACAAAATCACCAAGGAACTATTCAACTTATCACCGATGGCAGTGAACCCAATACTGCTAATTTTGTACAAGGTTATTTAACGAGCATATGGCAAATTTGGCAACAAAAGCAAAATCAACAACGATTGATTGACCATCGTCAAGGTATTGAAATAACCTCGCACGTTTGGTTTAACTCAGCGGCGATAAGCAAAAACTTTATTTTGCCTGGCGCTATCACGATCATTATGACAGTGATAGGTTCAATTCTAACTGCTTTGGTGATTGCTCGTGAATGGGAACGTGGCACGATGGAAGCGTTATTATCAACGCCAATGACTAAGTTAGAGTTTTTATTATCAAAGCTTATTCCCTATTATCTAATTGGTCTACTCGCGTTAATTATTTGTGTAATTGTGACGGTGGGCATCATGCAAGTGCCTTTTCGCGGTTCGATTACACTATTATTAATTGTGAGTAGTTTATTTTTACTGGTTATTTTACAACTGGGTTTATTGATATCAACATTAGCCCGCAACCAGTTTAATGCAGCTATGATTGCATTAAACGCGGCATTTTTACCAGCCGTTATGCTTTCGGGATTCGTATTTGAAATCAATAGTATGCCGGCCATTATCCAACTCGTTACTTATATCATCCCAGCTCGTTACTACGTCAATATTTTACAAACGCTGTTTTTAGCCGGCGATATTGTATCGGTAATGCTAATTAATGCGTTTTTTTTAATCATCTGCATCTGTCTTTTATTTGTGGTGATATTAAAAAAAACCCGTATGCAAT
Source organism: uncultured Gilliamella sp. (assembly GCA_946477995.1). Lineage (GTDB taxonomy): Bacteria > Pseudomonadota > Gammaproteobacteria > Enterobacterales > Orbaceae > Gilliamella. The sequence goes on along the minus strand of CAMLAI010000007.1, from coordinate 2,702 downwards.
TAGATTAAGATAACCGGAACAAATACTATGATAAAATTGATTAACACAATAACCCTATATCGAACTTTGACTCTAATAAAAAAAGAGCTCGCCCTACTTTGGCAAGATAAACAAACCCGTCTTATTTTAGTCATGCCAGTTTTACTGCAAATTTTTATCTTTCCTTTTGCTGCTACGCTTGATGTCACCAATGCAACAATAGCCGTGTATAGACCAACAATAGATGAACCGAGTTCAGAGTTAATTAATCGATTTGCACATTCGAGTTCTTTTTCTAAAATATTAGTACTCGATTCACAGCAGGCCATTAGTGATACAATTAATTATCAAAAAGCCTTAGTTGCGGTGCAATTTCCAAGTGATTTCTCGCAAAAATTACTTAGTGGGCAATCCACACAAATCCAAATTATTTTAGATGGTCGCAAGTCTAACAGTGCGCAAATTGCTGCTAGCTATATTCAACAAATTATTATGCAATATCAGCAAGAACAACTAGGGCAAAATAGTAGTCAATTGATTGTCCGTCATCGTTACAACAGTAATTTAGACTATAAACATTTTATCTTACCGTCCTTAATTGCGTTAATTACGACTATCGGCGTTATGATTGTCACCTCACTTTCGGTAGCACGTGAACGCGAACAAGGTACCCTTGACCAGTTACGCATTTCACCTTTAATGACTTGGCAAATTTTTACTGGTAAAGCAATACCAGCAATTATTGTCGCCATGTTACAAGGCAGTCTGATACTGATTGCCAGCATTTTTCTTTATGGCATTACCTTTCAAGGATCACTCATTTATTTTTATTTATGTATGTTTAGTTATGGATTATCGTTAGTTGGATTTGGCTTATTTATTTCTGCACTTTGTTCAACTCAACAACAAGCATTTATTGGTATTATTACCTTTATGATGCCGGCAATATTATTATCAGGATTTATTGCGCCGGTCGAAAACATGCCAATTTTTTTACAATATCTAACAGAAATTAATCCGGTGCGCCATTTTGTCGAACTAACAAAGCAGATTTATCTAAAAAATGTCAGTTTTGCTATTATCTGGCATAGTTTATGGAAACTGTATGCCATCACAATATTATTAGGTGGTAGTGCTTACTATCTATTTAAAAAGTATGTGTAACATCTCATAACATTCGAAGATTCGAATAATGTCTATGATGATTATTGACCTATTTTTATGCCACTTATACTACGACAAGCTTGTTATTTATTATTTTTAACGCTCTATAAAACCAAATCAGCGTCTGAAGAAAAAAGATTTGGCGACCAACCGCGTGAATAACTTACCTGCTGCTTACTGAGTTAAATAGATGTATTGCTTAAATTTTAATCTAATTGTATGCTTGCGGCTCCGACGCCCGCGCCTCGTTCGTTTGCAACGACTCGTTGCGGGCTTTTACCACAACATTTACTTCGTTAATGTTATGGCAACGTCGCGTGTATTCATCGCTATAACCATCCACACCATACTCGCACTCAAGTTGTACGCCAAATTCGGTTAAAATCACTTATGGCGAATGCTCGCTTAACTTAGTTACGAAACAAGCTACACACAAAAATCGACTTATTAAGATATGTTTCAAATTGAAATAAAACCATTTTAAAACAGTAACCTAATTACTGGTTAATGACAAATACACTTGAATTATATGTTCTTAAAAAAGTATATTCTTTAAATAAAAATACTTTATTAAAATTCTGTTGATAATCCAATTTGTGACAAATATTGATCATAAATCCTTATTGCAACATGAAATCCTTATCTAATTTATACTATTTAAATCAATTGGATAGTCATTAAATAAACACGTAGTTAAATCATTCTCTACATAAAACATAATGCATATTGGTATCGATACCCACACCAACATCACCATAGTACAAACCTATTCGAAAGTGTGCACTATTACCACCCGATAATGTTCCCCAATAGTCTGCTGTCCAAAACAGCTGATCTAGCCAGTGTGATTTTGGATAGGTATTTTTATCTAAATGTCCCCATTCACCCAAAATGCTTTCGCCAATTGACCTTGTATAAGCATTATATTGATAAAGCCAATTCATTGGCGCAGCACTACGAGGAGAATTAGTTAATTCTTTACGAGTTATCAAACTACAAAAATTAGACGCATTCTGCCAATTATATGCAAATTCATAAGGTACAACCCAAATACCTCGTGGATCAAAAGTATAATCATACGTCAACAATGGATTGTTTTTTAACGTTGCCCGAACAGTGACAGGTCCAGAAGGCTTATCATTAAGTAATACGTTGCCTAATTTATCAATCGAGACTTTTCCACCAGGATTGTTAGGAACAGAATAGTTATAATCTGTTTGCGCACCAGTTAATATTAGCTGAAACTGTGCACCAGGAAAGCCAGTAGAAGGAAACTTATTTGACGATACTGATGGCACCGCTTTAAAACCCAAATTAGGCACATAATCTGAAGTATAACCACCGCCATTAAGAGGATCAGGTTTTGTGCTGTCTGGTATATTCCACCAATTATCTGAATCTGAATCAAAGTTAAAATCGCCCTTTTGATTATTAGTTAACCATTGCTTAGCGGGTAGCACAATTGTTGCGTTAGGTTTAAGATAACATACTTCGCGCTTCGATAAAATATAATAACTGTGGCTTGCACCCGTAAATAGACTTATATCCGGTATGCCATA
>CAMLAI010000006.1 GCA_946477995.1 uncultured Gilliamella sp. | reverse complement strand
ACGGGCGTTACGTTTGCTTGAACATGTAGCGGGTGAGATTTCGCCCGAAATTGTCATTTCGTTACAGTCCCTTGATTCTACTATTGATGATAAACGCAAGCAGGTTGCTTTATTGCGTGATCAATTGGCTCATTTGGACTCGCCTGAAGCAAAAGAGTTAATTCAAGATGCGGATTATTTAATCGATAAGTCAGTTTGGGCAATTGGTGGGGACGGTTGGGCATATGATATTGGTTTTGGTGGACTGGATCATGTAATGAGTTTGACCGATAACGTTAATATTTTGGTATTAGATACACAATGCTATTCTAATACTGGTGGTCAGCAATCTAAAGCAACGCCAATGGGAGCCGTGTCTAAATTTGCCGATTTAGGTAAACATAAAGCACGCAAAGATTTAGGCGTGAGTGTGATGATGTATGGGCATGTTTATGTTGCGCAAATTGCATTAGGTGCACAGCTTAATCAAACGTTAAAAGCCCTGCAAGAAGCCGAAGCCTATGACGGCCCTTCTTTAGTGATTGCTTATAGCCCTTGCGAAGAGCATGGTTATGATTTAGCAAAATCGCATGAACAGATGAAAGATTTAGTTAAATCAGGATTCTGGCCGCTATATCGTTATGATCCACGACGTACGGCAGAAGGTAAACCTGGTCTGGTGCTTGATTCTAAATCACCAAATAGTGAATTATTATCTAGTATTTTATTGAAAGAACAGCGTTTTAGACGTTTAGAAACGTTGGAACCGGTGATTGCCAATACCTTGCATGAACGTTCAACCAAAATGGTAAACGCTAAATTTAAGTTCTTGCAAATGTTATCCACGTATTCTGATATCGAAACGCCCGCAGACAGTTAATCAATCGCTGTTGTGATTAAAATCATATCATCTTAATTAAGACCATTGCGTATGTTATGCAGCATACGCAATGGTTTTTTATTCGTGATGCGCTTTAGTGCAAACTAGCACCAGTTAAGTGCGTTTTTTTAACCAATTTAATCGTTATCATCTTCAAAATGGACCATTGTTGACCCTAATTAGGGTATCAATACGCTTTTAATGATTATCATTATATTTGGTATGTTTTTTGCACTGTTCAATTAGCCTGTAAAGAAATCATTAATCGAGAGGTGAAAAATGGTCGCAAATTTGAATATCAACCGTAGAAAACTATTAACGTTGTCTTCCGCTGCAATTGCAGGTTTGACGGTTAATCAATTACTGGCTAAAGCACATGCGCTAGAACAACAAAAAACAGTGTCATATTCGTTACCCATACAAGATAACGTTGTGATACCTAACCTTAACAATCCCGTTAGACTGAACTTTAATGAAAATGCGCTTGGTATGTCAGGCGCAGCTAAACAAGCAGCCATTGATGCGATTCCTAAAGCAAACCGTTATGCTAAAGCTGAAATGCCCCTGTTAAATAGACGATTGGCTCAATATCATCATGTAAGCGATGATCACATTTTGCTAACGGCAGGATCATCTGAAGGTATTCGAAGTTCATTAGCAGCTTATGTGAAACCGGATACACAGTTAGTGATACCAGAATTAACTTATAGTGACGGCGAACATTTTGCTAAAATCTTTAAATTAAAGGTAACCAAAGTGCCCTGCTTAGCCGATTGGCAAATTGATATTAAAGGCTTACAAAAAGCGGTTGAGGATTATCAAGGCTCTTCAATCGTTTATTTAGTCAACCCTAATAATCCTACTTCGACTGTATTTGCCAATAGCGAAATAGAATCATGGTTAACAAGTAAACCCAAAAATACGGTATTTATTGTCGATGAAGCCTATGCCGAATTCGTCAATGATCCAGCTTTTAAGTCGGTTGATTACTTAATATCGAAGGGGTTTGATAATATCGTTTTACTGAAAACGTTTTCAAAAATTCATGCTATGGCTGGTCTACGTGTCGGTTATGTGGTGAGTTCAGCAGATAATATTCGTCATATTGCTCAGTATGTTGCAGGCGAAAAGTTAAATTATTGCGGTGTCTGTGCGGCTTTAGCGTCAATGGATGATGTCCAGTTTTTAACTTATTCTAAAAAAGCGGTTGATGTGTCACGGACGATTATGGAAAAGACTTTGTCAGATTTAGGTTTACATTATCTTAAATCTGAAACGAACTTTTTGTTTCATAAGAGCCCCATTGATTTAAAAAAATATCGAGAACTCATGAAACAAAATTTTATTTTAATAGGTCGAGATTTTGAGCCTGCCACAAATTGGTGTCGAATATCATTAGGGACACCAAGTGAAATGCTTTATGTTGCAAATGTTTTGCGAAATTTGAAAAATCAGTCTTTGATTTAAGTTGAAATTACTGATTGTGCTGATAGTATCATGCTCACTTGTCATGATGTGATGAGTGAGCATTTTAGTCGTTTTTAAATATCATTTATTCGTCTTGCCATCCAATAGCGCTGTTTCCAATAAGACTCGTTTAAATTGGAATAGATGACACCTTTCGACGTCGAGGCATGTAAAAATTTTCCATCCGTGTAATAGATGCCGACATGTAATCCACTACCCCGTCCACCGGTTTTGAAAAAGACTAAATCCCCCGCTTTGGGTTTCGTCACTTTGTAACCTAGTTTAGCTTGTTCAGCTGCACTTCTTGGCAATCGTTTAGCTAGTTTATTTTTAAAGAAGTTCATGACTAAAGCTGAACAATCGCTCCCGGCTAGGGTTGTTCCACCATAACGGTATGGCGTACCTTGCCATTTTTTGTAATGGGATTCTATTTTAGCTAACATAGCCGTTTCTGATCTTAGCGTATTTGAGGTCACTTGTCCCCGACTACTGCTACAGCCAAATAGCATAAACATAGATAAAATTAACGTGAGAATAAAACAACGTTTCCTTAGACTAAAACAACTGCTTAGCAACGTCACGTATCGTTGATTGCCTTTTTTTGTCATATCTTTTGGTTCCCTTGTTTAAGTTTGACCATTGTGAATAACGTCTTGCAACTTTTAGACTTTTGGGTAATACACCCTTTTCCCATTCGCTATTATCCAAATTAGACAATTGAATCGGGTCGGTATTTGCATGACTACGATTATTCAAATTTTCTTTAAGACGAATTAATCGCAATGAAAGAAAACAGATAATTGCATCGTCAACACTTAATTTACTGTATCCAGATAGCTGGTAGCGCATTCTAGATCCGTAATGTTTGGCCGTTTGCATTAGCGTACCTACAGCACCACCAATTAACGCAGCAGATCCGAAGGTCAATCCTCCGGTTGCTAAGTCGATGCTTGCACCGATAGTGGCTCCCGATACAAAACCTTTGGTTAAATGAACGCCCATGCTTTTTAACGCATCAATATTAAAAAGATCCGCTTTGTAGCGCCCTTTAATTAAGGGTAAACCTTGTTCGCTTTCGTGCTCAGCATCAAATTGATAAAGCGATAATAATTCATCAATTGCTTTTTGTTCTCGCTTTCTTACTTTATTTTGCATATCAACTATGGCTTGTTTATCATCTGTTTTAGCCATTTGATAAAATGCAGTCACATCAACCAGTGTTTCTGCAATAATTAAGTTAGCGCTTTGGTTGCGAGAGTCTCGTAATTCGGTTATCTTATTTAGCCATTCATCTAAAATAGCTTTAGCTGGCTCAATCATAAGCGCAAGGCTTTTGTACAATCTTTCTTCACCGTCCAATGGTGGCACGATCGCGTCGAATCTTATGATAGCATGTATCCCGACTCGTGAAAGTAACATTTTCCATTCTTTTTCATTCTGATTTTGTTGTGCAGTAAAATTTAACACCGCTAAAATAGGTTTATCACTATTGGCTAAGATAGCTAATTCATCATGAAATTTAGGTAGTATAGGCTCTCTCACATCAATAACATAGATAGCTGCATCACTATTTAGGAGTTGTTTTATAACTTTTGCTTCTTGGTTGAATTGGTTTTCTGCTTCTGGGCTTTGTAAAAAAATCGTTAATTTATCAATGCCGTCAAGTTTATGATTGGTAGGCAAAAGTTGATTAATATAGTCGTATAAAGCCAAGCTATCTTCTAAACCAGGTGTATCATAAAAAATAATCGATTTTTGATTGCCTAGTTTTATTTTTATGGATTCGACATGCCTTGTTGTGCCAGGTTTATTCGAAACCTCACCAAAATGACTATTGCGAATTAATGTCCGTAATAATGAGGTTTTACCAACATTAGCATGACCAACAACGGCTAATTTTAATGTTGTTAACATTTTACAGTTCCTCTTTTAACCATGACGGTTGAGCAAACTCAAACGGTAAAGATTGCCAGTTGTTAAGTTGGTGACCTTGATTGATGAACCAAATACGGTTTTGTTGCGATTTTTCAGTTAATTGACTAAGTAAATTTAATACTCCACGATCGGGTGATCGGTCGGTATCAATAGCGATTAATAATTTTTTAGCTGGGTTTATTTGAAGATAATCTAAAATTTGTTTGCGCTGTTCACGCGTATTTACAAAACCTAAAAAGGTAACAGATGCTGGCGGTGTCCAGCTTTCAGAAATATCTACCGCAACTAAAAAAATTCCTTCGCCATTGTTTATAAAATGTTTGGTTAAATCAATATTAAGATCTTGTTTATGCGAATCTTCATCCACAACGTGGATTAAGATCGGTTGTAAATCATTAGCCAAAATTTGATATTCAGGTAAATTTAAATTCAATTTTACTTTACGGCAACTGACTATCCAGTTAATACCGCAAATGATCATGCAAATAAAACGTACTGCTAATCCGTAAACAATAAACACGCCAAGTAACCAAATCGCCCACGCAGATCGAACTTCGCTAGCATTAAGTGCGCGTTCACTGTATCGAATAATCTCATCTTGCGGAATTGAAAACCCAAATATTGAAGGTAACAACCCTAGATAATGGGTCAGTTGTATAATTGCATCGGGGTTAAGTAGGGTTGATTTCCATTCAAAACTGTAATGTTGTGTCGAAAACAAAACCACCAGTACAACAAGGGCAAAGCTTAATATGATTGTCCAAAAAAGATTAAGGACAAACCCAATTAGCCAGCGGATTTTACCCCCAAACAGTTGTACAAAAGCAGGAATCAGTTCTTGTATGGTCTTTTTTTGAGATAGCTTTTTAGCTAACCATAACCAACAATGGATAAGAATACTTCCGCCCATATTGGAAAAGAAAAAAAAGGAACAAACCCAGATTAAAAAGGTGATGAGGTGAACGCCTAATAAGCTGAAAAGTGCCCAGTATAAATTAACAGGGTTTTGATTGAGTGCGCTAAACGCTAATGTCACGCCTAAAAAAACGGAAAGTAACAGGAGCAGAACAAAAGAAATTTTTATCGCATGCAGTAATAGCGTTTGTGCAGTATAAAGTCCATTTTGCTTAGACAACATCACCGCTCGTAGGATAATTCGATCGGATAATGATGATTGTGTAGCCCTTGCCTTTCGATTGATGTCTTGATCGGCATATCGACCTGATTCATTTTCAATCAAGCGTATCGTTTCAGCAAGCCATAAAGATTTTAACTTTTCTCGCATTATACTTATCTTAAAATGAGATTAATGAAGCATAAAAGAAACGCGACTTAAGTCGCGTTGTGTAAGTTAAATATATTACTGTGCTATTTCACCAATTTTACTTAATAAAGTTTGAATACGTTGTTGCCAAACTTGTTGATCTTGTTTTAATTTTTCGTTTTCATCACGTAGTGCTTTCATTTCGTCTGAACTGTCATTAATCAACTGTTCTAATTCTTGATTTCCTTGTTTTAACGTTGCAATCTCTTGTTGTAATGTACTGATAGTATTCACAGTATGTTGGATTTTATTTTCCAATTGATTCAATATTTCTAATGACATATTTTTCCTCAGACTTTATTTACTTGGTGTATAATGTCTACTATTATAACGAATTCATTCTAAAATCAACACCTTTTTAAAATTTAAGTTGGAGAAAATTATGCGTAAACCTCTCGTGATGGGTAACTGGAAACTCAATGGTAGTATTGAAATGGCTAAAAACTTAGTTGCCGAACTAAGAAATGAGCTATCTACGGATGTCGAATGTGATGTTGCGATCGCTCCACCAGTCGTTTATTTAGATTTTGTTAAACACCAATTAGGTGGATCAAATATTCTTTTAGGCGCTCAAGATGTCGGAATTAATTTATCTGGCGCTTATACTGGTGAAGTATCTGTCAACATGCTAAAAGAAGTCGGGGTCACGCATATTATTATTGGTCATTCTGAACGTCGTACTTATCATAAAGAATCAGATGAATTTATCGCTAAAAAATTTGGAGTCATTAAAGAAGCAGGTTTAGTTCCTGTACTTTGTATTGGTGAAACCGAAGCCGAAAACGAAGCGGGTCAAACTCAAACTGTTTGTGCTCGTCAGATTGATGCGGTGATTAATGCATTAGGTGTTCAAGCTTTCAATGGTGCAGTTATTGCTTATGAACCTGTATGGGCAATTGGTACAGGCAAATCAGCGACGCCTGCACAAGCTCAAGCTGTTCATAAATTTATTCGTGACCATATTGCAAAACAAGATGCAAAAGTAGCTGATCAAGTCATTATTCAATACGGTGGTTCGGTCAATGATAAAAATGCCGCTGAGTTATTTACTCAACCAGATATTGATGGTGCATTAGTGGGTGGCGCATCATTAAAAGCAGATGCATTTGCAGCTATTGTTAAAGCAGCGGAAAAAGCAAAGAATTAATTTTTTTTAAAACTTAACAATAAGATAAAAGACGCCAGATTGGCGTCTTTCAATAGAAACTTAAATAATTTATTTATATTTAACTTTATTTGATTTTGAGTTATATCGAGAAGGCCAAATTTTTTCAGCAGGAACTTTTAAATATTCTGAAATAATATGTTCATACTTAGGACAATGACGATAAAGTGCGTTTCGTAGAGTATCAGCTTGCAAGCCACTCGCACGAGATAGACCTCTTAAATTTCCACCTCTAATTTTAATTTCGCCTACTACTCTTGATGGAGTCCAGTCTTGATCTTGTTCGCTCATTATGAGATCCTCTATAAGTTTATTTTTATTGCTATCCAAAAGATTATCGGTATACAACACTAGCATGGTGTAAATTCCAAGCAAAAGAATAACACATAAAAAAACGAATTAAAACAAGAAAAATAAAAAATAACGCAAAATGGATTATAAAAATGAAAGAAAGCAACATAAAAACAACTGAAGATCAAGAAAAAACACGAATTCTTAAGGAAACAGGTGTTATCGATTTTAAGCATCGACTTACCTTAGTTTTAGAGAGTTTATCGGGTAATGCCTTTGCCAAAAAAGTGGGAATGTCTGAAGCCGTTATTCGTGACTATTTATCTGGTAAAACTTACCCTTCTCTTAATAGATTAGCAATTATCGCACAAAAATGTGATATCCCTATTGAGTGGTTAGCAACAGGTAAAGGTGAGTGTCGGTTACTTCCCGATACTGAACGTCGTGGTTTTGTCTATATCCCTTTTTATAAATTAAATGAATTCGGTAATAATAAGTCACTTTTACAAATCGAGGCAATACCGTTTGATATCACATTGATTAAACATCAACTTTTTGATAATGATGACTTGCGGGCGGTTTGGGCTAAAGGTGATAGCATGGAGCCGACGATATCCAATCATGATATTTTGATTATAAATACTGCACATAGCAAACCGATTGATGGATATCTTTATGCCGTGCAATATGATGATCAGATAAGTATTAAACGCATCCAAAATCAGGGTTCTAACATTGCTTTGCTCTGTGATAATCAAAAATATCCGTCTATAACTGTAGACAAAAATGAACCTCAAGATTTTAAAATTATTGGTCATGTCGTTTATCTGTTAAAGGATCTTTATTAACAATATTGTGTATTGATTGTATTTTTTTATGGCATATAAAATATGTGGTTTTGTTGATTAATGTTGATAGAACCACTTATTAAGAAATTTAGGCACTCGTTTTTTTTCTTTAGATTTTAGAAAGATTACTGAGTAAAAAAACGTAAAAATGTTTAAGTATCCGTCTATGTTCCAGTAAAAAAAATGTTCTCAATCAGAATTCTTATTGGCATAAATTTATGCTTTTGGGGTCATTTATGCTAAAATTAGCCATTATTTTTTTATAGACAATGTTAGTTATTATGCCAAATATGAATACTTCCCCAAAAGTTGTCGTCGGTATGTCTGGTGGCGTTGATTCTTCTGTTTCTGCATATTTACTTCAGCAACAAGGTTATCAAGTTGTTGGTTTATTTATGAAGAACTGGGAAGAAGACGACACAGATGAATACTGTTCAGCGGCTGTTGACTTAGCCGATGCTCAAGCTGTTTGTGATAAACTCAATATTAAACTTTATACTATTAATTTTGCAGCCGAATATTGGGATAACGTATTTGAACATTTTTTATCAGAATATAAAGCAGGGCGAACCCCTAATCCCGATATTTTATGTAATAAAGAAATCAAATTTAAAGCATTTTTAGAGTATGCAGCGCAAGATCTTGGTGCCGATTATATTGCAACTGGTCATTATGTTCGTAAACGTACCACTGGCGATAAAGTCGAATTATTGCGAGGGGTAGATAATAATAAAGACCAAAGTTATTTTTTATATACGTTAAGCGAAGACCAAGTTAGACAAAGTCTGTTCCCTGTTGGGGAACTTGAAAAACCGCAAGTTCGTAAAATCGCTGAGCAGCTAGGATTAGCTACTGCATCTAAAAAAGACTCTACAGGAATTTGCTTTATTGGCGAACGAAAGTTTAGTGACTTTTTAGCTCGATATTTACCGGCTCAAGCTGGCGCAATTCGTACGTTGGACGGACATATTATCGGTAAACATCAAGGACTTATGTATCATACTTTAGGACAACGTAAAGGACTGGGAATTGGTGGATTAAAGCAAGCCGATGATACCCCATGGTATGTTGTGGATAAAGATATTAAAAATAATGAACTTATTGTTGCTCAAGGTCATGATCACCCTGCGCTATTTTCAGATGGTCTGATTGCACAACAACTACATTGGGTCGATAGAAAAGCTGTGACCAAATCTTTTACTTGTACGGTGAAAACGCGTTATCGTCAACAAGATATTCAATGCCAGGTCAATCCAATATCAGAAGACAAAATCGAAGTGATTTTTGCTAACCCTGTAGCGGCAGTCACTCCTGGACAATCTGCTGTGTTTTATCAAGACGAAGTGTGTCTAGGTGGCGGCATTATTGAGGAACGTATTATTCGTAGTAAGGAGAGTTCGAGTGACGAATAAGTATTACCATACTACTATTGCCCTTGCCGGTGTGATACAAAGTTCTGTTTTGGTTCCCCAGTTGGCCAATACTGGGGTCTGTAGCTCAACACTTTATGAGCAAACTATACATAGCCTTTTTATTACCTCACCACAAACGACCGAAGAAGTGTATGGTGGTATTCAGAATATTAAAACGGGTTTACAAACATTAGTTTATCTGTTTTCATCAGGGCAAAAAGAACAACTGGATGTTGTTCGCTATCTGTTAAGAACATTAAGTATTACCAGTAGATTAATAAAAAATAATGATGCATTAAATAATATTGACCAGCGTTTAACGCGTATTTCGGGATTGTATCCTGTCATGAATGAAGAAACGATTAGTTCACATGTAGATGATCTGTCTTATTCGTTAGCCGGTATTTATTCCGATATTATTAGCCCATTAACCACTAAAATTAAAGTGTTGGGTAAAATTGAGTATTTACAAAATTCTTTAGTTCAAGCAAAGGTGAGAACGTCATTGTTGGGTTGTATTCGTTCTGCTATTTTATGGTACCAAGTAGGAGGAAGCCGTTTACAGCTATTTTTTCAACGAAAACGCTTAATAAAAACGGCTCAGGCGCTTTTGCAAGAAATTGAAAAAGCAAATTCACTTTAATTTTTTATTACTATTTTAACATCGCAACGGAGTTATCCCGATGGAATTATCTGCACTTACCGCCCTTTCGCCTATTGATGGTCGATATGGAGATAAAACGACAGAATTACGTACTATTTTTAGCGAATATGGTTTATTAAAATACCGTGTACAAGTCGAAGTTCGTTGGTTACAAAAATTAGCTTCACACCCCGAAATTATTGAAGTGCCTGCACTCAGCCAATCGGCTTTGGCGCATCTTAATCAAATTGTTGAACAGTTTAACGAAGATGATGCCAAACGTATTAAAGCGATCGAAAAAACAACCAATCACGATGTTAAAGCGGTTGAGTATTTTCTTAAAGAAAAAGTGAAAACGAATGAAGAGTTGCATGCCGTCAATGAGTTTATTCATTTTGCATGTACATCCGAAGATATCAATAATTTATCATATGCTTTAATGTTAAAAACGGCGAAAGAAAGTGTTTTAATCCCGTATTGGAAAAAAGTAATTGATAAAATTACTGATCAGGCTAAAGAGTATCGTGATTTACCTTTACTTTCCAGAACTCATGGTCAACCAGCTACCCCATCAACGATTGGTAAAGAATTTGCTAATGTTGCTTATCGCTTACAGCGTCAATTAAAACAGCTACAATCGGTAGAAATACTGGGTAAAATCAATGGGGCTACCGGTAACTATAATGCGCATATTGTGGCTTATCCTCATATTGACTGGCATCAATTTAGTGAAGAGTTTGTCTGTTCTTTGGGTTTACAATGGAATCCATTCACAACTCAAATCGAACCGCATGATTATATTGCCGAGTTTTTTGATTGTGTTGCTCGATTTAATACCATTATGATCGACTTTAATCGTGATATTTGGGGTTATATTTCACTAAATCACTTTAAACAAAAAACGGTAGCTGGCGAAATCGGATCGTCAACCATGCCACACAAAGTCAATCCAATCGATTTTGAAAACTCTGAAGGCAACCTTGGCATAGCTAATGCCATTATGAATCATTTAGGTAGCAAATTGCCAATTTCTCGTTTTCAACGTGATTTAACAGATTCAACCGTTTTGCGTAATCTTGGTGTGGGTATTGGTTATGCAATCATTGCTTATCAATCAACCTTAAAAGGATTAAGCAAACTTGAAGTGAATCAAGAGTACTTGTTGGATGAGCTCAATCGTAACTGGGAAGTCTTAGCTGAACCCATTCAAACAGTGATGCGACGTTATGGTATTGAAAAGCCTTACGAGAAACTAAAAGAATTGACGCGAGGAAAACGTGTCGATGCCGAAGGAATGAAGCAGTTTATTGATTCGTTAGATTTACCAGAAAATGAAAAATCACGTTTGAAACAGTTAACACCAGCCAACTATATTGGTTACGCATCAACGTTTATTGATAAACTTTGATTATCTTTTGTTGGTTAATAATCTGAAACATCATTGAATAATGTTTCAGATTATATTGAATCACAATACATGATTGAATGATGTCAATTTGTGATTAAATAACAAACGGTTATTCTTATTCACCTTTAAGACATCAATAATAAAATAACATTAAAAGTATTTATAGGAACATCCATTGAAAATCCGCATTGCAACAAGGAAAAGCCCTTTAGCTCTTTGGCAAGCTAACTATGTTAAACAGCAGCTATTAGCCATTCACCCTGATTTGTCTGTAGAGCTTATCCCTATGGTGACAAAAGGTGATATATTACTTGATAGCCCATTATCAAAAATAGGTGGCAAAGGATTATTTGTTAAACAATTGGAAGAAGCCATTTTAAATAATGAAGCTGATATTGCAGTGCATTCCATAAAAGATATTCCCGTGCATTTTCCCGATGGACTCACACTTGCAACAATCTGCAAACGGGATGATGTCCGAGATGCATTTATTTCAAATCGCTACGAAAATTTATCACAGTTACCTTCTGGTGCGGTGGTTGGTACTTCAAGTTTACGACGACAATGTCAATTACGTGCGCTTTACCCACATTTGCATATTAAAGATTTGCGAGGCAACATTGGTACCCGTTTAGCAAAATTAGACAATCAAGAATATGATGCAATTATTTTAGCGGCAGTAGGATTAAAACGTTTATCATTGCAAGACCGTATTAAACAATATATTAATACTGATGTAATCTTACCTGCTGTCGGTCAAGGGGCAATTGGTATTGAAACACGTGCCAATGATAAGCAAATTTTAGCTTTACTGGCCCCTTTAGATGACCAACATAGTCGAATTTGCATACAAGCTGAAAGAGCAATGAATCAACAATTGCAAGGTGGTTGCCAAGTTCCTATTGCTTGTTATAGCCAAATTTTGGATGACAAGCTATTTTTAAAGGGTTTAGTTGGCAAAACAGATGGTTCTACAATAATCAAAGTCCCTTTGTCCGGTAGCATTACTCAAGCAGAACAGTTAGGACGAGATGTCGCTAATGAATTGTTAATGCTTGGTGCTAAAGCAATTTTAGAGGAATTGAATAGCGAATGATTTTCGTCACCCGCCCTTCACCGCAAGGTGAAGCATTGACTAAATTATTAAATCAAGCCAATTTACAGGCTACCCATCTTCCTTTATTTAGGATTTCAGCAGGTAAGGATCTGCTGAATTTACAATATAATTTAAACCAGTTGTTACCAAATGATATTGTTATTGCAGTGTCGCCACAAGTCGCAAATGTTATTACCACATTTAATCCGCATCTTAATTTTCCTAAACATTTACAGTATTTTGCCATAGGAAATAAAACGGCGGAACTGATTCGTCAATTAGTCCATAAATCGGTAAGTTTTCCAAAACAAGAAAATAGTGAAGGATTACTTGCCTTATTTGATGCTGATATGGTGAAAAACCGAAGAGTTTTAATTTTACGCGGTGATTCAGGAAGACAGCTAATTGCCGATACATTAAGTGCCAAACAAGCCCAAGTCAAACTGGTAGAGTGTTATTCTCGTCATGCTATATCCTATCCGTTGGACATACTGAGTAATTCCATTGAGCATCAGCTCGTTATCATTACCAGTATTGAACATTTACATCAACTTGAGTTGTATTGCCAAACAGAACATAAAAAACAAGCTTGTTTAGTGGTGACCAGTCTAAGAATTTTTGAGGAAGCTAAGCACCTAAACTGGCAAAATATTGTTTTAGCCAAAAGCGCAAATAATCAAATTTTATTTAAAACAATGATAAGTCTATGTCATAATAATATCAATTATATAAAATCATCTAAATGAGGTTTTTATGCCGATTCGATTTTATGGAGCTAATGCAACCAGTTCAACGATTAGTACCACCTCATTTAGCAAACCTTTTACAACCGATGCACTAACACAAGTGAACAATATTATGAAAGAAGAAAAAAATACGATAACGACAAATTCAAGTCTAACAACAGAAAAAAAATCGACTTCTTCATCCAGCAAAAATAATGTCAATAAAATACCCATTTCAAAACTATCGCTTGTAGCTATTGCTTTAACTTTAGGCTTAGGTGGCTTTGTTTTTTATCACGGCCATGAACAAACTGAAAAACAAAACCGCACTATTTCAATGCTCGAAATGGAAATAGCCAATTTAAAACAAACTACCAAGCAGAGTATTGTTAAGGATTTAGAAAGTAATATTAATGATGCAGTAACCAAACAAGACCAGCAGTTTTCTTCGCTTGAAGAGCGTGTTACTAATCAGTTAAATGAGCAACAAAAGTTACAAAAACAGTTAACCAATCAAATTAATGACACAATTAGGTTAAATGAACAAAATCTTCATAACTTTAACGAACGATTATCAGCAATGTCGAGCACTGATAATAATGTTTGGCTGATATCGCAAGCTAACTATTTAGTCCATTTAGCAGCTCGAAAAATCTGGAGTGATCAAGATTATACCACTGCCCGTTTGTTGTTAAGAAATGCAGATGAAAGTTTAGCACAAACAAATGATCCCAGTTTATTGCCTGCCAGACAAGCCATTAATAAAGATATCAGTTCGCTTTCTGAATTGAGTTTTATCGATTCTGACGGTATTGTTTTGAATTTAATTAGTCTTTCGGATTCGTTGACCGATCTTCCTTTGGTTGAGAATTATAATGATATTGATCTTGGCTTAACGCAGTATAATGATGCTTTGCCAGTTGATGATTCTCACAGCGCATCTTCAGATGCTGATTCAGAAAATAAAATTGACCCAACTAAAAGTTCCGACAATGTGGTCACTTCGTCAATTTCTGATTGGTCGCATAATTTATGGGCAAACATTGATTCTTTTATGCAAAAATTTATTACCATTGAAAAATTGGATAAAAATGACAATAACTTTGCGACCTGTTTGTCACAAGCAGGCAAAGATGAAAAACAGATCGTTAGATGCCATATTTTAAGTACCCCACTAAATTTAGAACAATCACTGTATCTTCGTGAAAATATTCGTTTCCGTCTGTTAATAGCCGCACAAGCTGTACCTCGACATCAAGAATTGATTTATCAACGTTCGCTTAATGATGTTGCAGTTTGGGTTAATGCTTATTTTGATAATAATTCGTCAAGTGTTAAAGCCTTCCTAAGTGATCTTGATAATTTGCAAAATCAAACCATTAGTAATAAAAGTGTTCCTGACAGATTAGCTAGCTTAAGTGAACTTGAGAAGTTAATGCAAACTCGTGTTCGTTCTATGTTGGCTAAATAGGAGAATAATAATGATTAAAATATTAGTTATTTTCTTAGCATTAGTTGGGGGATTCTTTTTAGGGCCTTTATTGCAATTCAATCAAGGTTCAGCTGTATTTATCATCGCCAATTATAAAATTAGCATGTCCTTCAATTCCTTTGTTATTTTATTATTGTTGGCGCTTTTTTGTCTTTATTTGATTGATCGATTATTTAAAAAAATCTTCAATTCTAAAACAGCTTTCGGTAATTGGCTTCGTTTAAAATCGCCGCATAAAGCAAAAAAATTAATTGAACAAGCACAATTTTTATTACTTGAAGGTAACTACCAACAAGCAGCTAAACTTTTCATGAAAAGTGCTAAGGGTGCAACCAATACAACATTATCTTATTTATTAGCGGCACAAGCGAATATTGATAATGATCAGTTGATTCAAGCTAACCAAATGCTCGAAGCAGCCGCAGCGACTTGCCAACCTAGCGAAAAATTTGCTTTCCAATTGGTTCAAGTTCGCTTACAGCTTAAGAATCATGAATATGATAGTGCTCATACTATTATTGAAAGTTTGTTAAATGAAAAGCCACGTAATGCCGAAGTATTAAGGCTTGCAGATCAACTTTATTATGAAATGGGTAATTATCAAGCTGTTATTGATTTATTACCTATTATGTATAAAGTAAAAACATATAGTGATTCTCAATTAGATCAGTTTAAACAAGCTGCTTATATTGCTCGAATCAAACAGTTATCAACCGATAATGATCCGCTCGCATTAATTAAATGGTGGAAATCACAGCCAAAAGCAATACTTAATAATACTGCGTATCAAAAAGCAATGGCTAACTACCTTAAACAACTTGGCCAAACTGTCGAAGCAGATAAATTGCTGGAATCAGTGGCTAAAATTAAAGATCAAGAAAGAACGTAAAAACAGGGCGACAAGCCCTGTTTTTTAGGTATAAAATATTTTGTATTATAAAAAATATCGAATCAACGCCATAAAGCACATCCCTGTCACAACAATGCACATCAGATTTTTCGTCAATAAAGCCACTAAAATAGTGGGAAGACTAGCTAAACAGTATTCGATCTTAAAATCAGGAAAATGCCCTTGTTTTGCAATAAAGAGGTTTTGTACAAAAAGTGCCGTTAAGATACAAAGTGGAACATACGATAAAAATCGAATCACAATATCAGGCAAATGTAACTTTCTAACAAGTATAAAAGGAATAATTCGAGGTAACCATGTTACCAATCCACATCCTATAATGATGAGTAAACTATAAGTAGTCATACTTTACGCTCCATCGCTATTCCCATAAAACATCCAGCAAATGTGCTAATTAATATTGCCATTTCAGGGGATACAAATCGCATTAAGATGATCAGCATTACTGAAACAGTGAGCATAACAAGAATCTTGTTATAAATACTTTTTGTTTTGTCACCTATCAACTGTAAATAAAGTAAACCGATAAACATAGCCACTAAAGCATAATCCAGACCAAACATAGTGGGATCGGGTAACCACTCACCGATTAAAGCACCTATTAAGCAGGATAATATCCAAGCAACATAAGCCGTGACATTCAGTCCATGCATCCATACGGCGTTGACAGGTTTATGATTGGCAATTGCATTCATGGCCACTGCAAAACTCTCATCTGTGAGCAAACTACCGATACCAATATTATCCAGTAATGAAAAACGGCGAAAAGAAGGCGCAGTTGCCATGCTCATTAAAAAATGGCGGGAATTAACCAGAAAAACAGTAAAAATAATGGCTGTAATGGGTGTAGCAACTAACATTAACCCAGCTATGATAAATTGAGCCGCTCCAGCATAAACAATCACAGCAAGTAGAGTTACTTCTAAAATCGTTAAATTTGCCGATTTTCCTACAACGCCAGCAGCAATACCTATACCAACGTAGCCTAATAACGTTGGAATACAAGCATAAACACCATCTTTAAATGTGAGTGACATAACGCATTCTCTTGATAAAAACTTCATCATAATTATTAACACGGTACTGTCAAACAATAAATGATTAATCTTAAAATTTATTTTAAATGAAATGATTGAGCAGTTTGTTATCCGTTTTCAGTCTAGGCAAAATATTCACTTATTTTAACAAGGATCACATTAACGTAATTACACTCAGTAATGTAGTTTGATCGGGTTAATAGTAATTATTAAGATAAATAGTTCGACTATGCACCACTCCGCCTGTAAATTTGTTATAATCCTTTAAATTGTTTTTTAAGATAATCAAAATCGATTTTATATGAAAAATAACATATCAAACCAGTATACGGGTACACTTTTTATTATTTCGGCTCCGAGTGGAGCAGGAAAGTCAAGTTTGATTCGGGCTTATTTAGAGCAAAAAAATCAGTATCCGGCAAAAGTTTCAATTTCGCATACCACCCGAGCGCCAAGACCAGGCGAAGAACATGGTGAAGATTATTATTTTGTGGATCATGACCATTTTGAGTCATTGATTAGTCAGCAGGCATTTGTCGAATATGCAAACGTATTTGATCACTATTATGGTACTTCGAAAGCAGAAATTGAGCAGAGCTTATTACAAGGCGTTAATGTATTTTTAGATATTGATTGGCAAGGTGCACAGCAAGTTAGAGAAAAAATGCCACAATCCAAAAGTATTTTTATCTTACCGCCCTCGTTAGCAGAACTTGAACATCGTCTTATTAAGCGAGGACAAGATACCGAACAAGTTATTCGTAAAAGAATGGCAAAAGCACAAGCTGAAATTTCACATTATCATGAATATGACTATGTGATTATTAATGATGATTTTAACACTTCATTAAACGCCCTTAATTCTATCATTATTGCAGCAAGTTTAGAGCGTGATAAACAAGAAGTCATTCATCAATCATTCTTCACAAAACTTTTAACGCACAATAATTATTAATCATGCTGATATAGTTGAGTACTAATCATTTGATACTTATTTAATACACATATCGCCGATGTTATCGGCGATATATAAAAGCGTTAGCGTTAATTACCTAGTCCTTGATCAGCCTGATCATTCTGAATAAGTTCTATCTTATAACCGTCGGGATCTTCAACAAAGGCAATAATGGTCGTTCCACCTTTCACGGGACCAGCTTCACGGGTTACGTTACCACCAGCAAGTTTAACATCTTCACACATTTTGGCGACATCATCAACACCAATAGCAATATGACCAAATGCATTACCATGGTCATACTCTTGCGTTCCCCAGTTATACGTTAGCTCAATAACGGAACTGACAGATTCATCATCATAACCGACGAAAGCTAACGAATATTTGTATTCTGTATTTTCACTTGTTCTTAATACTTTCATTCCCATAACTTGAGTATAAAAATCAATAGAACGTTGTAAGTCTCCTACACGTATCATCGTATGTAAAATGCGCATTGCTAAAATATTCCTTTTTATGAGTGAAATTAATATTGAGTTTATATGTTCATATTTAGTGACGCAAATTTTTTTGATGTCATAGCAGGCAAAACATTATCAACCGAGTGATAAAACGTTTAGTAGTTTAGATGAAGTAGAGTATGAAATCGCTTTCATATAAAATAGATAGAAAGACTTTTATTTATACAAGGTATAAACAAAAGTCTTGGAATGTAAACTAATAATAAATGGGTTAGTAACTTTTAATGACAACTATTGTGTTGAAGTAGTATAACGAGGAGAAGCACTTATCTGCCTTCCATTACTCACTAATCTAACTTGTTGACCAACATAAAACTCTTTGGTTGTGCCTTTTTGCACAATCACAATATTTGCACCATTTGCTTGCTTAATTTCTAATTCAACCGCATTTGATTGGCTTGCTTTATCCTCGATTGTGTTACCAATTAACGCACCACCAATCGCACCTGTTGCAACGGCTAAAGCTCTACCGGCTCCATCTCCAATGGTGTTACCAAGTACACCACCAATCACAGCACCACCTAATGAACCTACCACATTTTCACTTCGTCCATTAGATGCATTTGTTTGAATTTTAACTGGTCTTACTGAAACAACAGTGCCATAACTTACTTGTTGAACTTGTTTCGCTTGATCGGTTGTATAAACATCGCCAGAATAGATATCACTATTACTACATCCCGAAAGGATAGCAACTATGATACTTGTTAAAACAATTTTTTTCATATTTGATTCCCCATATATATTATTGAAGTTATACTTTTTTTGTCAGATTAAGCATAATATTCTTTTACAATAACAACAATATCTTTTTCATTATTTTATCAATAGATAATACAATTTACATTTAAGTTGGAGTATACTCAAGTTAATAGTTTATATGACATACAATAAGTATATGAAACGGTTATTTTTTCAATTATTATTATCAGTTATGATATCGGCCTGTCATAATTCATATCAACAACAAAAAAATGACGTAATAACAAACATTAAGCCGCAAGATGAGGTTCATAATGATTGTTTAAATAATAGCGTAACAAAAAACTTACATAAAATTGACAATATTGCTGTACAAGGGTGTCCAGTAAGATAATCTAATAGGCATAATTAACATAATGAAAACTATCGAAATTGACGACGAATTATATAAATTTATTGCAGGGCAAACAAAACACATCGGTGAAGATGCATCAAGTATATTGCGACGTTTGTTAAAAATAGAAGCGGATCCTGTTAACTCAAACGCCAAAGTTCATTTAGAAAGTCATTACTCGATGTTCAATGATTTGTTAACCAGCGATACCTTTACGAATGAAAAATCGATTATCAGTCGTTTTTTATTATTACTCGCTGCGCTTTATAACTATAATCCGGCACTTTTTGCCATTGCGGCGACATCGCTTCATGGTAGTAAACGCCAATATCTAGCCAAAGATAAAAAATCTTTAGAGATTTCGGGTAAAAATACTAAACCTCGTGAAATTATTGGCACACCTTATTGGGTAATCAGTAATACCAATACGGCAAGAAAAATTTATATCATTGAATCAATCATGAGCGACATGGGGATTTCAGAAAATACGATTAACCAAATTAAAGATGTGTTTTCAACATCAGTGAAATAAAATTTCTGTGGTCACATATTAATCAGAAAAGCGCTGTAACCATTATCAAATGATTAAAAATTATGTAGAGGAGCGAAAAATGGCAAACCATAGCCGAGCGGGATTATTAGCTAAACCTTCTGATCTAATCAATGTGGAAACCTTACAAGATAACTATTTTCGAATTAAACCCGATACCGATAATATCAGCCAATTGGTGATTTTCGGCACTTCAGGACATCGAGGTAGTTCAAATAAAGGCACATTCAATGAAGCTCATATACTCGCTATCGCTCAAGCTATTGCCGAATACCGTAAATCCCATGGTATCACTGGTCCTTGTTTTATTGGTCAAGATACGCATGCTTTATCTGAATTAGCGCTCAAATCAGTGCTTGAAGTGTTCGTTGCTAACGAACAGACTGTTGTTATTGCACATGATTGGGGATATACCCCTACTCCAGTTATTTCACATGCAATTTTAACGTATAATCAAGATAAAAAATCACAGCTTGCTGATGGTATTGTCATTACTCCTTCCCATAATCCCCCAGAAGATGGTGGTATTAAATATAATCCAACAAATGGTGGCCCTGCTGATACTGACATCACTAAACAAATCGAACATCGAGCAAATGAACTCCTTAAACAGCAATTAGACGGTGTGAAAAGGGTCTCATTAGACAAAGCCACTCATTCACAATTTATTCATACCAAAGAATATGAGACTGATTATATTAACGATCTGGAAAACATTGTTGATCTTGCATTGATTAAATCTTCATCGCTTAAAATAGGCGTTGATCCATTAGGTGGCGCAGGTATTACCTATTGGCCCCGAATTGCTGAAAAGTATGGTCTGAATCTTGATATTGTAAATAACAAAATTGATCCTACCTTTAGTTTTATGCATTTAGATCACGACGAAGTGATCAGAATGGATTGTTCCAGCCGCTGGGCAATGGATGGTTTGTTAAATTTAAAAGACAAGTTTGATCTAGCATTCGGTAATGACACCGATTTTGATCGCCATGGGATCGTTACGCCAAAAGGATTAATGAACCCAAACGCTTATCTTTCAGCTTGTGTAAATTATTTATTTCAGCACCGTCCAGAGTGGCATAAAGATGTTGCCATTGGCAAAACAGTGGTGACAAGTTCAATGATAGATCGCGTTGCAAACAGTCTAAACCGAAAATTTTTAGAATACCCTGTCGGTTTTAAATGGTATGCCCAAGGACTTTATGATGGGCAATTAGGTTTTGCCGGTGAAGAAAGTGCAGGCTCATCATTTTTACGAACGAATGGTAAAGTTTGGTCAACCGATAAAGATGGGATTATTTTATGTCTACTGGCAGCAGAAATGACCGCCAAAATAGGTAAAAACCCTCAAGAACAATATCAACAACTTGAGGATAAATTTGGCGTTTCTTATTATGGCAGAATCCAGGCATCCGCATCATTTGCTGAAAAACAAAAACTAGCCAAACTTGATGCAAGCCAACTGACAACCGATCACCTTGCGGGTGAAAAAATTACCCAATGTTTAACCTCTGCGCCAGCTAATCATGCTCCTATTGGTGGATTGAAAGTTATCACTGAAAATGGCTGGTTTGCAGCCCGACCTTCTGGCACTGAAGATGCGTATAAAATTTATGCGGAAAGTTTTATCAGCAATCAGCATTTAGCTTTACTTCAAGAAGAAGCACAACAAATTGTTGCTAATGCCATTAAGTAATTGAAACAAAAAAGCCGACGTTATGTCGGCTTTTAATTATGAATGTACGAAAAATATTTTTATTGTTTGTTTTTTTAGGTAGTTGTACATAGCTTAATGAAATATGCTTAATACACCCACATTGTGAACATTTGACGCTTAATGTTTTCGAAGTCATTTTACTTTATTTATATTTGTTAATTTCAAGTGATTTAAGTCTAAATTTGGAAAATCTACAACAACAATAACAAGGTCTAAACCACAATTGAGTGACCAAATAATTTATAAATTAAAATTAACTTTATCAACTTAATCAATGTAGTTAATGATAATTGGTTTACTGTCTATGTAAGAAAAATTGGATAGATGTCATCATATCCCCAATAAATTGATGTTTTTTATTGAGGATGTGATTTAGTTTTTAGATTCGTGTTGGTTTTTTGGCTGTGGCTTGTCTTGATGATTTTGACAAGTTGTTAAGTTTAGTTCTTTTTGGTCTGAAACTACGTTTATCCGTTTTGGCGTCAATGAATGATTTGGATTCTTTTGCTAATCCGACAATATCACGTAGATAATTAACCGAGTCAAGACTTAACTCCATCCAAGTTCCTCGTGATAAACCTTTAGGTAAGGTTATATTACCATAACGAATACGCAGCAAACGGCTTACTTGTACATCAATTGCTTCCCACATTCTACGCACTTCACGGTTACGCCCTTCAGTTATGACGACATTAAACCACTGATTTAAACCATCACCACCTTGCGCTTTTACAGATTTAAAAGAAGCTGGGCCATCTTCAAGTTGCACCCCTTTGCGTAATTGATTAACTTGCTGATCAGTCACATTTCCAAATACACGTACCGCATATTCACGTTCTATTTCATGACGAGGATGCATTAATCGATTAGCCAATTCACCATCTGTGGTAAAAAGGAGTAAACCGGAAGTATTAATATCCAATCGTCCAATATTAATCCAACGGGCATTTTTTAAACGCGGTAATCGAGCAAAAACCGTTGCTCGCCCTTGTGGATCGCTTCGCGAACAGATTTCCCCTTCAGGTTTGTAATAGGCTAATACACGACAAACCGTTTTTTCTTTACTTCTTAGCTGAACTAAGTGTCCATTAATTCGAATTTTAGGGTTAGCATTTACATCAACCCTATCACCTAATGCTGCAATTTTTCCGTCAACGCTAATTTTTCCTGCGGCTATCATCGCCTCAATTTCACGACGTGAGCCATTACCTAAATTAGCTAACACTTTTTGCAACTTTTCAGTATTGTCATTTACTTTTTTCATATTTTCCTCGCTACCTTCACAGGTATCAGATTAACTATATCTTTGTTCGTTTTGTGAAAAACGACGATTTACTCATATTGCTTTACTAGCATTACAATTAATACGATAGTGCTCAGCTTGACTA
Organism: uncultured Gilliamella sp.; assembly: GCA_946477995.1. GTDB lineage: Bacteria > Pseudomonadota > Gammaproteobacteria > Enterobacterales > Orbaceae > Gilliamella. Next base: position 15,126 of record CAMLAI010000006.1, on the reverse strand, counting down.
ACTTAAAAATGGATAGTGTTTACCAAACAAAATCTTTAGATTATCCATAATTTGAACTTCAATATTTCAAAAACACATAATAAATAGCTACCATGATTAAATAATCCAGATGCTTTTAATAGTAAGCTCTCGAAATATTTGATCACGATTCAAAAGGTTTTATATCACCACTTCCTTGACGAATAATATCAGGGTAATCATTTGTTAAATCAATAACGGTTGTAGGTTGTTGACCTATATAACCACCATGGACAACAGCATCAAGTAGATGTCCAATTCTATCCTCAATTTCATCCGGATCGGATTGCGCTTCCTCTTCATTTGGTAAAATTAACGTTGTGGTCATTAATGGTTGCCCTAATAGATCCAGCAACGCTAAATCAATTTTGTTGTCCGGTATACGCAACCCTATGGTTTTTCGTTTGTCATTCATCAAGCGACGTGGTACTTCTTTACTTGCAGGTAGAATAAAAACGTATTTACCGGGCGTATTATTTTTTAACAGTCGAAACGTAATATTATCGACCATTGCATAGGAAGATAATTCCGATAAATCTCGACACATCAACGTAAAATTATGATATCTATCAAGCTGTCGTATTTTACAAATACGCTCAACACCATTTTTATTATCAAGCAAGCAACCTAATGAATAACCGGAATCAGTAGGAAAAGCGATAACGCCACCCTCTTTTAAGATTTTAACAACTTGTTCTAATAATCGATTTTGAGGATTGTCCGGATGAATATAAAAAGTTTGGCTCATAATGTTCTTCTATATTAATATTAAATTTAAAACACTTTTTACAATGTCAGATTGGCTATCATGAAGGTTGATAGCATGTTAACTTAAAGCAATTTTAGTCCATATTAATTTAGTTTCCAATTATGCCAAATCGGTGTGACACTGCCTGGCAAAGGGGTCGTTTTTCCTAAATCTAAATAGTTAACCAGATCATGAAAATCCGAACCTTGCGAAGCAAGCAGTTCAAATTCGTTGGCTAATTTAGCTAATCGCTGTAAGTCATCTTGTGTTTGTCGGCTTTGCGAAACTTCAATGGCATCACCACCCCAAGTTTTGAAATCATTAATTAATAATTTTAATTTAGTGCCAGTTAAATCATAACGAGTCGGATGCGCTAATACTGCAAGTCCACCTGCCACATGAATCGCCGTTATTGCCTCTTCAATACTACACCATTTTGCTGGCACATAAGCATATCCACTTTTTCCAAGATATTTTTTAAATGCCGTTTTCACATCTTTGACTAAACCTTGAGCAACAAGAAATCGAGCAAAGTGTGCACGAGACACAATATCCCCCTTTGAAAAAGTCTTTGCTTGTTCATAAGCATCATCAATATGTAACTTGCCCAATTTATAGCTAATTGCCATTGCGCGATCAATCCGACCTTGTTCTTGAGCTTGAAGCAATGTTAATAATTGTTGATTTTCAATATCAATATTCAATCCAACAATATGAATTTCATTATTTTTCCAAGCGGTTGATATTTCAACTCCACTCACCAGTTTAACCGGAAGATTTTCAGTTAAGATCAACTTTTGCGCTTCAGGAATTCCTTTTATGGTATCGTGATCCGTTATCGCTAATATGTCAATTTGGTTATCGACAGCACGTTTAACCAGCTCGCTTGGTGATAGAACACCATCAGAGGCTATAGTATGAGAATGCAAATCTACGATCACTTTTTTCTCGAAAATTATTTTTAAACGTGTAATATACCACACAATTTGCGTGACCACTAAAAGGTATATTATGAAAGATCAAATTCTGCTTGCCCAACAAGATACTCAATCAATTATTGATGAACTTTTAGAAGATGGGAGTGATCCCCATGCGCTGTATTTGATAGAACATCATATTTCTTCAGAAAACTTTGATAAACTTGAAAAAGTTGCAGTAGAAGCCTATAAATTAGGTTATGAAGCAACAGATCCTGATGAAGATGTCGATGATTCTGGTAACGTTATTATTGGTTTTGATATCATCGCTGAAAGCCCCCTCAGTGCTGATTTAATCAATGCACAAATTGCCCAAATTATGACGTTGGCGCACCAATTTAATGTGAATTATGACGGTTGGGGCACTTATTTTGAAGACGGAAGTGACGATATTTTAGATGATAGCGTTTTTGACAATGAAACGTTACATTAATAGCCTAGAAATATTGAACTAATTATTTACCATTCTTATCCAATGGTGATTGGATAAAAATGGTAAACTGTTTCGATTACTCGTTAACTTGCTCAATACGACTTATTCTTTTTCGATCAGCTGAAAGACTACGTACTGATACAACATCACCTTTTTTAATTGTCACGGGATCAGTATAGCGATGCCAATTTTTACCATTATCCGTCGAATATTCTATAATTAATCCCGGAAAAACAATATTAGCATTGAGCTGATTGTTCTCAATTTTAGCCCCTGGGATAGGTAATCGATAATCTATTCCCATTAAATCCAATTTCGCTAATTCTCGCTGACCAACTAAGTTAGCAAAACGTACCCAATCTTGCCGTAATTTTTGTTGATCCACATACTGTGTTTTCCCTTGTATGAATTCACGATCTTTTTGATAACTAAGTTCCCAATCGGCTTGGTGCCACGCTCTTTCTGCCACCGCTAGCAAACGAGGAAATGCCATATATTCCATTTTATTATCGCTACGAATATCTTCTGTCCAAATTTGCGCAGATAATCCGTAAGCGCCCGACCAATTAAGTGTACCTTTAGCGGTGAATGGATTGCCGTCGCGGTCTAACGACGTTTCAGCATTTTGAGGTAAGTTATCAGGCGCAAAAGTAAATATTTTACGTTCATCATTGTAACGTGTAGCCCAATAATAACCGCTTTCTTTAGGATTGACTTCGTATGGCATATCTAAATAGACATAATCCGGATTCGAAATAATGACTTGATAGCCTTTATTTGCCCATTCATTGACTGAGTCAGCCCCACCCCAATAAAGAGTATCCCAAAAATTCACCGTGACTTTATCAACAGCAAAAGATTTAGCACTGTCGGCATGTTTCATGCCGTCTTGCCAAGCCTGCATATGGTCAATACCATGTTCCTTAATGATAGTACTAACCTGCTCAGCAAAATAACTTGGTAGATGTTCAATTTGTTTGACAATACCCTTAGATATAAAAGCTTGGCATGCTTGTGATTTAGCCCATGGATGGTCTTCATTGCTTTGATCAATAATACCTTTAAAAGCAACTTTTTCATTAAGCTGTAAATCTTGGTAGCCAGATCCTAAATGGATATTTTTAGCTTCATCACCACCAAAATGCCAAGTTGTCAAAGGTTGGCCTGCCTCGATGTGCATGCTAGCTATTTCATCAATAATCTTATTTACAAACCGTTTAGACGAGTCAAGACAAGGGTTTAAATAACTTAATCGATTATAAAATTGAACAGTTGTCGTGTTAGAAGTATCCGTTGGGTCAACTAAACGGAATTCGTTCGCTTGCTGTGCTTTGCCTTCTTTCATTAAACGGTTATAACGTGCTTCCATAGAGACAATCGCCGCTCTAGCATGCGCAGGCATATCAATCTCTGGGATGACCTCAATAAACCGTGCTTTAGCGTATTTAATAATTTCAATATAGTCTTGACGACTTAAATATCCCGAGCCAGATGTATTACTGTCAGGGCCAGATCCTAATTGAGGAAGTAAACAAGTTTGTTCAGTAAGATCATGGCAACGTTTACTACCAATTTCGGTGAGTTCTGGTAATCCTGGGATCTCAATTCGCCAACCTTCATCATCACTTAAATGAAAATGAAATTTATTCATTTTATATTTTGCCATTTGATCTAATAAACGCAAAATGGCCTGTTTAGATTTAAAATTACGGCCAATATCAAGCATGACACCACGATATTCAAATCGAGGCGAGTCAATGACATTAAGTGTTGGAATGGTATGAGAATGATCGACATAAATTGTCGATAAAATGGATTGGATCGCATAAAAAATTCCAGTCTCATCATAAGCTGTTATGGTTGCTTTGTCTTTGTTGATTACTAACTGATAAGCCCCTGCTTGCTTTTGGGAAAATTGTTGAGGTTCGATTGTTGCTTGTATTTTAAAGCCTTGTTGAGTAATCGGGATATTTAATGCTTTAAATTCAGTCTGTATAACAGTTAAACTGTCTTGATTTAATCCATTTAAAACTAAATTTACCCCTTGCGAATCGAGCGTTATATTTTCATTTCCAATGGATATTTTACTTGGTGTTGGCAAGATTTGCCCACGTAATGCTTCTGCCGATAAGTTTTCAATATCGGCATTATATTGAAAACGATTGACGGGTGTCATTAAAATATTATGATCATCAGCCGTTCTTTTCCAGTGTTGATTAATTGGCGACACAAATGCCGATAAATTATCAGAATCTGTATTGGTATTTGCTATAATTTTAGGGGTTGCATTGGTCGATGTCACATACCAACGAGGCATTATATCACTTTCGCTCAAGATCCAATATTCACCAATCATAGGAATTTCGATAGTGCCTTTAGCAGGAAAACCAACAAATTTATCCGTCGGCTCAATTTTATGAAGATCGCCTGTTAGGTGTGTAATTTTAAACTGATCATTGTCAACGGACAAAATCATACGAATACTACTAAAATAAATTGCCCAATCTTTATCATTAATTGCTGAACCTTTATTTGTTAACGAAATAGTCACTTTATTACATGCAGCCCAGTCCGCACCTAAAGCAGCACAATTGATACCATGATCATTTGCCTGATTATCATTAACAGTATATTTAACATTAAGTTGAGCACTCATTAAATCAACTGTCTTTTGATTTGCATAAGCTGATTGTGTAACGCCTACACTTAATAAAGAGGCTATCGAGGTTGCAAGTATTGCAGTTTTAAGCTTTTTCATTATTTTTTTACCTATTTTTGTTTTGCATTAAATATAGTGAATGGAACGGTAACAATAAATTTGATATCTCGTTCATCTTGGAAAATATTGCCATAACCTTCACTCCAACTTGGTATTTTTGAGTGGTTATTATATTTGGTATAATGTAACTGGAAAGAGGTGTTTTTAGCAAAACCTTGTGGTACGGTATAACCTAAATCGAAGTTATAAACTGATTCAATCAACCGTCTTTTTTGGTCAAAATCTTTATTACTACTTGGTTTAGCATCCCAGCCATAAGCATACGAAGCGCCAGTTCTCCAACCAGATAAATAGTGTGATAGATGACTTAAATCATAGGTAACTTCTGCAAATAATGCTTTTTCACCATTGGCATTAAAATCTGAACGTGAATTCCACCAAACATCTAAACGACCATTTGAGGAAGCATAATCAGGCGTCATTCGTTGTAAGAAGAATCCTTGTTCACCTTCTGCTTTAACTGCTACACCTTCAAGACGTAACCCTACTGGCCCCATTTGATAACCTAACGTCGCAGCTTGTAACCATGCTAAACCATCATATACTTTAGCCCCCTTATGAGACTGATCTTTCGCACCATAAAATTGATAACTCATTGTTAACGGGTTATCCAAAATATCTAATTGATAAGACGCTTTACCAAAAAACTGATTCATATAGTTATGGGATTGACCAAATGCGCCTTCTAGCACAACATTATTTTTAAAATCATACTTCAAACCAGCAGAATGTAAGTAATCGATCTTTCTTCCTTTTTGCCATTGTCTAAATTCATAAAGTCGTTTATACCAAGGTGCTTTATATTTATCTGCCCACATATAGGACATAGATAATACCCCCGCAGAGTCAAAATCAAGCTTTGTACCAAATTCAACGCCTCGATAAGTGCCTGGTAATAAACTCCAGTGTGGAGCAAGCAACGTTTGTCCTGACGGTTGAATATACCCCGCTTTGAGCCAAAATAGTTCATCAAGTTTGAAGTTCATTTGGGCTTTATAGAAACTAATACCACTAATATCTTTTTTCCAATTTTCGTCCCAACGATTATTGGCACCACTAAAACCGATTTCATTAGGATGACCATTACCACCATTACTGACTTCCCAAGCACCATAGCCGCCCAATTCTAAAGCAAACATATCGGCTATATAACCTGTTTTAAAATCCAGATTGGTATTGAAAGAAGTATGCCTTAGGTTTTTCTCATATTTATGTTGAGTGACATTCTTTCTTTCCCGATCACGATTCCAAAAAAAGACATTACCGGTTAATGAAGCATCCTCAACAAAGGGATGGGTATATTCTGCTTGTGCAGGCAACGCACTGATTAAAATGGAGCAAGACAAAATGAGCTTAGTGATACGACTGAGTGAACGAGTGGTTAATAGGGGGTTATAAAAATTCATATCTGCTTCCTTGAAATGACTTTTTTAAATCAACGATCAGATTAGTCCGTTAACAACTTATCTTTATGGATCAAAAAATCATTTTCTACCTAAAATCAATAAAATACGACAAAATTAATGTCAATCTTCTGTACAAACAATTGGTTAAATTTACTAAATTAATCTAAAACACCTGTGAATAAGGTGTTTTCATAATGCATAAACATATTTTGGTTATCAAATTAAATGTTGTTAAATCGTGATCCGAATCACCAAAATACCCCTTTTTTTTTCTAATTTTTCGATAAATATCACAACTTTTTTTATATTAAAAAATAAGAAAAGATTAATAGAGTTTTGAACTAACCCAAACGATCGCTTAACGCATTCAGATGTATAAATCCTATGTTTAAATAAATTTGCTTGTCAGAAATGAAAATATAGGGAGGGGAAAAAAGAAAAATCAAAAAATTCTTATTACCAATACTGAGATTAAACCCTATTGATAAAATTTAATTTATTAATAGGGATTTAATCACATCAATCAATTTTAATTTTCAGTATTAATTTCATCAAAACTTTTTACTAGCTCATCAATAGCTTTCATCTGTTTTAAAAATGGCTCAAGTTTAGCTAATGGAAGTGCTGAAGGTCCATCACATTTTGCATGGCTTGGATCAGGATGTGATTCTAAAAATAGCCCTGCTATACCCACTGCCATGCCTGCACGAGCAAGTTCAGTCACTTGTCCACGACGTCCACCGGATGCTGCTCCCATAGGATCACGACATTGTAAGGCATGAGTGACATCAAAAATTACTGGTGAACCATGGCTGGCTTTTTTCATGATATTAAAACCAAGCATATCAACCACTAAATTATCATAACCAAAGCAGCTACCACGATCACAAAGAATGATTTGATCATTGCCTGCTTCCTCAAATTTTTCAACTATATTGCCCATTTGTCCGGGACTAACAAATTGTGGTTTTTTAACGTTAATGACGGCACCTGTCTTCGCCATTGCCACAACGAGATCGGTTTGTCTGGCTAAAAAAGCCGGTAATTGAATAACGTCAACAACATCGGCAACGGGTTGACACTGTTGTTCGGTATGAACATCAGTAATGATTTTTACGCCAAATTGTTGTTTTAATTCTTGAAAAATTTTCATACCTTCTTCCAAACCAGGGCCACGATAGGAATGAACAGAAGAACGATTCGCTTTATCAAACGAAGCTTTGAAAATATAAGGGATGTTGAGTTTATCCGTGACCGTCACAAAGTGCTCACAAATTTTCATTGCCAAATCACGTGATTCAAGCACATTCATACCACCAAATAACACAAATGGAAGATCATTTGCGACCGTAATATCCCTGACTTTTACTTGTTTTTGCTTCATCATAAATTGTTTCCTAGTTAAGGTTTGAACCAACGACCAAGCGTCACTCGATCATTGCCACTATAGTCTGTGAAGGTTTCAACTAATTGAAATCCATGTTGTTTGAAAATCGTTTGTACTGCAGAGCCTTGCTTCCAACCATGCTCGATCAGTAACCAACCATATTGATTCAGATGTTTGGTAGCCCCTTTGACAATTAACTTTATATCCGCAAGTCCATCGTCGTCTGACACAAGTGCTGTTCTTGGCTCATAACGAACATCACCTTGAGATAGATGAATATCTGTTGGCTCAATATAAGGCGGGTTGGATGTTATCATCGAAAATTTACGGGTTTTGAGTGGTTTATACCAATCACCTTGTAAAAAATAAACATTATTTACACCGATTTGTGTCGCATTTTGTTGAGCTAATATTAGCGCATCTCGATTTTTTTCAACAGCAGTAAAAAGACAGTCTCGGCGTTCTGTTGCCATAGCAATGGCTATGGCTCCTGTACCTGTTCCAAGATCTAAAACTTCACAGGGAATTTTAGGTAGGTATTCTAATCCCAGCTCAACTAATTTTTCGGTATCTGGTCTTGGAATCAAGGTACAGTCCGACACATTAAATTTTAAAGACCAAAACTCTTTTTCACCGGTAATGTAAGCAATCGGTTCACCCGCTTGCCGACGAGCTAAATATGCATTGAGGCGCGTTAACTCATCGTCTGATAATGAAGTTTCACTAAACGCCATTAAAAATGTTCGTGTTTTGTGCGTCACAAAACTTAATAGTATTTCCGCATCACGCTTGGGACTTTCACTTTCACTTAAAGTTTGAGATGCATATTTAAGCCACTCTAAATAAGTCATTCATCTTGTTCCGATAATGCAGCAAGCTGGTCTGCCTGATATTCTTGTACAATTGGATCAATCAACATTTCTAACTTGCCTTCCATAACTTCATCTAAGCGATAAATCGTCAAATTGATACGATGATCTGTTACTCGTCCTTGTGGATAGTTATAGGTTCGAATACGATCTGAACGATCACCAGTACCTAAAAGGTTACGTCTGGTCGACGCCTCTTCTTGTTGGCGTTTTCGGGTTTCAGCGTCTTGGATTCGTGCTGCTAACACCGACATCGCTTTAGCTTTATTTTTATGTTGAGAACGTTCATCCTGACATTCAACCACAATTCCTGTTGGAATATGCGTAATACGAATAGCTGAATCGGTTGTATTAACGTGCTGCCCCCCTGCCCCAGACGAACGATAAGTATCAATTTTTAAGTCAGCGGGATTAATTTCAGGCATTTCTGCTTCTGGAATTTCAGGTAACACCGCTACCGTACATGCAGATGTATGAATACGACCTTGCGATTCTGTTTCAGGTACACGCTGCACACGATGACCACCCGATTCAAATTTTAAGTTACCATAAACGCCGTCGCCACTGACTAACATAATGACTTCTTTATAGCCACCATGCTCACCCTCATTGGCACTCATAATTTCAACTCGCCAATGACGGGATTCTGCATATCTTGTATACATTCTTGCAAGATCGCCAGCGAATATTGCTGCTTCATCTCCACCTGTTCCAGCTCGGACTTCAACAAAGCAGTTATAATCATCATTGGGATCTTTAGGTAATAATAAAACTTGTAACTGTTTTTCTTGCTCTTCGATACGGTTTAACGCTTCATTTAACTCTTCTTGAGCCATTTCACTCATTTCAGGATCGGCAAGCATCATTTTAGCAGTTTCAATATCTTCTTGAGTCTGCTTCCAACTTGTAAAACATTTCACCACACCCGTTAATTGCGCATATTCTTTAGAAAGAGTACGGAATCGATTTTGATCGGCAATCACCGAGGCATCAGACAATAACGCTTGAACCTCTTCGTAGCGCTCTTGCAAAGTTTCTAACTTACTGATAATTGAGGGTTTCATATAAAAGTCTATTTTTAATCGTGAATAAATGAATTTGCGGGGCATTATATACTTAATCGCCTTTAAAATACAGTTTCCCTACTTTTTCATCCTTGCAACTATTAATAATACTGTGAAATATCTCAGAATTTTATTTTAAACACAGACATTCAAAAAGTGTTATTCATTTCACAAAAATCACTTTTTAATCTTTTCAAAAATTTGCTTAGTCGTTACTATAATTCAGTTGATTGGTTACTTTGTTAAAAGGTCTTTACTCTATTCAACACTTTTTATGAATACAGGAAAAAATAACTAAAGAGATGTTAAATGATCGGTTTAAAGCACAGATTTTACTGTTAAATAATGTTTATTAAGAAGGAATAAGCTTAAATATCAATATTCGCATCACATTCACTCTTTTACAGGTTGATAATATGAAGCAAACGATATGGAAACTTGAAAATTGTATTAAAGATTATGATTGGGGAAGTATCGATAGTATTACGACTTTATTTGGTATTAAAAACCCAAGCCAAAAGCCGATGGCTGAAATATGGATGGGTATACATCCTCTGGGTTGTTCAAAGATTATCGGTTTAAATGGCGAAAAGATAAATCTTAATGCGCTTATCAATCAAAACCCATTGCAGATTTTGGGTAAAAATACTTATCAACTTTTCGGTACTCTTCCCTATTTATTCAAAGTACTCGCAGCAAATAAACCCCTTTCAGTTCAGGTTCATCCAACTAAAGCTGATGCTCAAAAAGGTTTTGAAAAAGAAAATAAATTAGGTATCGATCTTCATTCACCAAACCGAAATTTTAAAGATCCCAATCATAAACCAGAATTATTGTATGCACTCACGCCATTTAAAGCCATGAATTCGTTTCGACCGATTGAGCAAATATTATCATTTTTTTCGCAAATAACTATCCCTATCTTTAACCATGAATTAGCACAATTACAAAATAATCCTCATCCAAAACAACTGAAACACTTTTTTCAATTCTTGTTGAATCTTTCACCAGACCAAAAATTACAAGCTATTCATCAATTATTAGCCTGTACTAGAAGTTTCAATCAAGAGCCTTTTTTAACCATTCATACACTGGTAAAAGATTATCCTAACGATATTGGTTTGTTTATGCCTTTAATTTTAAATGTGATTGAACTCAAGCCATCTCAAGCGATGTTTTTACATGCCCAAACACCGCATTGTTATTTATCGGGAACCGGTTTTGAAGTGATGGCAAATTCAGATAATGTTTTAAGAGCAGGTTTAACCCATAAGTTTATTGATATTGACGCATTAATAGCGAATACGAACTTTAGCAGTACTGATGCTAGTGAACTGCTAATTAATCCGTTAATTAATCATAATAAAATTGATTTTCCTGTTCCCGTTAATGATTTTAAATTTGAAATCATTCAAAGTGATCTTCAATTAAGAAAAGAAAAAGTCAACAGCCCTCAAATCCTATTTTGTGCAAATGGCGCTATTACATTAACAACAAAACATGAAGTACTCACTTTAAATAAAGGGGAATCAGTGTTTATTGCGTATCATGCCAAATATTATAGTTATAGTGGGAAAGGATGTTTTGCAAAAGTGAGTGATTAAAAAAAAGCCGTCAATCATTGACGGCATAAATTTTAAGATAGATAGAATGACTGAATATAAACTATTTTTTTACTGCTTTCGGATTCGGTAAATCAGTTACCGTTCCTTCATAAATTTCAGCAGCAAGTCCAATTGATTCATGAAGTGTTGGATGCGCATGAATAGTTAAGGCTATATCTTCGGCATCACACCCCATTTCAACCGCAAGGGTAATCTCTCCAAGCAATTCACCGCCATTAGCACCAACGACTGCGCCACCTAAAAGGCGATTATCTGCTTTATTGAAGATCAGCTTAGTCATCCCTTGTGAACAATCCGATGCGATAGCTCGCCCAGATGCTGCCCATGGGAAGATAGACACTTCATAATCGATACCCTTTTCTTTCGCTTCTTTTTCGGTTAAACCAACCCAAGCAACCTCTGGCTCAGTATAAGCAATAGAAGGAATCGTTTTTGGATCAAAATAGTGTTTTTTGCCCGCAATCACTTCAGCAGCCACATGTCCTTCGTGAACGCCCTTGTGCGCAAGCATTGGTTGACCAACAATATCACCTATAGCATAGATATGTGGTACATTGGTGCGCATTTGTTTATCGACTTCAATAAAACCACGATCAGTAACGTTCACGCCGGCTTTTTCAGCACTAATTAGTTTTCCATTTGGCGAACGTCCAATTGCCACTAATACGGCATCATAAGTGTGTGTTTCAGTGGTTCCGTCTTTTTTCTCCATAGTGACGTAAATCGCATCATGTTTTGCTTCAACCGTCGTTACTTTTGTTTCAAGACGTAAGGTGAATTTATCCTGAATCTGTTTTGTAAAGACTTTGATCACATCTTTATCAGCAGCAGGAATGACCTGATCAAACATTTCAACCACATCAACTTCTGAACCTAAGGCATGATAAACAGTACCCATTTCAAGCCCAATAATACCCCCACCCATTAACAATAATTTTTTAGGAATGGTTGTTAAAGCAAGCGCATCTGTTGAATCCCAAATACGAGGATCATCATGCGGAATAAAAGGTAATTTAATTGGTCGGGATCCAGCCGCGATAATGGCATTATCAAACGTAATTTTAGTAATACCTTTTGCAGATGTCACATCCATAGTATGACTACCGGTAAATTGCGCTTCGCCCTGAATAACATTGACTTTACGCATTTTAGCCATACCTGCTAATCCATTAGTTAACTGATTAATGACCTTCTCTTTCCAACCTCGAACTTTATCCAGTTCAAGTTTAGGTGTACCAAAATGAATTCCATGTTCTGTCAGTGATTTGGCTTCGTCCATGACTTTAGCTACATGCAAAAGTGCTTTAGAAGGAATACATCCCACATTTAAGCATACGCCACCCAATGTAGAATAGCGTTCAACTAACGTTACGTCTAATCCAAGATCGGCGGCACGGAACGCAGCAGAATAACCTGCTGGACCAGCACCTAAAACCACCACTTGTGTTTTAACTTCTTGACTCATAATTTATTCTCCTAAACTACATCACTAATCGACGTAAGTCAGATAAGACGTTAACAATATGGCTTAAGAAGCGTGCACCGTCTGCACCATCAATCACACGATGATCAAATGACAGAGATAAAGGTAACATTAAACGTGGCGTAAACTCTTTACCATTCCATACAGGTTTCATACTTGAGCGTGACACCCCTAAAATACCGACTTCAGGTGCATTCACAATTGGGGTAAATGAAGTTGTACCAATACCACCTAAACTTGAAATTGTAAAACATCCGCCCTGCATATCCGCACCGGTTAATTTACCTTCACGAGCTTTTTTCGAGATTTCGGCAAGTTCACGAGATAACTCAACGATGCCTTTTTTATTGACATCTTTAAATACCGGTACGACTAAACCGTTTGGCGTATCAACTGCGACACCAATATTGATGTATTTTTTGATAATCAAGGTTTGCGCATCTTCCGATAATGAACTATTAAAACGTGGATAAGCAGTTAATGCACTTGCCACCGCTTTCATAATAAACACTAATGGCGTGATCTTAAGATCAAGTTTTTTCTTCTCTGCTTCGGCATTTTGTTGTTTACGGAATGCTTCTAAATCCGTAATATCGGTTTCGTCAAATTCAGTAACATGAGGAATCATGACCCAGTTACGATGTAAATTTGCACCTGACACTTTTTGGATTTTAGTTAATGGTAAAGTTTCAGTTTCACCAAATTTGCTAAAATCAACTTTCGGCCATGGTAATAATCCCGGTAATGCTCCGCCTGTTGTACCACTCTCAACTTGTTTCACCGCATTTTTAACGTAAGCTTGAATATCTTCACGTAGGATTCGGTTTTTAGGCCCTGTTGGTGATACTTTAGCCAGATTCACGCCAAATTCACGCGCTAAACGACGAACAGAAGGTGTTGCATGTGCATATGCATCATTTTCAACAAAATCATTACTTGCCGTTGTAGAAGCCGTTGCAGCAGGAGTAGAAACATTACTCACCGGTGCAGCAACTGAAGCTGATTTTTCTGGTGCTGTCGGCGCTGGCGTTGCAGTTGCAGCGTTAGCTGGCGCACTGCTGGATGCCGTTTCAAATTCCATAATTTTGGAACCTGTCTTCACTTTATCGCCAACTTTAACTGTTATCGTTTTAACCACACCTGCGATAGAGGCAGGTATTTCCATTGAGGCTTTATCGCCTTCAACAGTAATAAGTGAATCATCTACCGATATAGTATCACCGACTTTCACTAAAATTTCGGTCACTTCGACTTCGTCACCGCCAATATCTGGCACATTAACATCGACTGTTTGACTTACGGTTGCAGCCGCTGGAGCAACATCGACTTTCGGGGCAGACTCTGCTTGAGCTGGCGCAGATTCTGCGCCATTCTCGGTATCAAATACCATAATATCGACACCAGTTTTAACTTTATCGCCGACTTTGACTGAGATAGATTTTACGATCCCTGCTTGTGGCGCAGGGATTTCCATTGAGGCTTTATCGCCTTCAACCGTTAATAATGATTGATCGACTTCTACCTTGTCTCCCACTTTTACAAGGATTTCGGTGACTTCGACTTCATCACTGCCAATGTCAGGTAATTTAATTTCAATACTCATGTTGGTTACCTCTTATGCAATACGTGGGTTTAATTTGTCAGCATTGATTTCAAACTTTTTAATCGCTTCATCAACAACGCTGGCTTTAATATCACCACGTTTAGCAAGCTCACCTAATGCTGCAACAACAACATAAGATGCATCCACTTCAAAATGATGGCGTAAGTTTTCACGGCTATCACTGCGACCAAAACCATCAGTACCAAGTACTCTGTAACTTTCAGCAGGTACAAAGGCACGGATTTGCTCAGCAAACAGTTTCATATAGTCTGTTGAAACCACGGCTGGGTTATTATTCATAATTTGTGTTACATAAGGTACTTTTGGTTTTTCACTTGGATGTAACATGTTATAACGCTCACAATCTTGACCTTCACGAGCCAATTCAGTGAACGAAGTAACACTATATACATCGGATCCAATGCCGTAATCTTTAGCCAAAATTTCTGCCGCTTCACGAACATGACGTAAAATTGCCCCTGAACCTAATAATTGAACAGTTAGACTACCTTTTTTACCTTTAACCGTATCAAGTTTATAGATACCACGACGAATACCGTCTTCAACACCTTCTGGCATTGCAGGTTGTGCATAGTTTTCATTCAATGTGGTAATGTAATAGTAAACATTTTCTTGCTCACCATACATACGGCGTAAGCCATCTTGCATAATTACTGCTACTTCATAAGCGTAAGCTGGATCATATGAAATACAATTAGGAATGGTTAAAGATT